>JAAYDH010000074.1 GCA_012729405.1 Erysipelotrichaceae bacterium
TAACCAATTAGTTCCTCTTCTAATGTGTCGCCACTGTTCTTTGGTGCCGGCATAGTTAATGCGCTTTAAGTTTGCGCAGTTGAAAAAACAATTCGCACCAATCGCTTTGATGCTAGTTGGTAATGATACTAGTTTTAAGCGACCGCAATTAGCAAATGCCCCGTTGCCCAAACTTTTGATTCCCCTTGGAACCACGGCGACGACAAGGTTTTGATTCTCTGCAAAAGCGTGACCGCCGATGCTACCTAGGGTAGGAGGCAAACCAATTGCGGGTGTTTCCACCACTTTTTTGATTAATTCTTCACTCGCTGAATTGGAGATTTCAACTTTGGAAATATCGGCATCGATATTATCAGTTACTTTTTTCTTTTCGCGACTCATATCACCTAAGTCACCCACAAATACGCGGTTCTTAAAGGCACCTGAATAAAGTAGACCACAGGCGATTAATAAGATGAAGGCAATACCGAGATAAATAAAGTTCAATATCATTCCCCAATCGCCGCCCCAGAGAGATAGATCAATTGTGTAAGAGGAGGAAGGAAGCATCCCGAACAACATGCCAATTAAGAAAGGTAGAAGTCCGCCGATGCCGCAGAATAGCAAGACAAGGAAGAAATAAAACCAGGCGAGGACATAAGGCGCCTTGAAGTGACTCATTCTTCCTCGGAAGAGCAGTTCCAAAGCAAAGAAAATGAAAAACAAACCAAAGAGGGCGATTATCATATACAAGATTGGAAATGCATAAGAGAGTATAAGGACAATTAAGGGAGTGGAGTCTACCAAGAAAGGAAGATTTGATGCGCTGAGAATTAGAGTTAATAAATAAGCAAAACTTGAGCTCTGACCGCTGATTTCGCCTATTAACACTTCTTTTATTAAATTAATGCCCGTTAAGCTAGTCGCGATTGTATCGCTACCATCACTAATAGATAGGGTAAACCAAGGAATAAAAAGAATCGCCACCGGTATGGCGCCGAGCAATAAACAAAAGACGGCATAAAAGATAGAGGCCGGACCATGACGATGAATCACTTTCACGCCATTTACTTCATTGGTTTTTTTCTTCATATTTCTATTTCATTATACACAATCTTATTGTGTTTGAATGGGGAAAATAGTTTTCCTCTATTTTTTACTTACTTGGTGATTGGGGAGAGAGATTTAAATTTATCCGTGGCTTTTTCAAGACCCTTTTCACTAGCTTTTTGATACCAGTATCGGGCTTTGTCTAAATCCCGAGGCAAATATAGTCCTTTTTCGTAGAAAACAGCGAGATTATACATTGCGCGTGGATCGCCTTTATTCGCTCCTTGAGAAAACCAGTAACTGGCCTTGGAATCATCTTGTTCAACACCCTGACCTTTGGAATACATAATTCCGATGTAATAATCACATTGATCATCTTTTAACTCGCTGCCAACGACAAAGTAATCAAAAGCTTTGTGATAATCTTGTTTGGTACCTAATCCAACATAAGTGCTATAGCCGAGCAAATGATAGACATTGTTAGCTCCTAATTCTTTGGCTTTTAGAAGATAAGAGAAATACATCTCATCATCTTTTTCGACTCCGAGTCCTTTTTCATATAATTTAGCGAGGGTGACAATCGCTTTGACATCTTGATTATCTGCTGCTTCTTTAACTAACGAGAAGCCTAGTTTTTCATCCTTTTCGCAACCGAGACCATGAACATAAAGTAGTCCGAGATTATGTTTCGCTTTTAGATCACCACGGCCGGCCGAGGATTTATAAAGCGTGAAGGCTTTTTGATAGTCAACTTCGGTGCCAATGCCTTTCTCATAATAAAATCCTAAGCGTCTTTCCGCGCTCGGATATTGCTTTAAAGAAGCGCGATAGACAATCTTAAAAGCGAGATCGGGTTCATCAATCTCCAAATAGTAATCAGAAAGCTCTAAAGTAGCATTGACATCACCGACTTCAAGGGCTTTGATTTTTAGCGTTTCTAAATCTTTATTGGTCATGTGAGAAAAGTATAACATACCGACGATAAAATAAAAGAAAGAGTTAACTCTTTCCTTTAATTAATTTCGTTATTTGTTCCTTATTTGAAAAGGTCCATCAAGGAAGAAATTCGAATATAATCCGCGCTATCTTCAAAGGCATTAACGCGATCGATTAAGATTCCTTCAACACCTGCGTTTTTGGCGGAAAGCATATCGTTTAAACCATCTCCAATATAGGCGACGTTGCTCTTCTTGCCTTTGTAGTTTGCTATCTTTAAGGCTTTCAAAATTGGCTTCGGTGATGGTTTAAATTCATCGGTCTCTTGATTGCCGGTATAGACCATAAAAAGTTCGTGGGGAAGATGAAAGAAATCGAGGACTTCTTTAACGTGAGGAATGTTATTGCTGGTCACAATTCCACACGAAATGCGATTATCTTGCAAGAAACGTATTAAAGGAATTGTGTCCTCAAATAACTCAGTTAACTCAACCGCCTTGTGGGAGTTGAGATAGTAGTTAATACGGTCGATGAAATAGAAAAACTTATCTTCGGTTCCGCCTTTTCCGTAATAGGAGACATCAATCGGTTGACGAGAGAATATTAGACATTCTTCGCGAGTGATTGAAATACCGACATCTTGGAACGAATTTGCGAAGACATACATGAGGGAATTAAGGCTATCCACTAGTGTGCCATCGAAGTCAAAGAGATAAAAATCATAGGTTTTCATGTGTATTAATGTTAGTAAATTTTGAAAAATTCTACAAGTACAAAAATCTCGAATATTTTCATAAAAATCCGAAAATTGCCTAAAAACAAACATTGTTGAATCAGCCATAAAATCGACTGCCTTTAGCTTTGCTACAATCTTTTAAAAGTAAGTTATGTAGGATGCTTTTTAAATATGCTTCTATTAGCAAAAAAATTGACTTCCAAAAGTCCAATAATCAATCCATTACAAATATTTAATCAAACTAATTATGGATTTCTCGTTGTTCTATTCTCATTAACCAGTTTCTTGGGTTTAGTTAATCTTCTCTAATTAACAAAGAATAAACAAGAAGAATTATTAAAAAAGAACGCCGTAGCGTTCTTTAGTGATAATAGATAGAAAGGAATGATTACCTATTTTTTTGTCCCTCTGAGGCATCTTTAATCACTTCACTGACGGTCTTCGCCAATGTTGCGACGTTTTGCAAATCGCTTGGGACGATAATTTTTGTAGCTTGACCATCAGCGACCTTACCGAGAGCTTCATAACTCTTGAGAGTTAAGACAGCAGAATCGGCTTTGGCGTCCTTCAAGGCTTTCAAACCCTCGGCTTCCGCGCTACGAATCATCTTGATACCTTCAGCTTCGGCTTGGCGAACCTTCATAATTGAGGCAGCCTCACCTTCAGCTTGA
>JAAYDH010000118.1 GCA_012729405.1 Erysipelotrichaceae bacterium
AAGAACTCAAAGGCCAATTAGCGGAACTCAAAGCGAAATTTAAAGCCGCCATCGCTCGCATTAAGGAAAAAGGTCGCAAAGAACAAGCTACTCTCCGCATCGAACGAATCAAAGAGAGACGTGATAATCGCTTGGCTTGTAAGAAAATCGACAAAGAATATAACGAACGCATCAAACAAGCTCGCATCGATTACGCGAAGGCGAAAAAAGAGTTCCATGAAAAGTTCGATGATTTGATTGTTGAAAAACGCAGTATCTTTAATGAGAAATCAAAGGTTGCTAAAGCGGAAGTCAAAGCATATGCTGCCGAGCTTGAAGCTGAGTTTTTTGCGAACAAAAAAGAATTAAGAGCCAAGTTAAAGGATGCTCGCACTGAGCACGCCAAATCTACAATTAAAGCGGAACTCATCGCTTTGAAAGATAAATATATCTCTTCTCTTAGAATCACTAAGAAAGAAGCGAAAGAAAAGGCACTCAAAATCATGGCGGAAGTCGGTATTCCTCAACCTGAGAAACGCTTCAAACAATTCCCGTTTGAATTCTCCGGTGGTATGCGTCAAAGAATTGTTATCGCCATCGCTTTAACCGCGAATCCCGATATCTTGATCTGTGACGAGCCAACTACGGCTCTCGACGTCACCATCCAAGCCCAAATTCTCGAACTCATTAATCGTTTAAAACGCGAGAGAAATCTCTCCGTTATCTTCATTACTCATGACCTCGGCGTCGTCGCTAACATGGCGGATCGCGTCGCAGTTATGTATGCTGGCAAAATTGTCGAATACGGCAAAGCCGAAGAAATATTCTACGATCCTCGCCATCCCTACACCTGGGCTTTGCTCTCCTCCATCCCTGATGTCGACAGCAAAGAGAGACTGGAAGCGATTCCAGGGACACCTCCCAACATGATTTATCCACCAGAAGGCGATGCTTTCGCGGTGAGAAGTAAATATGCGATGGCTGTCGACTTTAAAAAGGAGCCACCTTATTTTAAAGTCACGGATACTCACTATGCGGCGACTTGGTTATTAGATCCACGCGCTCCGAAAGTGAAAATGCCAGTCATCGTTTCCACCCGCATTCAAAATTCTTTGAAAGCTTACGCTGATCGCAAGAAGGAGGGAAAATAAGTATGGCAAAAGTTTCATACCGCCCCGAATTAGTTGAGAACAACATCGTTCTTTCGGTGCGCCACCTCAAACAATTCTTCAAGATTGGCCGCGGCCGCAATGCGTTCAAAACCAAAGCGGTTCACAATATCTCTTTTGACATCAAAAAAGGCGAGTGCTTCGGCCTCGTCGGAGAATCTGGCTGTGGTAAAACAACAACCGGTCGTTCGTTAATTCGCCTCTATAATATCACCTCTGGTTCGGTCTACTTCAAAGGCTACCGTATCTCAGCGGGTAAGAGATGGAATCTCAAAGAGATTAAATTTTCCCGCATTAAGACGCGCAAAGCTATTGCTGTTTTAAAAAGCGAGATGCAGGACAAGATTGAAGAAATCTACGATATCACTGGCTTAGGTAGCGAAATCAAACTCCTCGCCTTTGAAATCGGGGAGAAAAAAGCTCTCATCCATCAGACCAAAGTAAAACACAAGAGTGCGATTAAACGCATCGTTTCAACTGTCGATGATGAGAGTGAGGAAACTCAACTTTTAGAAAAAGAGAACCTCGAGTTCGCTGCTTCAATCGCCAATCTCGAAAAAGAACTAGAAGAGTTGAAAGTTAAAAAACTTTATCTCAATGCTGAGAGAAAAAAGAAAGAACGCGGCATCGCTATTAGAACTCCTGAACGCGAATCTAAAGTCGCTGAAATTCGCGCCCTCTATGGTGATAAGATTGCCGAGATCCGCGATAATCTTGATAAGATTGTCAAAGAACAGCGTAAAGCAATTAAACAAATCAATTACGATAACAAGCATGTCGATAAACATCTGATGAGTAAGATGCAGATGATCTTCCAAGACCCAGTTGATTCCCTTGATCCTCGTATGACGGTCGAAGACATCATTCAAGAGGGTCTCCAAATTCAAGGTCACCATAACAAGTTCGCTAACTCCAAGAAAGTGGCGGAAGTGCTCGAGAAAGTCGGATTGCTCTCCGAATATGCTTCCCGTTACCCCCACGAATTCTCCGGTGGTCAACGTCAGAGAATCGGAATTGCTCGCGCGTTAATTATGAATCCGGAATTCCTCATCTGTGATGAGCCAATCTCCGCTCTCGACGTTTCGATTCGCGCTCAAATCATCAACCTTCTCAATAACTTAAAAGAAGAGATGGGTCTCACGATGCTCTTTATCGCTCACGACTTATCCGTTGTCAAATACTTCTGCGATCGCATCGCGGTTATGTACTACGGGGAAATCGTCGAACTAGCGAGCAGTGATGAACTATTCAAACACCCATTACATCCTTACACCAATGCTTTGCTCTCGGCCATTCCTAAGCCCGATCCATTAACTGAAAAGGATCGCAAGAGAATTATCTACAATCCCTATAAGGATCACGATTACAGCCAGGAGAAGCCGACTTTAGTGGAAATTACTCCTGGGCACTTCGTCCTCGCCAATAGCGCCGAGCTCGAAAAACACAAGGCCAAGATTGCCGCTATCGATCAGGCTGAATAAATATAAAATAGGATACCATCGTGTATCCTTTTTTTATGCTCTTTGAAGTAGAGAAAACCTTGATGCGAGCAAATATATGTTGAAGTGCTAATTCGCGCCTGCGTGTTTGTTTAAACGACAAAAAAGACTACGATAATTCGTGACTAATTTTGTTTCGTTGAGATCTAGCGATTATTTCTCAAAAGAAGTGAATTTGCGGCGCCTGATAATAACAAGGCCTTTTTATTTTAAGAACTTGGTTAAACAGTAAACAAAAAGTCTTTTATTCCTAATTTAACAAGATGTCCTTTAGCGATTTGACCAAAAGTTCATTTTCTTTTGGGAGTTTAATTGCTAAACGGATGTATTGCCCATTAAATCCTTTTTTAGTCGATAAATCTTTGATAAATAAATCGTACTTATTTAAGAGTTGCATAGTAATCTCTGTAGCTTTACGTCCATCTAATAATTCGCATAAAAAGTAATTAGATTGGGAAGGAATAACGCGAATATGGGGCAATGTTTGAAGTTTTTCAAAGAATTCAGACCTCACTTTAGAAAATTCTTTCATACCCTCAACATAATCGGATTTATATTTTTCAAATATCTGTAGGAAAAATTCGCCAAATGAGTTGATGTTCCATATCGATACATCGGCCTTAATTTTATTTATTAATTCAGCGTTTGCAGAGGCAAGAACACCCAGTCTTAGGCCGGGCACTCCAAAGGACTTTGAAATACTTTTCACGATGGTGAGGTTTTGAAACTTTTCGAGAATGGCGTTATTCAATAAAGATGGCTCATTTTCAATATCAGAAAAATCAATAAATGATTCATCGACTACAATATTAATTTTCTTTTGTTTGGTCCATTCTAAAATTCTTAGCATGTCATTTCGTCGAATATAATTTCCAGATGGGTTATCAGGATTAATGATTAAGAGCGTTGAAATAGCTTTGGAATCAAAATAATTAATAATATCGTCTGCACTATATTGAAGCGAACTATTTTTTGGAGTAAAACGAACTATTTTTGTTGGAGAATATCGATTAGGGTATTCTTCGAATGTTGGCGTAATAATCCCAATGTCACCACTTATGGTGTTCATCATCGATTTAATTAGTTCAGCTGCTCCATTGCCAACTACAACGTAGTTTTGTTTAAGCCCAAAATATTTGGCAGCAAGAAGAATGTTGACAGCTAACCCAGACGGATAATCGTGAATCAACCTGTCAAAACTTGCTTTTATTTCATCGAGCAACTTTTGTGGTGGGAAAAATGGATTAACCAAGTAACAATAGTCGATAATGTTTTCATATCTCCAGTATCCACCATATCTTTTTTGCATTTTTTCGAGTTGTTCTTCTGGAGTTCGAGCGAAAATTGATTCTGCGATGTCAAGATCTTGAACATCGTCAATTTCGTACCAGTGAACATTTTTTAAAACGCTGGCCTTAATTTCTGGCTTTTCTAAAAGAGTAATCACTTTTAACACTTGTTCATAATACTCATTATTGCCGAGAGCTTTGCTATAAGCTTCTAAAAATGGAACATAATAGCTAAGCGAAAACTCTTTGCTGAATTTATAAATGTTTACAGTCTTGTAATACTCCTTTGCATCTTCAAACTTGAATTGTTTCTTGCCGAGGAAGTTCTTGATGTTATTGTTTTCATCAATCGTCACAACTGTTCCATCCATCCAGCTCTCATATTTCGCTATCAGAGCTAAGCTGGGATAAGGATCATTAACCAAAATTTTTAGTGCTCTATCTTCAAAAATTAGATCCGACTCAAGAAGAAGAGTGTCGTCTTCAAGAAGATAATTTTTAGCTAAATAAAGTGAATAAATATTATTGGTACGATCGTAGATGTCATTGCTAACAAAAACGACCTTAGTTTTTATTGACAAACTTGAAATATAATCCATAAGTTTTTGTCCTTGATATCCAACCACAATTACGATTTGATTCAAGTCCAAGTCGTCGAGTTGCTTAAGCATTCTTTCAATAAGAGTAACACCATTAACCTTAATCATGCACTTGGTATTATTGTTGGTGAGATCCCTAAGACGTTTTCCCATTCCTGCGGCTAAAATTATTGCTTGCATAATTATTCCCCTTCAAATAGCACGTTATTATTAGTACTAATAATGATAGCATAATAGGAAGTAAAAGTGATTAACAAGATATACTCGCAAGTTTCTGATAGATGCCAAAGTCGTTATAACAAATTGAATTATAATGATGTCTTTTGCTGCTAGAAAGCAGAATCCTATAACTGAAGTGCGAATAATTTATTACCAAATCAATTTATAATCAGCAATCGCTAAGGGCAATTCTTTAAGCAATGTTCTTGTTTTCTTGGCGAATCGCGGTCGATCACCTATCGAGAAATTGTTGTTATAATTCCTTTGCTATACAGGTTATCATTGTCCAAAATGTTGCCTAAAAAGTCGCTATTTGTCCATGGAAAAAATCGTGACCTTAATGCTTTTAGCGTCAAAGATGGAAACTTTTCCGTATGTGTGTACTTCTGAGAGAATGATTTGATATATTCTTTCCAAAAAGAGAACCTCGAGACGAACGAAAATATGCTTGAGTCGCAATTCGTGCTGATATGGTTATTTGAACGACAAAAAAAGACCACGACGGCTCGTGGTCAATTTTGTTTCGTTGAGATCTGGCGATTATTTCTCAAAAGCCGTGAATTTGCGGCGTTTGATGATAACGAACATGATGCAGACGAGTGAAACCGCTGATAAGACGAGTGAAGTCGCGACGATGTCGCCGCCACAACCGCCTTTACTGGGGGTGACGTTGATGACGTCCGGCGGATTGCTAACCTCGTTAGACTCCATGCGGAATGAACCCTTTTCGGAGTGGAAGGTCGCATATACGCCATTAATGGAGGCTTCAACTAATGTCTCAGCTCCACCGGTTCCGATATCGTAGACGACTAAGGAGTTAGGATCAAGACCATTGGTGAGCTTGATTGTGACATCCATACCATCGGCTAGAGTGACGTTCGTAGCACTTTTCTTCACATTGATAGCGAAGGTGCGATTAACTTTACCGGCTTCCGCATCGTTTTCAGTGATGTTGGTTGTGAAGTCATGACTTAAGAGCAGTGTCTCGTTCTCAATTGCGATGTGATATGGATCGCTGAAATGAGTAAGCATGTAACCGTTCGTGCCGGTTAAGCTGTATGACTTAAAGTAAACTTTATCTGTGTTGGGGAACTCGCTTTGCATGATATCGATGTAAGAACCATCGGCATCATTTGTAGCGGCGCGTTGCTCACCATTAACCGCTGCGTAAGAAACATTGGTTTGGGCGTAGCGGATGCGCAAATAATTCTTGCCATCCTTCTTGATTGAGTCAACTGACTTAACAGTTGGAGCACCAGAATCGATTGTGACATCATAGGAAATTTCATATTCTTGTCCGGTCGAAGCGACAACATAATTGAATGTCATTTCGTATTCGCCGTCTGCATACTCTTCACCAGTATCAATGTCATAAGTTGGGATAATGGTGTAGGCACGATGGGCGAGAATACCGCTTTCGAGATAATCAGCTGAAATGTGTGATTTATAAAGTGAGTAATCTTCGTTTCCTTCTTCACTTGAACCGAAGAGAGAGTCAAACATGTGGTCAGTTAATACGACTTCATCATTGGCTTTATTAGTCAAAGTAATGGTGTTGGTGCTGACCGAACGAGTGACGAATTGTTGGATAATCATCGTGTTCGAAGTTGAGTTGTTTCCGACGAAGATGTCGTCAGCAGAAACTTCACCAGTGTAGGGGTTAGTTCCAACCGAGACCATCGTCTTCTTGTTGGCGTCTTTCATTTGGAAAATATTATTTTCATTGTAAATGACGTCTTCGATATCAACATCGTCGAAATCAGGGAAGTAGCCAGTCACCCAACCAGAGCGATAATCCGCTTTAGTGAGGTCTAAGCTGCTCGAAGCGAGAGTGTTGATGAGATCCGATCCATAGATTCTTCCAGGTGTTCTTTCGAAAGTGAAAGGTTCAACTGGAGAAGCAGCAGCATAATCACCATAGAATCCTAAGTAAGGAATGCTGAGCTCTGGGACATCCGCCTCGACAGGAGTTAACACAACATATCCTTCGATGACACATCCGTACTCAAAATAGGTAGCGATTGCGTCCTTAGCGGCGCTAGAAAGATTGTGGGTATTTAAATCGATGGTGGTAGTTCCAGCTGGAACGGTCACTTGTTGTGTGAATTCACCAATCTTGGTGTCGAGAATAGAAGCGAAGTTGCCAGTTAAGTTGGCATATCTTTCATCGTCGTAAGTAGCAATAGTCGGACGATAAACGGTGACTCTTGCGTTATAGACGACACTGGAAGCGCCTTCGTTGTGAGCCAAGAATGATAATTTGAGAGATCCAACTTTGATATCATCATTGTTGCGAAGTTGAATCTTGGCTTTTCCAAGTCCGGTCTCTCCATCATCGGCAAAACCTTCGAGATAAACTGGAGATTCATCAGCAGCTTCGATATTGACCATGCCGGCACCTTGGATACGGACGCTGGTGTATTCTTCACGATGAGCATCCTTTAAAGGAGTGGCAGTCGACATCATACGGGCTGTAACAGTCTCTTTATAGCCTTCTTCAGCTAGGTGGTTGGAAAGCAAGACTGCTTGAGCACCACATAAGTTAGGAGTGGCCATTGAAGTTCCACTTAAGTATTCATAGGCGGTATCGCTTTCGATAACAGCCCCTTTAATGTTTTGTCCAGGAGCTGAAATTTCAGGTTTGAGATCTAAGCCAGCGGTGGCACCATCAGAGGAGAAATCAACCACTTGCTCAGCAGTTGGGTTATCCGCAAAGGTGTTAATTAAAATATCTAAAGATCCACTTTGAGCACTGTCGAAGATACCTTTATCACGGTAGAGAACACTTGCGACAGGGACGGGAGGATTGTATCCATCGAAGTCCATGCGGAAGGTGAAATCAGTTTCGGTTGGATCATTATTAATAATGATGACGGCAACGGCACCTTTAGCAACAGCATTTTGAACTTTCGCTGTGAAGGTGAGGTCACCACGATCAACAACCGCGATCTTGCCTGTAACTGAAAGGCCGGTGTAATCAGAGCTATCACCAAAACCAGGAACTTTAACCCAGTCAACAGTGTGGTCGTTACCATCGATGAGATCTCTTAAGTATCTTTCAGTGGTGTATTCGACTGGTCCTTCGGTGCTTTCGTAATTTGTCACTTGATCATAGAAAGCGACGTTGGTGTTAGCAACAACCATGACTTCTTCATAGAATTCCCAGTTGGCTTGGGCAGCAGCGACTGTAGTCGCACCTTCATTATTGGCATAGGAAGAAAGAATGCCGGTTTCAACTGCGTCGGTTGACCAGTTTTCATAAGCAGTTTGCTTGTACATACCTTTTCCTGAGTTTCCAGCAGCGACATTAACACTAATGCCGTCGGCTTGCATATCTCGGATTGTGTTTTGGACGATGGTGTTACCATCGAAATCATCGAGGTCACTTCCGAGTGACATATTGACGATATCCGCACCAATTTTCGCAGCATCTTCTAAAGCTAAAAGAATTGGTCCATCATACGCGCCGACACCCGCTGCATATCCTAGTTTAGCGTCTGCTGGAGTGGGGGTATAAGCGGTGAAAACCTTCATAAGTGCTAGTTGCACTTTAGGAGCGATGCCTTTATAAGGACCATTCGCACCGATAAGACTAGCAACGTGAGTGCCGTGCTCACTTAATGGGCTAGAGACATCATAGTCAGGGTTTCCTGGACCATCAGGATTATTGGTTTCTCCACCGTAATCGTAGTAGAACGGAACCTTGCTATTGTGATAAGTGGTGTTTGAGGCATCTGGTTTTCCGTGGAAATTAACACCATTAATAATAGGAAGCAAATCTTCTTGTGTTACTTTGACATTAACTTCGCTATCTAGAGCGGTGAACGCCTCGTGAGAGAGACGGAAGGAAGTATCGAGAACAGCGACTAAGACGCCCTCTCCTTCGCTGGACTCAGCGGGAAGTCTCATTGTTTCCGCTGAAGCATTATCAGTTTCTGCATGAGCGGCTGATAAGCGAGCTTTGCTCTTGAGAGTAATCTCTTTGGTCGCGCCATCCACATAAGTCACACTATGGATCTTATTGTAGTCGACGGCTCGAACGGCATCGAGGCGACGAATTTGGGAAACGTAGCTCGATGGAACATCCATGAAAATCGCATTGGTAATGTTGGTAATACGATTCTTTACTGTGTAGTTATCAGTAATGGAGTTTGAGATCACTTTTAAGAAACTGTTCTGTTTTGCAATAACAGACTCGGTTGTTAAATCATTTGTCTCACCTTTAAGTTGAACGATGATGTGTGCATCTTGTTCTTCTTTCGTTTGAGACACTCCGGTTAAGGAAGTCGCGCCACCAACGGCAAAGACGGCGCCGACTAATGCTAATAGAATTGGTTTTAGCATATTTGTTTCTCCTTTCTTAAAAAGAAATCACCCAATTTTGAGTATTGTTTAATATTATAGAGTATTTTATATAAAATAATAGGAAAAAATAAAAAAGATTTTTTAACTCGGTAAAAGAGTATGTTTTTATATGCAGTTAAAAAAAGCGCTTCAAGCGCTTAGATTCAACGGTACACGATGTAGAGAATGTAGAAAGTTGTCGTCGAAATTATCCCAATAATTGAGAGGAGGAAGAAAGGCAGGTAGAAGTGTCCTCCGCTTTTTCTCTTCTCTGATTTCTGTTCTTTATAATCGATGAGATCTTCATATTTTTTTTGCACTTTGAAAGGGCGGAAAAAGATGTTTCCAACCGATATAAATCCGTAAGCAAAAGTATCGAAGAAACCAAAGTAAGCGACGAGCATTAAAACGGCGACGGAAAAATAAATTGCAGTGACGATAAAGCTAGCATCGCTCATTGCCATATAGCTCGGTTTTTGTAAAACAAAGATATAAAGAAAGAAAAAAGCAAGACCAAGTCCGAATCCGATACCGACGATTAGGAGATTGGTGCGCAAGTTTGCTTTAAATTTGTTAAGAATTTTTTTCATATTGTGATATTATCATTTTTGCATAGATTTAACATCTATAAATTTGCATTGATTATCATTTTGTCGCAAAACGATGATATGAAAAGATATAAGAGAGGTAATTAATATGCCAGTATGCCGTAATTGCAATTCCCGAATCTCGAAGTTTGATAAAGATATTTGTCCTATTTGTGGAGCAAAATCCCCGCTTGATGGTGTTAATAGCGAGACTGTGGAGGTCACATCTGAAATTGATGTGTCCAATCCTGAGTTCGCCCACGCCAAACCACGGTCGAAGAAATTACTTCTCGCCCTTTTCTGCCTCGTTGGCTTTACTGGTGCTCCTTTCGTGTACTTTAAATACATTAAGCTAGCCCTTATTTGGTTTTTGCTCAATGCTTTGCTCATTGGTGGTGGGTCAGCTTTCTTATATTTCCTCACCCCTTTAGGCCTTTGGAGCCTTCTCGTTGGCTTTAGTACCTCTTATGTCATCAATATCGCCGCGGGAGTCGTTTATTTTAAAACCACTAATCTCAAAGATGGAAATGGGGAATTCGTTCGTTAATGCAGCGTTATTTTGCATCTCTCATTGATAATAAAATTGAACTTTCAAAAGGTGACATTCATCATCTTTTACATGTCATGCGCGCTCGTCGAGGCGATCAAATTGAAGTGGTGGCGGAGCAAAAAGCCTACTTCGCTAAGATTGAAAATATTTCACCTTTAGTAATAAAAGTTGTCGATATCATCAAAGAAAAATCGGAATTACCTTTTGATGTAACTTTGATTTTTCCTCTCGCTAAAGGAGACAAAATCGAATTTGTTTTGCAAAAAGCCACTGAATTAGGAGTCAAGAACATTATCCTTATTAATACCCGTTATTGCGTGGTGAAAATGGATCAAGCAGCCTTTGAAAAGAAAAAAGACCGATATGTGAAGATTCTTAAAGAAGCGAGCGAGCAATCGCATCGCCTCATCACCCCAAATCTTTATGGAGTTTTTAGTATTGATAACTTGCCAGAATTAGCTTTCTCAAAACAAAATTTTGTTGCCGATGAAAGATTATCTAATAAGGGAGATATTTTCCCCTTCACTGATGAGAAATCTCCTATTACCTTCTTTGTAGGCCCTGAAGGGGGGTTTGCGGAAGAAGAAGTGCAAAGTTTAGTTAAAAAAGGATTTACTCCTATTTCCCTCGGTGGTCGTATTTTAAGATGTGAGACTGCCGCCATTTACGGATTAAGTGTGATAGGATATTATCTAGAGAATAGTGAGCAATAATATGGGAATTTTTTCGTTATTAGACAAATATCAAAGAAGAAGAACTGAGTTCAAAAAAAGCGAAGAGTATCGCTTCTTCCTGGAGAACCGGGAAGCCTTAAATAGATTTCCGAAGTACGCTTTTCTATACGATAGCGATATCGATGACTTCAATGTCATGCGCGCGAATTGTTTTTTATATGGTTTAACTAATAAAGACACCATCGAAAAAGAAGTTATCAACTTGGACAGATACCTTCCCAGCCATTCGAAAGCGGATAACACGGTTTTCAAAAAAGCCCTCGAACAAAGACTAGTTGATCTACCATACATGATGTCCAATAAAGAGAAGATTTTCATACCCTTTTTTCCAAAATCAATTAACCTTATTTATGTCGAAGAACCAGATAAATTATTAAAGGAACCTTATCACGATTTAATCAAGAATTACACGAAAGCGATCGTCGATCCATTTGATACCTATGGAGCGGAATTATATAACTCATATTTCACTCGTTTGGTCAAGATTTTTACAAACGATAAAGAAGTCGCTTATTTCCATTATGATACCCACACCATCTATATTGTTAACATGCAAGGGCGGCTCGATGCTAAAATCGTCTTGTTTGACAAATATATGAAACGCATCAGTGATCATCACATGCTCGAGAGAATTCGCCCAGTTGTCGAAGCATATTTTAACTATAATCGGTCTGATTTCATCCAAAAACTCTACGAAAATGGCTTTATTTCCCCAAGGATGTTGACTATAATTCATAGAAAATCCAAGGTCTAATTTCATGGTTTTCAAGATTTTTTCTTTAGGCTGCAAAGTCAACAGTTACGAATGCGCCGCTCTCGCCTCTTTGCTTCAAGCCGAGGGTTATCAAGAAGACGATTCGCTTACTCCTGATGTGGTAATTATCAATACTTGTTCAGTTACATCCACTGCGGATCAGAAGTCGCGTCAACACATTCGCAAATTTCAGCGTGAATATCCTAACTCCATCATCGTGGTGATGGGTTGCTATGCCCAAGGAAATAAAGATTATATCCTCGAAAATATTAAACCTACAATTCTAGTGGGTGCTTCTCATCGTCACGAGATTCCGGAACTCATTCGCGAGCATCAAAAGACCAACCAACAAATCGTTCGTCTCGATAAAGATACTCGTAATTTAGTCTATGAAGAATTTGGAATCACTTCCTATTATGAGAACACCCGCGCCTATTTAAAGATTGAAGACGGATGCAATAATTTCTGTACCTACTGTATTATCCCTTATCGACGCGGACAGTTGAGATCTCGTAAACCGGAACACGTGATTTCGGAAGCTGAATATTTAGTGAAGCAAGGATACCAAGAAATTATTCTTTCTGGGATTCATGTCGGTGGATATGGTCAAGATTTAAAAGATATGACTTTCTCTAAATTAGTAGAAAAGTTACTTAATATACCAAAATTGTCATCACTTCGTATTTCTTCAATCGAGGAAGTGGAAATCGATGATCGCCTAATTCAATTGCTAAAAGATAATTCCAACTTGGCGAAGCATCTACACATTCCGCTCCAGAGTGGATCAAAAACAGTTCTTAAAAGAATGGCGAGACGATACTCAACCGAAGATTTTCTCGCGAAGATAAAAAGAATTAAACAAGAAATTCCTAGAATTGCGATTACCACGGATGTAATTGCTGGTTTCCCAGGAGAAACGGAAGAAGAATTCATGGAGACTTATAACTTTATTAAAGAGTGCGGATTCCATCTCCTCCATGTTTTTCCCTTCTCCGCCCGTAGCGGCACTCCTGCAGCTAGGATGGATAAACAGGTCGCCCCCGAACTTAAAAAGGAGAGAGTGAACAAACTCCTCGCTCTTTCAAAAGAACTCTGGGAAAACTACACATCTCAATTTATCGGTCAAAATGTGACAATTTTAGTCGAAGAATATAAAAATGGTTTTAATTTAGGTCATACAACTAATTATATGGAAGTGAAAGTTCCTTCTTATGAAGGAAAAATTGGAGAACATATTACAGTTAAATTAACAAAAGATATGATTATATCAAAGTAATTTGCGTTAATTTAGAACTTGTCAAAAAACGTATTGACTAACCCTTCTATCATTAATATAATTAATCAGGTTAAAAGGGAGGATATCGCTATGGCAGTCCCACAAAGACGAACTTCAAAAACAAGAAAAAGATTAAGAAGAACACATTTTAAATTAAACGTCACTGGTTTAGTCACTTGCCCCAATTGTGGCACGATGATCAAATCTCACCATGTTTGTCCAAAATGCGGATTCTACGATGGTAAAGTCGTTTACTTAAACGGCAAATTTGTCACCAAGGAAGCGGAAAAGAAAGCCGCCGAAGCTGGCAAAAAGTCAACACGCAAACCCGCTAAGAAATCAGTTGCTAAAAAAGCTGAAAAAGAAGCGAAGTAAAGATTGGGTCACACGACCTTTTCTTTTTTGTTTATAATAATAAAAGAGGTAATTTTATGAAATACAACAAATTGATTGATCATACTATTCTTAAACCAGATGCTACACCTGAACAAATCATCAAGCTCTGCGAAGAAGCAAAAGCATTCGATTTTATGAGCGTCTGTGTCAATCCAGCTTATGTTCCATTAGCTCACGAATGTCTAAAGGGCAGTGACGTTAAAGTTTGTACTGTCGTAGGATTTCCTTAGGGAATGAATTTAACTAAAACCAAACTTGAAGAAACCGAACTAGCCATTAAAGAAGGCGCTGATGAAATCGATATGGTCATCAACATTGGCATGCTTAAATCCGGTAACGATGACTACGTGGAAGGAGAAATCGCTCTTCTCAAACAAGCCTGTGGTAGCCGGGTCTTGAAAGTCATTATCGAAACATGCCTATTAACTGATGATGAAAAACTTCGCGCCTGTATCGCCAGCAAAAACGCGAGAGCTGACTTTGTAAAGACCAGTACTGGATTCTCCATTGGCGGAGCCACTGTACATGATGTCGCTTTAATGCGCAAAACAGTCGGACCAGAAATGGGTGTTAAAGCTTCTGGAGGTGTAAAAACTCACGAAGATCTTGTTGCGATGGTGGAAGCCGGAGCAACCCGTATTGGAACCAGCAGCGGTTGCAAAATCGTCTAATAAATAAACAAAGGGTCGGAAGGCCCTTTTTCTTACTTGCAATTTATTTATAAATAAGTCTATAATGGACAAGCGCAGGTAACTTAGGAGGTGAATACGTATGCCAAAGACATTAGTTCGTGAGAACGAAACGTTAGATGATGCACTTCGCAGATTCAAACGTCAAGTCAGCAAAGCGGGCACCATCCAAGAAGCCCGCAAGAGAAAATTCTTCCTTAAGAAGAGTCTCAAAAGAAAAGTTAAAAGCGATAACGCTCGTCGTAAAAATCGCAAATAACTCCACTGGGTTCGCCCAGTACATCGCGGGGTAGAGCAGTTTGGTAGCTCGTCAGGCCCATAACCTGAAGGTCAGTTGGTTCAAATCCACTCCCCGCAACCATTTAGTGAGATTGGAGATTAATAGTGATATTAG
>JAAYDH010000061.1 GCA_012729405.1 Erysipelotrichaceae bacterium
TACGCAATTATAAAAAGTGGTTTAAAACAATTGCGAGTTACGCGATGGCAATTGGCTTGCCAAATACGCGAAAAGCATGTCTTTCTGCTTGCTATTTAACTACTCAAAAAGTCGCTAATGGAAACTACTACCGTCCGCGCGGAATTATGTCTATTGGCGGGTATCCTCGCCTTCATAACTTGAAGAATAAATACGTTGATTATCGTATCGTAATTGATGGGTTAGATATATTGGAAAAATTTTATGCTAAATGAGGAAAACGCTGCTGTATTTTATCTTTCTAAGTCAAATGATGATCTTTATTATTTAAACGAATTCATTAGCCTAGCCAGGAATGCTGGTTACAAAGTTATCGAAAAGTATTCTCAGAAACTTGATAAACCGGACAAGCATACGTTCTTTGGTTCGGGAAAAATTATGGAAATTCGTGAAATAATTCGTAATAATGATGAAAAAACAGACAACTATCCATCCTTTGACTACGTTCTTGTCAATGATGATATCAACCCATTGCAAAAGAAAATAATGGAAGACATTCTCGAAATGCCGGTAATTGATCGAAGCACAATTATTCTCAAAATATTTGAAGATAATGCGAAGAGCAAAGAAGCGAAATTGCAGGTCGAGATAGCTAAGCTGAGATACACAAGCAACCAACTCGTCGATGCAATGGCGTCATATTCACAAGTCACTTCCGGCACAGGAAGAAATAAGGGCGAAGGCGAAAAAGCTATCGAATTGAGTAAACGTCAAATCGAAAACAAAATTGTTGCGAAAAAACGCGAACTAGAAACCATCAAGTTATCTCGTCGGATATCTCGAGCAAAGAGAAACAAATCCCCGATTCCTAAGGTTGCGGTAGTAGGTTACACTAACGCCGGTAAATCATCTCTTATTAATGCGTTATTAAGCTATCAGCATAGTCATCCGAATAAAACGGTTTTAGTTAAAGATGATGTTTTCGCCACATTGCAGACTTCTACTCGCTTGATTAACTGCTACGGATATCCTGCTTTTTATATTACTGACACTGTCGGATTTGTCTCGCGACTACCAATTTATTTAATTGAAGCCTTCCGTTCTACTCTTGAGGAGATTAAAGAGGCGGATTTGATTGTCAAGGTAGTCGATTTCTCTGATTCCCATTACGAGGAACACATTCAAACTACCGCTGATGTCTTATCACAACTTGGTGTCGAGAATGTCCCCACCCTCTTTTTATATAATAAATATGATCAGGTCGCTGGAACTCCAACCACTCTTCCAAAAGAAAACGAACTCTATTCCTGCTTATTACCAAATGAAAGTAATATTTCGGAGATAATAAAATTCATTTCCCAAAACATTGCTAAAAAATGGAAGAGAAAAAATATTGTTTTTCCGTTTGAGAAAGATTTTTCCGCCTTTATGTTCGATAACTACGTCCAAAAGTTTAAAGAAAAAGAAGACGGTTACCACTGCACCGCCTACTTTAATCCTTTAAGTATTTATAAATACGATTATCTTTTCAAACCACGTGATTGAACGATTCCATCGTAAATGCGTTTGATTTCATCTGCGACTTCTTCAACTGTCTGAGTCTCAGAATTGATGTGAACATCAACCTCTGGGATGTTTTCTTTTGCAAAAGCAGTTCGATCGTGCAGGAGTCTTTTGTGTGCTAAGTCGTCAGGATCCCCTCGTTCTATCATTCTCTTATAGCGAGTTTTCTCGGTAGAATCGAGAAAAAAAGTAATGATATTGGGATCGTTTAAAGCAATATAGGCTCTTAATCCAGCTGGATCGATGACGATGCATCTTCCAGGGGCGATTTGGTCTTTTGTTGATCCATAAAAATTCCCGTTGTAGATTGTGTGTTCGACAAAGCGGTCTTCTCTTAACATTTGCTCAAAGAGCTCTTTATCCACGTAGAAATAATCTCGCCCATTTACTTCTCCGACCCGCATTGGACGAGTAGTGGTTGTAATCATTTTTGTAATGCCGTATTTTTTTGCTAATGTTTTGGCGACTTCCGTCTTTCCGCTTGCGCTAGCACCTGCTAAAACAATCATGGAAATATTATATAAGTTTGCCTAATTAAAAACATCAAAAAGAGAAAAGTGCGACATTTTTTAGAAAAATTCCAACTTTTCCATTTTTTTGAGATAACAAAGTTAATTAGGAGTCATTATGAAACAATCACCTCATGCAGTATTCAAACATTTATCACATCAAATCGAAGAAATTGCCTCGATGTACTTCTCGAGCAAGAAACAGATTAGCGAAACTAACATTTATTCATTTTCATCAGGAGAACCAGATGCGTTCAGCCCTTATCATCTTTTGATATCTCGTGTAGAGAGAGCTTTTGATCAATTAGATAATGTCGAAAAAGATTTTATCAACAATGATTTTTTCGATGAAAGCTATCCTTTCTGGTGGGCGAATATTTATCCCAAATGCACTTATTATCGTTATAAGAGGAAAGCTATGACACATTTCCTCGAAGCCTATGAAAATTAAAACAGCATCATTCGCATTATTACTTCTTCTTTTAATACCCTTTTTTCTCTCGGCCGCCCCTGTGTCGGCGTATACATTTTCCTCTCAAACTTATGGGCCTTTTCAGAAATATGAAGATAATCAAAATATTGTCATCCGCGTCACAGGATCTTCTTATATTAGACAGGAAGTTTTTTGCCTTTTAAAAATTCTGGATCAAGATAATAATTCTCTATCTCAATCGAAAAGCAACAATGTAACGATTTCGAAAAATGAGACGGGCATTTTAAATGTTACTTTGCTTACCCACGCACACCTAGATGAAGATGGTATGAATATTGAATTTTGTTTGATTGATGCAAATAATTTGAACCTATTAAAAATTCTAAATTTCTCAATTTTTCCACTCTCAGCAAAAGAATATAACCCAATTGACTATTCAGAAAAGAGCATTAGAGAAAATCCAACATGCTTTCGTTTTAACAATTCGCAAGTAGATACATATCAAGAAGAATATGTTTTTGATGAGTTTGTTGATTATTTTCTCTTCGATACTTATTATCAGCTTAGTCTAAAACAGTTTAGGTTCACCTATCACTATGTGAATTTTTTAACATATCAGAAGGCATACATTATTCTTCCTGATGATGTGCCCTCATTTGATTATCTACCTGCCGATGAAACAGGCCAAAAAATTATACCCTTATCTTTGATAAAAAACGCTGAAACGTATTATCTATCTTTTCCCGACATCATGTATGTTAACCCTCTTAGTCTCGATATGTCACTGAAAGAAGAAAGAGGTTTTGTGGCAACATCTTATTTCTATCTTCCAATTAATCAAATGGATATTTTCGAGAATACAAATTTTAGTTTTGCAATTGAAGGATTAGGTGCAAATAAATCTCGGTTTGTTTGGACAGTAAATTTTACTGTCACAAAAAGTTTAATCGGGCCTTGCTCAAGCAGTGACTATTGCGTTATTGGTGGTGTTTCTCAATGATATCCGCTTTTCTTTCTCTCCTTGCTTGCTTGTTAAGCTTTCAATTATTTACCATTACATCAAAATTGACTGCTATGAATCGAATTGTGATTTCGACCCCAATTGCTTTGCTTGAAGCCTCGATACCTTTAGTTGGTGACGAAGACATTATTTCTCCCTATTTTGATCGTCAAATTCTTGAAAATACCTTAGATTCTTATTATAAAAACGAACTTGCACAATATTACCGAGATATCTCAATAGATTATTACTATTATCATCAAGAAGATAAGTCGTTTTGCATGGAAGAAAAATGCGATGCTGTTGAAGTTACCATCTCAACGAGAATCATATTTAATTTTCGATATAGTCGAGTCATGTTTTATCAAATAAAGGACATGCAACATGGACATTAATAAAGCAATTTCTTTTATCGAAAATTCATTCTTGTCTCTCCTTCTTCAAGATCCGGAAGTTACAGATGTTTCTTATAATGGGGATAAGTTTTTTTATCTTCATAATATTTATGGAAGAAAGCTTTCTGATATCTCAGTAACAAGAGATGAAATCAAAGCTTTTATTCGTCAGATTGCCAATTTAACTGACAAACAATTTTCATATCAATGTCCCATCCTTGATGTGACAGTTGGTAAGTATCGCCTAAACGCGGTTCATCAATCAATTGCTAGAATCGGAAAAGAAATCTCCTTGACTTTCTCGCTTCGAATCGCCTCCTGTCAACCGCGAATTACTGATAGTAGTTCTTTTCTTACGAGTGAATTAATTTCGCTTTTTGAAACACTTCTTTACTCCAATGTTTCAATTGTTATAGGAGGTTTAACTGGTAGTGGTAAGACCGAATTTCAAAAGTATTTGCTTAGAAAAATTCCATGTTATAAACGAATCATTCTAATCGATAATGTGCTGGAACTTGAACAAGTTCGTGAGCAAACATCGCTCGACATAAATACGTGGCAAGCCGATGAAAGGAATAGTCTTTCTTCGATCCAAGAATTGGTTAGAAATGCCTTGAGAAGCTCTCCAGATTGGTTAATTGTCGGAGAGGCGAGGGGCGCCGAGATGATTGAAGTGCTAAATTCAGCGATGACTGGTCATCCGATTATCACGACCATTCATGCACTGGATGTGTCTAGCATGCCCTCTCGTATGGTGAGAATGATTTTAATGAACGATAAGAAAATGAGTTATGACGACACACTACAAGATGTTTTATATCATTTTCGCATCTACGTATATCTCATTAAGGAAGAAGACTTAAATGGAGAAATAAATAGACGGATTCAAAGTGTTTGTTATATCGATGAAGGCGGCAAAATCAATTATCTATACAAATGGAAAAATGCAAAGCATGTTTATATAAAATTTCCACAAAAAGCAGCTGAAACATTGAATTTAATGTCGGAAAACTCCCTTTTTAACAAAACGTTCTTGAAGGAGTTCGTTCATGAATAACAGCATAATTATTGGATTGGTACTAGGGACAATTTTTGGCTTTATTGGGTATTTTGCGACCGATAGTTTTCTCATATCCCTTATTGTAGCTGGGATGACAATTTTATATTTTTCTTTCGTTATCAATAGAAGATTTAATAAATACCTCGTGATGACAAAACGGTTCCACAGCTGTTATTTTTTCATTAATAACTTTATTGTTTCTCTAAGTGTCAAAGAGTCTATAGTTGATGCTTTTTCTTCTTCAAGCGAGGGGCTTGGAAGGAGTTTTCTCGATTCGCAAGACGGAATTGAAGATTTAACCGAGAACGAGAAAATTATTTACCTAAAAAAATATTTTCATTTCCATATCTACTATCTATTTTCCGACATAATCGCATTATGGTGCGAACAAGGAGGAGATATTATAAAAATGTCGAATTATTTGATGGGTTCCTGTCGAGAATCTGAAGAGTATATTCTTTATTGTCAAAGCGAGAATAGGAAAAGCGGAATCGAATTTTGCCTTCTATGGGTGTTTTCCTTATTTATTCTCACTATTTTACGTGTTGTCTTAGCTGATTTTTATTCTTCGATTACTCGTCAGGTGTTCTATCCATATGCAATATTTGGAATCTTTGTCATCCTTCTTTTTTCAATCGAAATACTTACGAGACGGATGACAAATATAAATATAAGAGGTTGGTACAATGAGACAAAGTAAGTGGCGAAAACAAATCGAAGACCTTGGTTTTTCTTATAAAAAAGAAATTTTTAAAATATTATTTTTAAATTTGTTTTTACTTTCAACTTTTGGACTTGTTGTTTTTGTTACAGAGGAAATTCTTTTTGTCGGCCTTTGTGTTATTGCTCTTTCAACTACGAATTATCTTCAGTTTTCTCATTACTCAACCATTAAGAGAAAAAATGAGCAAAACCACAACGAAGAACTAATCGCTCTTTTATCTTATTTTCAAACCTTTATAGATAACAAAAACACTGTGTATCAAGCCTTTCAAAGAATAACCGAATTTGGGAGCGCTTGGATGAAAGATAAAATTGGTATTTTTTTGACAAGTATTGATAACGACAAGAGCGTTCAGCCATTCATTGATTTTGCAGGCAATTTCACAAATAATATTGCGAAAAATTTGATGCTCTCGATATATCAAATGATTGATCAAGGCGAGATTTCATCAAGGCTTAATCAATTTACTTTTCTTTTCCAAAGCGTCTCAAGTAATTACAGCAGCGAACTACGACTCAAAAAGCAAAGGTCGCTTGCCCAAATGACCACATTCCCATTAATAGGAGCAGGTGCGATTGTGATGATCCTATCATTTAGCATTATTTCGGTAGTGGGGGATATGGTTAATGTCTTATAAAATTGGTCTCATTCTTTCAATGATTTTCGTAGCATTATTTTTTGCTTTTGGAATTGATTTAATTACTGTTCAATTTGTGTTTAGCAACCTCGATGCTCAGTCAGTCGCAATATCATATCGGATTAGCCAACATGGTACGATTGACGAAAATTTGATTAATGAAATCGAAAATAAATATCAAGTCGATTTCGAATGTCTTAGTTATTGTCATCCTCAATTTGGTGACATTCTCGATTACAAAATATCACGGCAAATTAAGCCTATCATTATTTCAAAGGAACCCATGACAATAGCGATAAAGCGATCGGCTGTGATTGGATATTACTCGTGAGAAAGGAGAGATTATGTCGGAATTAAAAGGATCTTTGCTGGGCGTTATTTTGGTACTAATTTTATTTGGTACATTGAGCGCTTGCCTTACGGCCGCCTTTACTTCGATGACAAACGCAGCCACTAATCAAGTTGCTGAAGTTATTGAACAAGCGGAGGCGTAATCAGAAGACGATTCCAAGGCCAGGAATCGTTTTTATTTTGTGTACTTTTTTGTTTTTGTCTATAATAACAACGAGGTAAATTTTATGGTCGTCATTGATACTGTTAAAACCATCTTAGGAAAACGCGTTGATGTCTCTTCATTAAAGCAAGAAGATAAACTGGTTGATTTAGGTCTTGATTCTCTTGATTTAGTAGAAGTAATGATTGAAATCGAAGAGCAATTAGGCGTCGAATTTTCCAGCGACGAAATCGCTCATCTAATTACGTTAAAAGATGTCGTCGATTTAGTTAATTCGAAAAGCAAATAACCACTTGTCATTAATACGCTTGCGTGATATTATTTTTCTTGCGTTTTACTAGTAAGTATCTCCTTACCTAGTATATGCGCTGCCTACCTAGCTCAGTCGGTAGAGCTATCGGCTGTTAACCGATCGGTCGTAGGTTCGAGTCCTACGGTAGGCGCCACTTGGCCATATGGAGAAGCGGCTTAACTCACTACCCTTTCACGGTAGCATTCTCGGGTTCGAATCCCGATATGGTCACCATCTTAAAGATATGCGAATAATACATTGTATTGTTCGCTTTTTCTTTATTTTTGAGTGTTTTTGCTATTGTTTAAAATCATTTATTAGTTACACAAAACAAAGCGGAATAAAGGACAGTTCAATTTTGATATGTCACACCCTGCTTATGCTTGTTAGTAGTTAAGTCCTGCACGGGACACAAAAGCAAAAGAAAAACCACCAGGATAAGTGGCGGTATAGGTAGTAGCTAGGTTTACTTGTTGATGATCACTCCGAACGTCGTTTGGAATGTAGTGATTCTTACTTTATACGAAACTGTGGTTTGATAGATTAACTTCGGTTTTAACGGATATTTCTTCATGCTTCCGTTTCCGATAATGAAGTAGATTAACCCTTTGTCCACAATTACAGCTTTATCAAAAACCTTTTTGAAATCAACCA
>JAAYDH010000095.1 GCA_012729405.1 Erysipelotrichaceae bacterium
TATAAAGAAATCTTGTTTTATTATGAATATCTTTTGCAAAAATCACTTTGGCTTTTGGGAAATGTTTTTCCACTATCTCGGTTAGTGGCTTTTCCATATCCTCGCCAATTTCAAATAATAATAACCCCTGATTTGATAGTATCTCATCGGCCTTTTTCATGATTTCTTCGTAGAAATGTGTCGATGGTTTGGCTAACAACGCAATATGCGGCTCATACTTCCAAACCTGTTCATCAATTTCGCTTTTGTCTTCAATATAAGGAGGATTGGAAATAATGACGTCAACCTTAATTTTTTCGTTAATTAAAGGATCGAGAAGGTTTCCTCTCAAAAAATCAACTTTAAAGCCTTTCGAGTTACGTTTCGCAACTTTCAAACATTCTTCATCAATATCTGTCCCGTAAACCAATGCGTTTGGAAAATATTTTTTTAGTGTTATCGCGATGCAGCCAGATCCTGTGCAAACATCAGCAATTGAGACGCTTGCGTTTTTTGAAAAAGCTTTCTCAATTAAGAATTTGGCGCTCATCACCAACTCTTCCGTCTCTTGCCGCGGTATTAAAACGTGTGGGTTCACTTCAAAATATTGGTCAATAAAATTGGCGTAGCCCAAAACATATTGAAATGGTTCTCCAACTTTAACGCGTTCAACTTTTTTCATTAGTTGCTCGTAATTTTCGCATTTTAAATCGAAAACTTTATATAAAGAAATCTCATCAAAAAATCCGTTCGCGTCGTTTAAAAGGCTTTTGATCACTAAGCGGGTTAGGTATTTGTTATTTAATTTTAGTAAACTAAAATAAACCTCACGATTTGTCGGCATATTATTCACTCGCCAATTTCGTCGATTGATTGTAGTGAATGAGAGCGTCAATGATTTCCTCGAAATCGCCCTCCATTACTCGATCTAATTTTTGAATAGTA
Source organism: Erysipelotrichaceae bacterium (assembly GCA_012729405.1). Taxonomy (GTDB): domain Bacteria; phylum Bacillota_I; class Bacilli_A; order RFN20; family CAG-826; genus JAAYDH01. The sequence continues at coordinate 925 of JAAYDH010000095.1, forward strand.
AAGCCGATGCGATGGTCAGTAACTCGGTTCTGCGGATAGTTATAGGTTCTAATCTTTTCGGAACGTTCTCCGGTACCAACTTTGAGTTTTCTTTCGTTGCCAATTTTCTCTTGCTGCTCAGCGAGAGCTTGGGCGTACATTTTCGCTCTTAACATTTGCATAGCGATTTCGCGGTTTTGGATTTGCGATTTTTCAGTTTGGCAAGCGACAACAATTCCAGTAGGGAGGTGAGTAATTCTAACGGCTGATTCGGTTTTATTGACGTTTTGTCCACCGGCTCCTTGACTGTGATAGGTGTCAACTTGTAAATCATTTGGATTGATTTGGACATCAATTTCTTCAGCTTCTGGCATAACCAAAACCGTCGCAGTAGATGTGTGAATACGTCCGCTAGCTTCCGTCTTAGGTACGCGTTGGACGCGATGGGCGCCACTCTCAAATTTCATCTTGGAGTAGACGTTTTTGCCACTAATTTTAAATGAGACTTGAGAAAAACCGCCTGCTTCGGATGGGCTCTCATCGAGCATCTTGATCTTCCAACCTTCATATTCCGCGTATCTCGTGTACATTCTAAACAAATCGCCAGCGAACATGTTTGCTTCATCTCCTCCAACGGCTCCACGAATTTCAACGATAATATTTTTCTCGTCGTTCGGATCCCTTGGAATCAGCAGTTCTTTAAGCCTGTTTTCTATTTCTTCAACAGCAAGTTCGAGTTTTTTTAATTCTTCTTTCCCGAGACTGGCAATTTCTGGGTCGGGATCGTGAATCATTTGATTAGCTTCTTCGATATCAGCGAGTGTTTTTTTGTACTTCAAAAAAGCGGCGACTTGTGGATCGAGATTCGCTCTTTCTTTAGAAATTTCGCGAAAATGAGTGATATCTTTAACCACTTTTTCATCCATTAATTCCTCGTCAATCTCTCTTAATCGCTTTACAGCGTTCTCGAGACGTTGATACATACTTTTCTCCATACAAATCCTCACTATAGGCGATATGTATTTTAGCATATAGTCAATTAAAGAAAAAGGTTCAATTCGTTTATTTAATATGTATATTAAGGCTTTTATAAGCGGCCTTCTTTGTGTATAATTTGATATGGTGACTAATTATGGCTTATAAAGCGCTTTACAGAAAATACCGACCCACGACATTCGATGAGGTCGCCGGCCAGCGGCATATTGTTAAAACAATCAAGAACGCTCTCGCTACAGGAAAGATTGCTCACGCATATCTTTTTGCGGGACCCCGTGGAACGGGAAAGACAACAATGGCAAAACTTCTGGCCAAGGCCCTTAACTGCGACGAGGGGGTAGGACATCAATGTAATGCATGTAAAAATTGCTTGGCGATTAATGAGGGGACACACCCCGATGTCTTAGAAATTGATGCCGCAAGCAACAATGGTGTCGACGAAGTTCGTGACTTAATTGATAAAGTAAAATACAGTACCATACTTGGTAAATATAAGGTTTACATCATAGACGAAGTCCACATGATGACCACCGGCGCTTTTAACGCGCTGTTAAAAACGCTGGAAGAACCTCCAGAGCATGTCATTTTCGTTCTTGCAACTACTGAGCCTCACAAGATTTTGCCAACCATTTTATCTCGTTGCCAGAGATATGACTTTTCAAAAGTAAGCGACGACGATATTCGTGGTCGCGTTAGGGATATTCTCGAACAAGAAAATATCGTCTATAACGAATCAGCAATAAATTTAATAATTTCATTATCTGAAGGCGGGATGAGAGACGCTCTATCGATCCTAGACCAAGTCCTTGCTTATTCGGGCAATCGTTTAATTGAAGAAGATGTTTTAGATATATTCGCTCTCGAATCAACAGCTGAAAAAGTAGATTTATTAACCTCTATCGGAAGAGGAGATGTCACAGATGTTCTCGAAAGATTGAAATCTTACATCGCTCGTGGGACCGATATCAAGAGATTAACAGATGACTTGTTGGTGCTTTTAAAAGACATCCTTATTTATAAAACAACAAACCGCTTTGACTTCATTGAACAACTTAGTAAGAGTGAAATTCAAGCTTTAGGAAATCTATTTGATGATAAACAAACAATCGATATAATTGATATTTTAATGAACGCGTTGAAAGATTATAAAAATGTCTCATCTATCACTCCTATTTTTGAGGTTATGCTCTTAAAATTAACATCTCTAAAATTTCGAAAAAGGGAAACCACTCAGATTGCTAAGGAATCAGGTGAATCTAAAATAATTGAAGATAAATTGTCAAAAAACGATGCAGAAATTCCTCCAATAGCTATTCCGATCAAAGAAGAAACCAAGATAGAAAAACCGTTAGAAAATCACGAATCTAAAGAAGAAACTTTATTCTCTTTTAATTCAGTGGTCCTTGATAATGAGCCAATCATTTTGGATAATACCGAACGTGACGAAAACTTCTTTATTAATGATGAATTGATGATTAAAATCATGGCAATCAGCAAAAAAGAAATAAAAACAAATCTTCTTGATAACTGGAAAAATATTAAACAGCTTAATGGGCATCCAACACTGGATAAGGCTTCCATGTTGTTAATTGATGGCCATCCACTTGTAGCTGGAAGCAAGGTCCTTATTTTGGAGTATCCTTTAGATAAATCTGTTGTTAAAGTTAACACACAATCTAACCAAAAGGACATTCAAAGTGTTGTTTTTAACATCTTTAATAAAAAGATGTTCGTCTATGCCGTATCTCGCAAAGATTCAATCCGTTTGCAAAAGTTGTATATGGATTTAGTTCAACTAAATAAGTTGCCAAAATCAAATGAGATACATCTTGATTTTAAAGGAGAGTAGAAATATGAACATGCAACAAATGTTAATGCAGGCTCAAAAAATGCAAAGAGAGCTCAATAAAGCATTAAGCGATCTCGAATCTAAAGAATTTACCATCGCAAAGGGTGGCGCAATCACAATTACTATGCTTGGTTCTCATGAAATCAAAGCAGTTGATATTAAACCTGATTTTCTGGATGCGGAAAACAAGGATATGATTGAAGATTTAATTGTTATCGCCCATAAAGAGCTCCTCGAAATAATTGAAAATGAACGAGGCGATATCAATGAAAAGATTACTGGCAGAAGAACAGGAATGGGGATTTAGATGGGGAAGTTAAAAGCTTTAGACAGACTTGAAGATTCATTATCAAAGCTTCCAAGTGTGGGCAAAAAATCCGCTGAAAGAATGGCATATGCAATGCTTGATATGGATGAGGACGATTTAACCGAGTTTTCTGATGCGATTAAGGATTTAAAAGCCTCAATTCACATTTGCCCAATTTGCGGAAACTTGACCGAATCTTCCCTTTGCGATATTTGTTCTGATTCCTCAAGAGATCAATCACTGCTAATGGTTGTCTCTTATCCAAAGGACCTAATTGCATTTGAGAAGGCCGGCAGCTTCCATGGTTTATATCATATTTTGGGGGGGACAATATCTGTTTCCAAAGGAAAAAACATTGATGATTTATCAATTCCCCAATTAATTAACCGACTTAAAGAAGATAAAATCAATGAGGTTATTATCGCTACAAACCCAACTGTCGATGGGGAGACAACTGCTTTATACATAGCGAAAGTTATTGAACCAATGAATCTCCGAGTGACTCGTTTAGCCTATGGCTTACCAATGGGTGGAAATCTTGACTATGCTGATTCCCTCACTTTATCCAAGGCCCTTGAGGGTCGAACAAAATTATAAAGAGGTGTCTATATGTTTATTACTCTTGAAGGTCCGGAAGGATCAGGAAAAACCACTGCAGTAGAAGCCGCTGTCAACAAACTTATTGAGATGGGCTATCAAATTGTACGCACTCGCGAGCCTGGTGGTACCGTTATCGCAGAACAAATACGCAATGTAATTCTTGATAAATCAAATACTGCAATGGACTCCAGAACGGAAGCCCTTTTATATGCTGCCAGTCGAAGGCAACACCTCGTTGAAAAGATTTGGCCAGCATTGAAAGATGGCAAAATTGTTATCTGCGATCGATATTTAGACTCTTCTCTTGCCTACCAAGGCGGTGCTCGCGGACTCGGAATCGAAGAGGTGTTAAAAGTTAATTTATTCGCTACCGAAAACACTTGGCCAGATTTAACTTTGCTCTTTGATGTCGACCCCGAAATTGGACTTTCTCGTATAAGCAAAAACGCTGCGAGGGAAGTAAACCGTTTAGACTTAGAAAAGCTCGATTTTCATAAGAGAGTTCGTAACACCTTCCTTCAATTAGCCGCCCAATATCCTGACCGATATATCATTATTGATGCCAGTAAATCCAGAGAAGAGGTCGCTTTAGCGACTCTTGATGCCATATTATCGAAATTATGCAAATAGGTGAATATCTAAAGAAATACCAGCCAATCATTTATCAAACTTTTGTCAATTCGTTACAAGGGGATACTCTTTCTCATGCCTATTTGTTATCCGGGCAACCAGGAACTCCGCTTTTTGAAACTGCAAAATATTTAGCTAAATCCATTCTTTGTGATGACCCAGCACCACTCGCCTGCGAACAGTGTATTAGCTGTTTGAGGGTGGAAGACGGTAATTATCCCGATTTTGTTGTCTACGACGGATCGACTCAAACCATTAAAAAGGAAGAAGTTGTTTCGATTGAAACACAATTCGATAAAACTGCTTTCGAAAATAAGGGTGTTATGATTTACATACTTCACCTTGTGGAAAACATGACTCCGGTCGCTGTTAATGCGATTCTTAAATTTCTCGAAGAGCCGGGCAATCGTGTCTATGCTTTTTTGACCACAAACAATGAGAGCGCAGTACTTCCAACCATTATTTCTCGCTGCCAGGTAATGAGATTAAAGTTGGTTAGTCGCGGTTCAGTCATTCAAGACGCAATCAACAAAGGTGTTACTCAAGATGACGCTGAACTGCTTTCCTACTTTTATAACGATGCTGATTTAATAATCAGCTTCTTAGGGGATGAAAGCGAGGAAAGTTCCTATAAAAACGCCAAAAGCGGCTTCACTTCTCTTTTAGAGGTTCTAGCCAAAGATAAAGGTGATGAGGCAGTTTATATTTGTGAAACAAATATCTTACCTCAAATGAAATCAAAAGAGTCAACTAGGATTTTTCTTGATATACTTATACAGGCTTTTGAAGATATGATAAGTATCAAGTACGGGAAAGAGGCCGTCTTAAAAAGTTATCTTTCCCCCCTATCATATCTTGCTGAAAAAATGCAAAACTCAGAAGAACTTTTGCAAGAAATATTGAAATGCCGAAATCTGATTAATTTGAACGTAAACACGTCGCTGTTAGTCGATCACTTAATATTTCAAATTATTAAGGAGTAACAATTATGGACAATATTAACGAAAATAGAGATACAAGCATTGATCAAAGATCACAGTTTGATCACTATGTTGGAATCCAATTCGCCTCAACACCGAGAATCTATTTTTTCGGAAGTAAAGATTTGCCATTAAATCCCGGAGATAAAGTGATCGTAGAGACAGTGAAAGGACTTGAATTAGGCACTGTTGCAAGCGAACCAATCGACATAGCAAAATATAAATTATCTATGGGACTTAAACCAGTAATTAGAATGGCGACTGATGTTGACATTCGTTTAAGCGAAATCAATAGAAAAGATGCTGTTTCTGCTTTAGAAATTTGTAGAAGCGAGGCGGAGAATTTGGGTCTCCAAATGAACTTAATTTCTTGTGAATTTACTCTCGATAAATCAAAAGTTTTATTCTCATATCTAGCTGATGAGCGGGTTGATTTTAGAGAGCTTCTCAAGAATCTTGCTTCCCGCCTCCATACTCGCATTGAACTGAGACAAATAGGTTCTCGCGATAAGGCCAAAATGATTGGCGGAATTGGCATCTGTGGCCTTCCTCTTTGTTGTGCAACATTCTTAAATGAATTCGACGGGATTTCAATTAGTCGCGCAAAGAACCAAATGCTCGCAATTAACATTCCAAAATTGAGCGGCCATTGCGGTAAGCTAATGTGCTGTTTAAAATACGAAGACGGAGCTTATAGTGAGATGAAGAAAAATTACCCAGAAATTGGTAGCAAACTTTTCATCAATAAGGTCGAGTACACAATCACAAATATTAATGTAATTTCAGGAATGGTGAAAATTGAAAATCGCGAAGATGCGAAGTTCATGCAATTCGAAGAATTAAAGAAACAGGCCTACTTTGTGAAACGTAAGGCGCCAAACACTGAAAACGATGAAAAGAAATAAAAATTTTGATATGCATCAGCCCGTCCTTTATCTTATTGCCGCTCCGATCGGCAATCTTTCAGAGATTTCAAAGCGTGCTTTAGATGTTATACGAGAGATGGACATTATTGCTGCGGAAGACACGAGAAATACTCGTTCTCTATTGCAAAATTTCGGAATCAAGAAGGAATTATTTTCTTTGAGAGAACATAATGAGGTCCATGCTTCAATGGCGTTAATTAACTTCATTAGAGAAGGAAAAAAAGTTGCTTACATGTCTGATGCCGGCTATCCCGGAATTAGCGATCCGGGTTCCAAATTAGTCGCAAAAGCAATTGAGAATAATATCAATGTCTCGACCGTTTCTGGCAGTTCCGCTTTTTTGAATGCGTTAGTTGCCTCAGGATTACCAACTGACCATTTCTATTTTTATGGTTTTGTTTCTCCTAAGGAGAAAGAAGCCTTTGACCAACTCATAGAATTAAAGGAAATGAAAGACACGATTATCTTTTATGAGAGCCCTCATCGATTGTTTAAGACGTTGAAAATAATGCAAAGCGTTTTTGGCGACCGCGAGGTTGTCCTCGCTCGAGAGTTAACCAAGATAAACGAGGAATACATACGCGGAAAGTTTAGCGAAATTCTACTTTTAGAATCTGAAGGCTTAAAGGGTGAGTTGGTAATTTTAGTTTCGGGTAATCATGAGCCTAAAAAGATTGATGACAACTTATTAATCAAACGAGTAAATCAATTAAAAGAAAAAGGCCTATCCACCAAGAATGCGATCGAAATTACAAACGAAGAAACAGATGTAAGCAAAAATTACATCTATGATCTTGTTCATAAATAAATTCTGCTTATTAAAGCAGGCTGACATACAAAGATTATGATTTATCTTGCAAAAGGGCAGGCACTTTTCTATGATAGAAAACGCGTCGTTTTAAGGAGGGTTTGAAATGGAAATCAGAAATGTTGCAATTATCGCTCACGTTGACCATGGCAAAACCACTCTTGTCGATCAACTTTTAAGAACAGCCGGAGCATTCCGTAGCAATGAAGAGGTCGAAACTCGCATTATGGATAGCAACGACATCGAAAGAGAGCGCGGTATCACCATTCTCGCTAAGACAACTTCCATCAATTTTAACAATACACATATCAATATTCTTGATACTCCCGGGCACGCCGATTTCGGTGGCGAGGTTGAGCGAATTATGAACATGGTTGATGGGTGTCTACTCCTAGTAGATGCTTTTGAAGGAACCATGCCTCAAACTCGTTTCGTGCTCAAAAAAGCGCTTGCCGCTCACGTAAAACCAATCGTTATTATTAACAAAATTGACCGCTCCCACGCTGATATCAAAGGGGCTGTTGATCAAGTATTGAATTTATTTATCGATTTAGGAGCCCCTGATGAATTCCTAGATTTCCCAATTGTCTATACATCGGCATTAAAGGGGACTAGCGCCCGCTCTGCTAATCCCGATGATCAAAAGCCAGGTATGGATGCTGTTTTAAAAGCAATCATCGATAACATTCCAGCTCCAAAAGCAGAATTCGATGCTCCTTTCCAAATGCAAGTATCTCTCCTTGATTACAACGACTTCGTTGGAAGAATTGGAATTGGCACAATTAGAAAAGGCTCTGTTCATGTAGACGACATTGTCACTGTCGCTCGACTCAACGGAACGACAAAACAGTTCCGCGTTATGAAGCTCTTCGGGTATGAATCAGTTCATCGCTTGGAAATTGAATCCGCCTCAGCTGGTCAAATCGTGGCCATCGCCGGTCTTCCTGACATCAATGTTGGAGAAACAGTATGTTCTTCTTCCCATATTGAACCACTACCTCCAATTAAGCTTGATGAACCGACCATCCAAATGACTTTTGGAACCAACTCCTCTCCCTTTTCTGGACAAGAAGGCAAACAGGTGACCGCCCGCAAAATCGAAGAGAGACTGTTCAAAGAAACCCAAAAGGACGTCGCGTTGCGTGTAAAACGCATTCCGAAATCAGAATCTTGGATTGTTTCAGGAAGAGGAGAGCTGCATCTTTCAATATTAATTGAAAACATGCGCCGTGAATCCTTTGAACTCGAGGTTTCTAAACCTCGTGTCATTATCAAAGAAGTTGATGGGGTCAAATACGAGCCTTATGAGGACCTGACCATTGATGTTCCAAATGAATATGTTGGGGATGTTATGACTAGTATCGGTACCCGAGGTGGAGAGTTGTTATCCATGGAACAACGAGAATCTGTCACCCTCCTAACGTATGTTATTTCTTCTCGCGGATTAATTGGGTATTCCACCATGTTTATGTCATTAACCAAAGGTTACGGAATCTTGTCTCATACATATCGCGAATATCGCCCTATGACAAATATTGACTTAGGCCAAAGACCGATTGGCGTTCTTGTTGCCACAGAAGCGGGTCAAGCCACCCCTTATGCAATTCAACACATCGAAGAGAGAGGGACAATGTTTTTGGAGCCAGGAATCATTGTTTATGAAGGCATGATTGTTGGCGAGAATCGTTATCCAATCGACTTAGCCGTCAATGTTACAACAAAAAAAGCCCTCACAAATATGCGTAGCTCAAACAAGGACAATACTGTGGTTTTAAAGACACCACGAAAAATGTCCCTAGAAAGTTGCCTTGACTATATCAATTCCGATGAATTGGTCGAAATAACTCCTTCGACTTATCGAATGCGCAAAAAGATATTGAATACCGTTGAACGAAAAAAATATGATTCTCGAATGAGAAACACGGAAGAGTAGAAAATAATTTCTACTTTTTTTGTCCGAAAAGAATTGAAAATTCTTTTGGCATTGGAGCTGAAAATTTCATCACTTCTCCCGTGCTTGGATGTTTTAATTCAAGGCAATAGGCATGGAGACCCAGTCTTTTTAATGGATCTGACGGCTTACCATACTTATCATCGCCAACAACATGATGGCCCAACTCTCCTAAATGCACACGAATTTGGTTCTTTCTACCGGTTTCAATGTTGACATCTAAGAGGGAGTATTGTTCATTTTCCTGTATGACTTCATAATTGGTAATGGCGAGTTGACCATCTCCTGCTTTTTTGGAAGAATACATCATGTTTTGTTTATTCTTTTTCAAATACGATTTTATGGTGCCTTTAGGACTTTCCATCTTTCCTTCGACAATTGCATAGTATCCGCGTTTGCTTACTAATTCGTTCCAGCTGTCTTGTAGTTTCTGTTGAATCGAAGAATTTTTTGCCACCATCAACACGCCTGAAGTGTCTTCGTCAAGACGATGAATAACAAAAATTCGGTTATGTTTATCTTTTTGCTGCACATAATCCGAAAGCATGCGGTATGCTGTAGAACCCTTTTCGGTATCGGAGGCAACCGAAAGGAGACCGCTTGGTTTATTAATAACAATGAATTCAGAATCTTCGTAGATGATTGGCAATCTGCTTCTGGTTTTCTTTCTAATCGGAGAAGAAGTAACAATAACAGTGTCCCCTGGTACTAACTTGAAATCAAATTGGCTGACAGGTGCTCCATCAACGCTAACTCGATGAGAAGAAAGCAATGATTTCACAGAGTTGCGGGATTGCTTGGGAAAGACCTCAAACAAAAAAGCTAATAGTTCATTTTTTTGCTTTACGGGAAACTGCTTAATGTTTCGATAATCCTTTTTTATCGTTCTTGATCTCTTACTTTTATCGTTTTTATTCATTTTCCAACTGTACTTTCTTAATAATCATATCAACAACTGCTTTAGCAGCATTTAACCTAGTAATACTTTCAAATTCTTCAAAAAATGCATTCGAGTTCATCTCACAAAGCATAAGCTGACCTTCGTTATCCAACAAATCAATTCCAGCATACTCAATATCGAATAATTTGATAATTCTACCTGCAAATTCCTCATATCTTGATATATCTTCGACATTTTCTCCACTAGCTTTCTCGCCGTAGTTGCTCCGAAAGTCATATACGTTTTTCCGAATAAAAGCCCCAAAAACTTTTCCATCGATAATTAACACACGAATCGATTTTCCTGCTGAGGAAGATATATATTTTTGGAATACGATTGGGTTTCTACAAATTTCTACATAAAGTTTAGACAATTCTTCATGATCTTTTACCAGGTAAACCCCTTCGCCAAGGGAACCATAAACCTTTTTGACAACCATCGGGTAACCTAGTTCATTTTCAACACTCTCAAGAAAATTTAGATGTGTATCTTTTAGTCCATAATATACAAGGGGCCCCGAAATTGTGGTGGGCATAATAATTCCGTTATTAGCGCATGCGATAAATGTAAGCATCTTATCATCACAAAGCTTCATGAAGTCAGGTCGATTAAAAAGGCGATATCCTGCTCTCTCAAGTAATCGGGCGAGATATATATCCTTATCCATATAAACAACAAAATCAGCCTTAGGAAGGTTAATTTGAATATGATTTTCTCTAATTAAAGCAAGTGTCCCGTTGTTCACGAACACCTCTATACTTACTCCGATTTTTTCGAATTCCTCAGTGAGGCGTTCTACTTTGTGCGCGTTATGGCCAATTTCCTGGTTAACAATAAATATCCCATTCATGCTATTAATTATATTAATATTCATGTAATTAAGCCACCAAAAAACACGTATCTTTCATAAAAAGTTTTCAATGATCAAATCTCTTACATGATGTTTTCGCGTATGAATTTTCGTTTAATTTTTGCATACATCAAGAGATCTGCTCCAGCATCAATGAGTTGCAACTTAACATTACTATATCTCTGTGCCAATTCTTTATTTTTTAAAAGAGTTTTAACCATTTTCAACATTGATTGATATGTTTCGCCATTATATTTAGTCAAATGGAGGACATATTCTGCTCCGTTAACAGACTGTTTATAAAAAACGATATCGTCTAAAGACGATCTCTTGGTATAAAATGCATACTTATTGAACATTAAAACATCTTTCACTGTGTAAACATCTAATGGGTTCTCAATCCCGATGACTATATCAATAATCGGGCGAGCAACCATCCCATCAACCGCGGTAGATCCGATGTGAATAATGTGAGCTTTAATATGGTTAGGAATTATGGAAAGCAGGGCTTGTTTTTCAACACGGAAAAAATGTTTCCATCTGGTATCGTAATAGGATAATTGTGGTATCTGCTTTGCCATACTTTTATTTTACATTTTGTCTTGTAAAGTGTATATGTTTTCCTCAGTTAAAGAACACGAGAATCGCTAATAATATATTAAGCGCCATCTATAACTTTGTCGCAAATAGATTCTTGATTGCTCGAATCTGTTTCGCGAACTTTTTCGCGAAACATATCTATATCTTCACCAGTCATGTATCGGCGTTTTCTACGTCGCGGCCTTTTTATTTCCTCACTCATTTTGCTTTCTTCCCAAAATTATATAAATCTTTGTGGATGTTTTTAAGTTTTGGATACATCTTCAAATATACCTTTTTATAAAGGTATTCATATTGTTGATGCGCTTTAGAATCGGGGACAAAGGTGCTGCTTTTATGCGACATTGCTTTGATAGCCTCTTCAACAGAGGAAAATTCTCCTAAAGCTACAAAACAAGCAATCGCCGATCCTAATGATGTTGTTTCAAATGTCTGAACTCTTGATACTGGCAACCCAAAAATGTCCGCTGTGATTTGACAAATTGCCGGACTTTGTGATCCACCACCAGAAATCATGAGGCGAGAGATCTTATGGTGTTGAGATCGTTGGATTTCCTCCAAACCTTCACGCAAAGCATAGGCAATACCTTCTAGAATTGCACGATAGAGATGTTCCCTCGTGTGAACTTCCGAGAAACCCACAATCGAACCTTTAGAAAGTGGGCGCGAAAGACTTGGCCCCCAGTAAGGTTGGAGCACTAATCCATCCGAACCAGGAGAGATTTCGGACAATTTTGCATTGAGTAATTCTTCGACAGCCATGCTTTGAATTTTCGCTTCATCCACAAGTTCAGAAGCGAATTCTTTGCTAAACCAACTCAACATCCAATAACCACGATATACTTGGACTTCCATATTGTAGTAGCCCGAGACAGCTGCCGGATAGGCGGGCAAGAATGTTTGAGGCTCATAATAACGTTTGTTAGTCACTTCAATTGTCGAAGCAGTTCCGTAGGAAATAGCTCCGACATCACGTGATAGAGCTCCGAGCCCAAGGGTTTCGCACGCTTTGTCCGACCCGGTCGCAATGAAGGGGATCCCTCTTGGTAAACCAACCTCGTCAGCGAGAGAATCAAGAATTACCCCAATTTTTTCGCCCGGTTGTTTTAACTCGCACAGCATGCGAGAAGGAATACCAAAAATTAAGGCCTTCATATGTCTTTCTTTATACCATTTTCTTTTTGGGAAATTGATTGGGTAGTGGCCAGTCATCGAGGCAGCTGAATCACACAACCTTCCTGTCATTTTATAGGTTAAATATGTGGAGATATTCACATACTTATCTGTCTTTGCCCAAGTGTCGGGTTCGTTTTCTTTCAACCAGTGAGCGATAGTTCTTTCTCGATTTAAATCAATTGTGTTTTTCATCCCAACAAGCCAGAAAAGAAAGCGATGGAATAATGGTAGTTTTTCTTTGGCTTTTGCCATTCTCTGATCAAGCCAAAGGATGCATCTCCTTAGTGGTTTCAAATCCTTATTTAGTTGGACAGAGGAATCACGAAATGTCGTAATGGTCGATCCGATGATGCGATCGAGTTTATCTTTGTTGCTTATCGTCAGCTCTTTCAAACAGGTGACCAAATACTCGTAGTAAAAATCAGGGTCTTGTTCTGCAAAACCTTTTTCCAAAGAAATGTAGACAGGGTTATAGGGTTTTTTGATGATGGCAACTATGTTGCCTTCCTTATCAATTAATGATGTTCGAAGGGATTGTGTCCCGAAATCGATGCTTAGAATCAAGGGGTTGTTAATCATATACGATCCTCACAAAATTATTCTCTGCTTGTCAAAACAATAACACACTTGCATATACATTATGCGCGAAAATATAGAAAATGAGCAAACTTATGGCGTTTCCACACGTGCTTGTGCTAGTATTGTATCGCTGGTGTGGTGCAAAGCACTACACTTTCAGACCTACAGGAGGAAAATTATGGCTGAAAAAAAATATGTTTACGCCTTTGATGAAGCTTACGGATTAGGTAAAGAAATTCTCGGCGGAAAAGGTGCCGGCCTTGCGGAAATGACCCACATTGGTGTTCGTATCCCAGAAGGTTTCACCATTTCTACCGAAGTTTGTACATTATTCTATGAGACTGGCAAAAAATTGCCTGATTATGTAGTTACTCAAATCTTTGAGGCAATTAAGGGCATCGAAAAGAAAACCGGAAAAACTTTCGGTGGCGACCACAACCCATTATTAGTTTCTGTCCGTTCTGGTGCTAGAGCTAGTATGCCTGGTATGATGGACACCATCTTAAACCTTGGTTTAAATGATACCACCGCTGCTACCTTAGCAAGAGAAACCGGAAACGAAAGATTCGCGATGGACTCTTACCGTCGTTTCATCATGATGTTTACGAACATCGCTAAGGGACACCCACGCGATGCAATGGACAAAATGTTGCACGACTTGAAAGATAGCCACGGTTATAAACTCGATACCGAGATTACAACTGAGCAATTAAAAGAATTAGTGGCAAAATACAAAGACTACTATAAGAATGTCTTTGGTGAAGATTTCCCAACTGATCCAAAAGTTCAATTGTTAGAAGCTGTCTCCGCAGTTTTTAGAAGCTGGGATAACCCAAGAGCGAACGTTTACCGTATGATGAACAGCATCCCATATTCATGGGGTACAGCTGTTAACGTTCAATCAATGGCCTTTGGTAACAAGGGCGAGACTTCTGGTACAGGTGTTGCGTTCTCCCGTAACCCAGGTACTGGTGAAAACGAGATTTCTGCCGAGTATTTACCAAATGCTCAAGGTGAAGACGTTGTCGCCGGCATTCGCACTCCCTTACACATCGATGAGTTAAAAACTAGAATGCCAAAGGTCTACGAAGAATTCGTTAAGACCATTAAAGTCATGGAAAAACACTATCGTGATATGCAGGATATGGAATTCACCGTTGAAGATGGCGTTCTGTATTTCTTACAAACCCGCAACGGTAAGAGAACTCCTGCCGCTGCATTAAAAATCGCTTGCGATCTCGTTGATGAAGGTTTAATCACCGAGAAAGAAGCTGTCACCCGTATTGACGCCGTTTCTTTCGATAAATTATTGCTTCCTGGATTCGACAAAGAGGCTCTTGCAGCTGTCAAAACAATCGCTACCGGCCTAGCCGCTGGCCCAGGTGCTGGTACAGGCGCAATCGCGTTCACTGCCGAAGAAGCAGAAAGACGCCATAACGCTGGTGAAAAAGTTATTCTCGTCCGTGCTGAAACTTCTCCTGAAGATATCGTCGGCATGGTTGCCGCTCAAGGTATTCTTACCTCCCGCGGTGGTATGACTTCCCACGCAGCCGTCGTTGCTCGTGGCATGGGTAAATGCTGTATTACTGGCTGCTCCTCTGCTATCATCAACGAAGAAAAGAGAACCCTTACCATCAATGGTAAAGTTTTTACTGATAAGGACATTATCTCCTTGGATGGAAATACTGGTAACGTCTATGTCGGTTCTATCAAGACCGTTGCTCCAGATTTAACTTCTGGTTACTTCGGCAGATTAATGGGCTGGGTTGATCAATATCGCGAACTTAAGGTTAGAACAAACGCTGATAGTCCACGCGATGCCAAACAAGCTCATGACTTTGGTGCTGAAGGTATCGGCCTTTGCCGTACCGAGCACATGTTCTTCGCAAAAGACAGAATCTTCTCTATGAGAAAAATGATTCTTGCTGATACTGTCGAAGAAAGAGAAGCCGCTCTTGCGGAAATTGAACCAATGCAACAAAGCGATTTCGAAGCTTTATTCGAGACCATGGGTGAGTTTAATGTCACTATCCGTTTATTAGACCCGCCTCTTCACGAGTTCTTACCACAAGAACCAGCTCTCATCAAAGAATTAGCCGAGGCTACCGGCAGAACAGTCGATCAAATTAAAGACAAGATCAACGACTTACACGAAGCCAACCCAATGATGGGTCACCGCGGATGCCGTTTGGATGTCACTTATCCAGAAATCGGCAGAATGCAAACCAGAGCCATTATTAAGGCCGCCATCGCTGTAAGCAAGAAGACTGGACGTTTAGTTACTCCTGAAATCATGATCCCTCTTACTCTCGATGAAAGAGAAATGAGGTTCGTTAAGAATATCGTTACTGAAGTTGCTGATAATCTCATCGCCAAGTCCGGTTTAAACATGAAATATCATGTTGGAACGATGATTGAAATCCCGCGAGCTGCTCTCTTATCCGATGAAATCGCAAAAGAAGCTGAATTCTTCTCCTTTGGTACAAATGACTTAACTCAAATGACCTTCGGATTCTCACGTGATGATGCTGGCAAATTCTTACCTCACTACTATTCCAATAAGATTTTCGAAGAGGATCCATTTAAGACGCTCGATCAAAACGGCGTTGGGAAACTAGTTGAGATGTCAGTCAAGCTCGGCCGTGCGACTAGACCTGATCTCCACCTCGGAGTTTGTGGTGAAACTGGTGGCGATCCAAAGTCAATCGAGTTCTATCACAAGGTTGGTTTGGACTATGTCTCCTGCTCTCCATTCCGTGTCCCAGTTGCTCGCTTAGCTGCCGCTCAAGCCGCAATTCTCTTCCCAAGAAAGAAATAATTGTTTAACTAAACAAACAAAAAAACCTCAAGTTCGCTCTTGAGGTTTTTTAATACAATTGCGATTTGTTTATTGCTTGAAAAACAGGGAAGCGGCTCCAATTAATCCCGCGTTATATCCTAATTTTCCAACTAGGATTTGGACCGCGGGAGAGTGAGGGAATCCATAAGCTCTCTCTTCGCAGTAATTCTTTAATCGTGAGGTCAAATATCCGCCTTCCTTGGAAACACCCCCACATAAAATGACGGCATCTGGTCTGAAAATATTACAAAGATTGAGAATTCCTTCACCTAAGTAATGAATATAGTTGCGTACAACTTCTTGGGCAGAGCGATCTCCCATTTTTGCAGCTGAGAAGGCTACTTTTGCATCTACTTCCTCGAGGGAAGATATGCTCTTCCACATGAGTGACTCAGGGTGTTCCTTCATTTGTTTTTTTGTATCTGAGATTAGAGCGGTTGCAGAAGCATAGGTTTCAAGGCACCCATGTCTTCCGCATCCACATGGTCTGCCATCAACTTCGATAACCATATGTCCAATTTCGGCGCCTTTCCCTTCATTGCCTTCGAATAATTTCCCATTAAGGACGAGCCCGCCACCGACTCCGGTGCCAAGTGTAAGAACAATGAGGTTTTGCATTTGTCTTCCAACTCCAAAAATTGATTCACCTGAAGCCGCGGCATTCGCGTCATTGGTGACATGAACTGGAAGTTCGATTGCCTGTTCGATCATCTCTTTTATATGGATGTTAGTCCACCCAATATTAGGAGCAAACTCAACAACTCCGGTATCTGAATCAACAGTGCCTGGGCATCCAATTCCCACTCCGCTAATATTTGGATAATTAATTTTCTTAATTTGAACAATTAATTTTTTGATTGTTTCCTCAGCTGTTTCACTGCTTTCGACAGGCAGCGTAAAAAAGTCAAGAATGTCACCTTTAGGAGTTACGACTGCGCCTTTGATGAATGTTCCACCAATGTCAATTCCGATTGCATTCATAACTAAGCCCCCCCATGTTTTATTAACTTATTTAACCATTATTCAAGGGCAATTTAAAGAAAACAAAATTGTTGTTACCATCGATATATCCAACTTCATTACCGTTAATGATTATTGATCCATCATCATCGATATATCCGATTTCCCGGTTGAGAATAGACATAACACCATCATCGGTGATCGAAGCGAATTTTGTACCTCTAATGTATAACTCGTTCTCACCGATGTATCCGACAAGTTCTTTATCCAAATAAATGTTGTGGCCAAAACAATCGATGATGAGCATTATTTTTTCGAGGCCTCTTTTTTTGCCTTAGCTTTATTCATAAAAGTCGTGTAGCCATGTTCGATTTCAACTTGACGGGCACGAGCAATAACCAAAGAATCGGTCTTAACATCCTTGGTGATTGTCGATCCGGCGGCTGTGAAAGAATTGTTTTCGACAGTGATTGGAGCGACTAAGATGGTGCCGCTTCCAAGGAAAACGTTTTCGCCAATTTCCGTGCGCATTTTATTGAAGCCATCGTAGTTTGCAGTAATAGTTCCGCATCCGACATTGGTTTTTTCACCTACTCGAGTATCTCCAATGTAAGAGAGATGAGCAGCTTTAACGCCATCGTGTAAATCTGCGTTTTTCAATTCAACAAAGTTGCCAACTCGACAGTGATTTCCAATAACTGTTCCGGCTCTCATTTTAGTGTATGGGCCAATTTCATTATTATCCCCAATTTTAGAATCAGAAATCCAAGATGATTGGATGGTGTTTTCGTGTCCAATTTCAACATTATCTAAGTAGGTGTTAGGGCCTATCACGTTATTTTCACCAATTTTGCATTTTCCAAAAATGGTCGTGTTCGGAAGAATAATGGTGTCCCTCCCGATTTCAACATCCAAAGAAATGTAGGTTGAATCAGGGTCTTCCATTGAAACACCTAAAAGCATTAGTTTATTATTTATTCTTTTTCTAATAACCTTCCCCGCATAGGCGAGTTGAACACGGTCGTTAATGCCAAAGACCTCAACGGCATCTTCTACTACATAGGCTCCAACTTTCTTTTCGTTTCTTTTAAAAATGCCAATAAGATCTGTTAAATAATATTCTCTTTGAGCGTTATTAGAATTGATTTCATCAATGTAGTCGAAGAGAGCCTTGTTATCAAAAATATAAATACCGGCATTAACTTCGTGAATTTCTTTCTCTTCGGGAGTGCAATCCTTATCCTCTTTGATAGCTAAGACATAGTTGCTTTTCGGGTCGCGAATGATTCTCCCATAGCCAGAAGGTTTTTCTAGAACCGCAGTAACAATAGTGAGATGGTTTTTGGTTTTTCCGTGGACATTGAAAATTCTAGTGATGGTTTCAGTGGTAATAAGTGGAGTATCGCCACAGACAACTAAAGTTGCTCCTTCTCTATTTTCAAGAATTTTTTTAACTTGCAGAACAGCATTTCCGGTTCCAACAAGTTCTTTTTGCCAGACAACCTTTGCCCGATCTTCAACCAGTTTTCTTGTTGCTTCTCCGCCAAAACCGACGACAACAATAGTTTCGTCAAGACCGACAGGAGCAATAGCGTCGAGAACATAGTTCACGAGAGCTTTTCCTAAAATGGGATATGAGACTTTTGAGTGTTCAGGATCACGAGATTTCATTCTCGTTCCTTTTCCAGCAGCTAGTACAATAGCAAATTTTTTCATGATTTGACCCTCCTATTTTAATATTTTGGTCACTTCTACAACGTAGCGATCTTCTAATTTTCTCGCGGCATGCTTTACCAAGGTAGCGTTTGTGCTCAATGCAAACACCGCGCTTCCAGTTCCAGTCATTGAGACAATGCCCAGACCTAATTTTTTTAGTTTTTGTTTAATTAATTTGATTTCGGGGACAAAGCCAGCGGCCGGATCTTCTAGCGAATTATCAATGGATTCCGCTAATAGTTTGTCATCCCCTTCTTTTAACGCTTTTACAACGTTATCAATGTTGCAGGTATTAAGGTTCATCGTATCAGACAAATCAAAGACTTCTTTGGTAAAACAACCCGGGTTTGGCTTAACAATAATGACATGATAATTGTTTTTGATGGCAACTGGTTCAAATTCATCGCCTTTCCCACGGCATCTGACGGGTTTGCAGGAAATAAAGAATGGAACATCTGAGCCAAGCTCTTTTGCTAAGGCGATTAAGTTGTCTTCAGATAGTTTTAAGTTTAGTAATTGGTTTACTCCCTTAAGCACAAAGGCCGCGTTTGAAGATCCGCCACCCAAACCAGCTTGAATTGGAATTACCTTATGTATGAACACACGGAATTTTTTCTTGATACTGTGTTTTTTCTGAATTAGATTCAACGCTTCCGAAGCAATATTGTGGTGAATTCTCACCCCGGAGAAGTCGTCGATGGTAACAAAGTTATCATCGGTGTTCTTAATTTCGCTCATTATTATAGAATCATGTAGTTCAACGGGAACCATTAACATATCTAAATCGTGATAACCATCTTCTCGGCGACCAACGACATTTAATCCGATATTAATTTTTGCATAACTTCTAATAGCTAAATCTTTCATAAACTTTTAACTCAAACAAATCCAAGTAATTATAATGATTACACTCTTTCCCAGCAACTCATTTTATTAAAATGTTAAAATTGCGACCGTTCTATTTAATTGTACCATTTACTCTTAACGTTTTATAGATATCGTGATATTGAGTTGGCGTAATTTGTTCAGGCCTCGACATCGGAGAAATTCCGAGTTCGCTGCATACTTCAGCAGCCATTGTTTTGTCCTTAATAAAAGCAGAAAGGTTGTTAAGGATTGTTTTTCTTCGATTGAGGAAGAGTTGCTTCGCTAATAGGTAAGTTTCTAAACATTCTTGCCGGTCAAAAGACTCACGTAGATTAATTTCAAAAACAATAGAATCACACTTTGGTGAAGGATAAAATGATCCTGGTTTAACAACGAAAAGTTTTTTTGAAGAACCGAGAAGATGAACGAGAACAGAAACAGCACCATAATCGCCACCGCTCACGGAAATAAACCGAGAGAAAGCTTCGGCTTGGCACATCAAAACCATCTTTTTGCACGATGTTCCGTTTAAAAGTAGCAATGTTACTAAATCTGTTGTTATATTGTAGGGTAGATTACCAATAATCTTTGTATAACTAAAAATATCAACTTTTCTAATGTCGCTATTGATAAAAAGAAGATTTTTAGAGTCTTTGTATATATTTGAAAGAAAATTAATCATCCTAGGATCAATATCGACCGCATCACAAAACGATAATTTTTGAGATAAAAAGTGCGTCAGAGATCCGAGGCCTGGTCCAATCTCAAGAATTTTGTCATTTTCTTCAATATTCAAAGCTTCCACGATACGAGAAGAGATATTAAAATCAATAAGAAAATTTTGGCCGAAATCTTTGTCGGGTTTTAGATTCAATTTTGAGATGATTTCGCCAATGTTCGATCTATTAATTATCACTTTACTGCTCCTCAACTAATTTTCTAATTTTCTCTTCATCAAATTGAAGCGAGTTAAGACGCTGCGAGAGCTTATTCAAATTTACGATTCCAACCGGAACTTTTTTTGCAAAAATAGTTCTTTCCTTCTTGCTGTTTAAACCAAGCGAAATTAAGAAGCTTGATTTAATTTTCTTTTCATTTTCTGGATTTTCGCTCAAATATCGCTTTAAAACGCGGATAATTTCCTCTTTTTGACACTCAGCTATGCCGTGTTTATTGTTCTTGCTACAATACTTTTTATCGACATCAATTTGTATAGAATTGGATATTTTAATGCGTTGCCGTATTAACTTTCCGGCATCATCGGGGTCGGTAAGAATCAACACTTGTTTATAGAACGAAACAGCATTTAAATATGCCATTTCTTCTACTGGTAATTCATAACCTTTTGTTATCACGTATTCAGATTTAATAAATGATGACAAGAAGGACGCGTCCGTCTTTCCTTCAACAACGATGACACCGTTAAAATATAGCATATGCATTTTTACACGTGAAACATATCACAGGAAGTCTTGTAGATGACGTCAAGAATATGTTTTTTTGACAAATTTTTCACTTTTGCTATTTCATCAATAACAAGCGCTATGTTCTTTGGAGTATTGATGGTACCTCTTTGAGGATGTGGAGCAAGGTATGGAGCATCTGTTTCAACTACGATTTTTTCTAAGGGTGTTTCCATGCAAACTTCCTTTACTTTTCTCGCATTTGTGAAGGTTAAAGTTCCTCCCAATCCAATCAGTAACCCTAGTTCTAACACAACTTTTAGTGCTTCCGCGCTGCCAGAATAACAGTGCATTACTCCCCCCATAACGGGTTTGTGCTGTTTCAAAATATTTAGACAATCTTCAAAGGCCTCACGATTATGGATAGTAATTGGTTTTTTATACTCGTTTGCTGTTTTAATTTGACGAATAAAGAATTGTTTCTGTGTATTTCTTTCTTCGGCGGTTTTGTTCCAATGATAATCTAGCCCAATTTCCCCCACAGCCACCACTTTTGGATGAGTTAGGTAGGCCATTACTTCTTGATAATCGGTCTCGGTGACATCGAAAACGTTACTTGGATGAAATCCAATCGCCGCAAAAACCTCTGGGTATTTTTCGGCTAATTTAATTGCTTCCAGTGAACTTTTTTTATCCCAACCGACCACTAAAAACTTATCAACACCAACCTTGAGTGATTCAGTTATTATTTTATCAACATTCGCGAGAAGCGCTTCGTCATTGAGGTGACAGTGTGTATCAAAAATCATCTTATTTACCAACGCAAAATCTCGCAAATATTTCTTTAGAAATATCAATTTGATTTACTTCTCCTAATATCTCTAATATAGCCTCATAGGCGTCTCTGATAGAAACAGCGACTAAGTCGATTGGTAAATCGTTTAAAGCGTCTTCTTTGGCAATTAGAAGTGATTCTTTAGCCCTTTCAAGCAACCCAATTTGTCTTGCGTTGTTTAGAGCGGGTGTTTTAAAGGCTTGATCGTCTAGACCGAGGGTTCGATATATTTCATCCACCAACGGACTGATATCTTTTTTGAGAGCAGAGATGAATAATCCATTAACTTCTTGGATGATTTTCTTATCACTCTTGTTATAAACAATGATTCGGTTTAGGTCCTCGGTTATGCGCAAGATGGCATCATCTTCTGCATCTAGGGTTTTACTTGCATCGAGAACTACGATAACCAGCTCTGCTTTCTTAATCGATTCTTTAGCCTTATCAATTCCAATCGATTCAACAAAATCTTTGGAATCCCTTATTCCGGCGGTGTCGAGTAGATGCAGGACCACCCCTTTGAGATTTATATCGCCTTCGACGATGTCTCTCGTTGTTCCCGCAATATCAGTAACAATCGCCTTGTCTTCACCAATAAGCGCGTTTAATAGCGAAGATTTGCCAACATTTGGTTTTCCAACAATTGCAACTCTAATGCCGTCTTTAATGATTTTGGCTTTCTGACCATTTGATATTAATCTATTAATTTTATCGTTGATCAAATCGACATATTCGAGGACTTTTTCCTTGTTTGCAATTTCGATGTCCTCGTATTCTGGGAAATCAATATTCACTTCGATTAGTGATAAAATATCAGCAATTTTGCTCCGAATTGGCGTGACCATTTTAGTCACTTCTCCGTCAAGCGAAAGGAGCGATAATTTTTTGGATTCTTGAGTAGTTGCATTTATCACATCGTTAATTGACTCAGCTTGAATAAGATCGATTTTATTGTGAAAAAACGCTCGTGAGGAGAATTCTCCATGTGTTGCGAGACGCGCCCCGTGTTTGATCGCAAGTGAGATGATTTGATTTACAATCAACATCGAGCCGTGGCAGATGATCTCAACCGAATCCTCTCCGGTGAAACTTCTTGGGCCTTTATATGCAAGTAAAACCACCTGATCAATCTTTTCATCACCATCGACGATTGCCCCATATAAAATCGTCTTTTCTGTGATCTCTCTTAAATCCTTGTTAAACATCGGAGAAACGACATCAAAACAATCATCACCGGAAAGTCGAATGATGGCCAATGCGGATTTTAGAGGCGGTGTAGCGAGAGCAACAATGGTTTCAAACATAAATACCTTTTTGAGTGTAAAAAGCACCCTAAGGGCGCTTATTACTAATCAACATAAATGATTTGAACTTGTCTGTGAGTTCCTTCGCCGATTGATTCGGTTCGGATGTTCTTCATTCCAGCGCAAGCATTATGCACAGCCCTTCTTTCATCGGCCGGCATTGGATCAAAAGTGTAAATCTCGTGTGTCTTTTGGACATCGTGAGCAGCTCGACGAGCAACGCGTGATAAGCGTATATATTTGCTGTCCTTATATCCATTGATGTCAAGTAAGATTCTAAATCTCTTGTGGAAATGGTTTGAAACAGCTAATTTGGTTAATTCGTTTAAAGCTTGGAGGGTCTTGCCGTTTTTCCCAATCAAAACAGGGTTGTGGGCAGAATCAATCGTGATGCGAATAATATCGTTATCGACGGTCGATTTAACCGAAGATTCAATCTCTAAATTATCAATGACTTCGAGAATATAATCCTCGGCATATTTGATAACATCAGATGTTTCGAATACTTCAACAACGACTTTTTTCGAGAAGAGTCCTTTCTTTTTCTTGCTGACGATATAAATTAATTCATCAACAGAAACATTGAGTTCTTCAGCAGCGTTTGCTAATGCTTCTTCAGCGGTTTTTCCTTGATATTCTTTCATTTCGTTTACCTTCTTTTTTTAGCTTTACGGTCAGTAATAGCTTGAGTAACTAAAGACTGAACGATGGAATAGATAGCGCCAAATAGCCAGTAGGCGCCCATGCCTGATGCGAGTGAGAATCCCATAAAGATAATCATCGCTAACATGATGTAAGTGAACCATTTCATTCTCTTGTCGGTCTTGGCTTGGGCCGGATTGCGGCCTAGCTTAGCAACATTTTTGCTTTTTTTCTTTTGAAGCCATCTTGGCAAGAGCATAGAAACCGCTTGAGCGACGCCCATTAAGATGAATAGTACAGTGGCGGTAATTCCGCCAAATCCTCCGGCTGCCGTCCACGCGGCTCCGTTGAACATGACTTCACGAATCGAGGCGCTCAGTCTCAAGCCTAAGAAAGATCCGGAAGAGAGAACGGAAGCGCCTTGCATGGCGCCCCACACACAAATAAAGACAGGGAACTGTACAAACATGACAAGAATGGAAGTTAATGGATTAATCTTGTGCTTCTTGTAAAGCCGTGCCGTTTCTTCGGCCAACCTCTGCTTTCCCATTTTGTTGGTGTTAGCGTTTGGATATTTGGCTTGAATTTTAGCGACTTCTGGCTGTAATTGCGTCATTACAGCAGTTGATCTTTGTTGTTTGAATGTAACGAACAACATCAGTGTTCTAACAATGATGGTGACGAATAAAATTGATAATAATGATGCCCATCCGATTCCGATAGCGGAAAAAGCGGTGGCAATAACATCGATTAGAGCCCCAATTGGCCAGACAAAGAGAAATTCAAGAAGTCCTTCCCATCTTGTCCATGGCTTTGCTTCAATTTCGGCTGGCAAAGAGTGGATGCCATAGGCACCATAATCACCAGAGTTAATAGCCAAACAAGAACGATATGAAGAAATGTAACCATTCATTTTCGTTTTGTAAAAAGAAATATAGTCATCAGACGCTACTTCGTCAATGCTAATAGGTGACTTGCGAACTTCGAGATTAATTTTATCCCAGTTTGTCCACAAAACTTTCTTCGCGCTTGACTCATGGCTGTCGTCTTCATACTTAAGATAGCCGTACTTATCAAGCAATCCTTTGTTGTTTGAATAATCATCATACAACTCTTGAGGACAAAGTAATAATCCAGCATTTGCGTCTTCGAATTCAATTTCAAAATTCACATAATCAATTGTGATCTTTTTATCCTCTCCAAACACTAGGGGGTCTTCTTCGGCCAAGGCTCTAGCAA
>JAAYDH010000068.1 GCA_012729405.1 Erysipelotrichaceae bacterium
GTCCACAAGAGCTTTTGAAAGCGTGAATCCATGATCAGGTATCGTTTTAGTAAATTGATTTGTAACATCAACATCATTATCATTAGATTTAGTGAATACTTTTATGCTATCAGGTAGCAAAATCAAGCCTTCACTTGGTGTGTCGGTCAGTACAAAATTATGGATTTCTGACAAGCTCTTATTAACGTCGATTTTCCAATCCAGCACGTCTCCTAGGACGACCAGGTTTCCATTAGTACCGCGACCGTTTAATAATTCTTTTTCAATAAACTTATCATGGTTATTACGTGTGACACTACTGCTATATGTCATATCATAGTATGAAAGACTGTTATTATATCTTTTTTCAGCGATCCCCACTGCTTTTGTCTGATATTCGATGATAATTGGGTGATCAAGATCTTTCGTGAACGTGATCTCCATTTTGGTGGGATTATCACCTTCAGGGGTGAATGATACCGTGTAATCATCATCGCCTAGTAGAACTTCATTACCATCTACCGTTACCTTTTTTAGGTCATAGTTGTTCGTCAGTTCCGCCTTATAGATCTTAAGAGTTGATGCGACGTATACTTGCCCCTTAGACAATGTATCTTTGATAGTTTTATCCTTGGAGATTGTCTTGCTTTTGTAGTTGAGCTTCGCGGTCCAAGTGTAAGTTCTGTCGTTATTATCTTTTTTTACAGATTTCACGCCATTGTGGGAGAAAGGCACCGTAAATGATTGGTTCGCGGAAGCATAAAGTGGATCCAAAATTCCAGCTGTGACAGAAACATCGTTCTTCAGAGTATTCTGTTGATCGGGTTCGACATCATTAAGTTTCGTGAAGTCAACGATAGTGTCGTAGGTCAGTACTATGTGATTAGCATCGTCATTAAAAAGGTCTGAAGGAGTCGAAGTATCTGATGCGCCAGGAACAATGGTGAGTGTAAAAGTATTTGAGTCATCATTAATGACCAGTTTGTATGAAAAGAATTTTGAAGGATCTTGGGTGTCAAGCCAAGTAATCATTTCTGTATTGGCAGACAAACCAATCTCTACGCTTCCATTAATGACCAATTTGAATAAACTGGGGTCATAAGTATGGAGGTCCTCACTGGTATCGATAGAATCTTTAATGACCAAATCGAAAGGGATGGAGCTCGTGTACGTCTTATAGTCTAACTTCCAACTCGCTTTACCCGTTTTTCCAGACTGATCGATGCTTTTACTAACAGCTGTTTTCGTCAGTTTATGTTCCAGATTTTCCTTCGTAATGGGGGCTCTAAAGGTTTCGCTGTATCCGCTTCCGATGTCCTCACCGAAATCAAGTCCATCTCCGATTCCATTTCCTTCCCCATATCCATCGCCAGCAAGATTCCATTTAACTCGAGCTTCATTATACCCGATAATACCATTTGTATCTGGTTCGATGTTTGGATCCGTCAGCTCAGTGGTGACCGTGATGGTTGCTGGACCATCTAGTGTTTTGCTCCCGGAAACTACGATAATTTCTATCACTTCAGGGTCGCCATTTTCTTCCCCGGAATCAAGACTTGTGGCAAGTATATCGTTATCCCATTTAGCTTCAATAAATTTAAAGCCGTCAGGGACTGTTTCTTCTATAACAACATTTTTCCATACTTCACTGTTTCGGTTGATCGTGATCGTCCAGTCAATATAGGTATGTAGCTTTCCAGCCATTTCTTCCTGTCTGACTTTTGCGAATTCTTTTTCAATAACAGCATTTTTTGAGAAACTTTCATTACTCTCAGCCTTCCCATAGGTGCCGTATTCTGCGTTATTGCTTACAGTATAGTTTTTCGTCCCAATACCGCTGAAGAAGGAATGGGTGCTGTATGTGATCGTATAAGGTGTTCCGTCGACATTAGGTAACCCCGAAATTTTAATTTCCAATTCCCCTTCCTTTGAGGTAACAGTAACGCTTTCGCTACCTCCATTAGCAGAAGGGAATTCGGCGCCATTTACCTTTACCGAATATTTATCGAAGAAAAGCGAGATGTATTTAAGATCTTTGTCATTACTGGATGTCAAAGTCAAAGTGTCGGTAATTTCTTTCGTTTCACCATCGCCGATATACTTAATCTCCCACACAATTTCATTCGAGCCTTCAATAGATGCGGACGTTTTCGAGAGACCTGTGATCCCCGCGACAATAGAGGCGGTTGCGTTCTCCCCAACTTGCTTCTTATCTTTGTCGAATAGTCTTGCGGTATTTTCGTGCTCGGAAGAGCCCTTGCCATCTTCAAACTTGGTCGTAATGATGATCCGTTTTGCTTTATATTTCAAATCTCCAAGAGGGACAGTCAACATAAGTTGATCCCCTTCCTCATCAATCGTATATCCCCCATTTCCTTCCATAGGCAACTCACGGTCTCCTTCTTCCGAAAAGCTACCGCCTGTTTCTTTCAGATTAACAAGTTGAACTGAAAGGACGTTATGGCCTTCTGGTAAAGAGTCAACGATATATGCACCGGTGATGTTATCTAAAACCGTATTGACATCAATGATCCATACGATCGTACCGCTTCCCTCGATATACTCTTCGGCTTTTTTGCTAATTGCAGAGGTCCCTTCAGCTGCTCTTTTCACAAAAAAAGTTTTAGTTTGGGTCTTGCTGACCGGTACTACAATCGTTTCGAGAAGCTGTTCACCGTTGTCTTCTGCAGTGAAAAGGAGGCCCACAAAACCTAAGCGATCATATTTTGCATTTAGCTCCTCCAAATTCTGATCGAACTCAACCTTCAGCAAAGGGCCTGGTGTGACAATGTAGCTAGCCGCATTAATAGATTCGACTTCTCCTCCCACCTCATCTTTGATCTCAAAGACAATACGGCCTCCTGTAAGAGCCGGCAAATCGACGATCTTAGATAAACCGGAGAGGTCAATCTGAAAGTAATCTCCCATCAAAAGAACGAAATTATTTGCAATGTTAAAGTTAACATCAACATTCAAAGACTGAAAACCTTCGGCTGGGATGACAGTGTCGTCATCGATTTCGATCTCCTTTGTCTCAGTCCCCTCTTTAACCCTTGCCTTATAAGTTATCGTGTAGTCAAAATCACCCACAGTCGCTAAGTCTCGCGGACCCTCCGCCACAACCGGCACAAACGCCAACACATTCAACAGCAGCGCCAATGCCAAGATCCAAATAAGCAGGAAACTTCTCTTCTCTTTTTTCATGATCTTTTTCTCCTTCAAACTCATCTGTACAAAGATGTTAAAAATTTAAATTTTCTCAATCCAATTAATATTAAAAAATAAGGTCAATCCAAACAGACTAAACCCAA
>JAAYDH010000060.1 GCA_012729405.1 Erysipelotrichaceae bacterium
AAATGCAATGTATCCGATGAAATCTTTCCTTTTTCAAGAGAGGTGGTAAGACCAAGTTCGCTCTTGATGTCGTCAGTTAAGTAGTCGTTATCTTGATAGGAAATAGGAAATAATCCTTCGTGAAAACCCAAGACAAAAATATGGGCGTTTTCAATTTTGATTGGTTCAGTAATTAAATTAATTGCCGGAGAATAGATGTCTTCGTTTAAATAGCGTTTCTTGCAAACTGAAACGAGATATTGATATTGCTCTTCAAAAGCAAAACGTTCATCTCTTACTTCATCAATAATTTGAAATAGAGAGTTTTTATTGTCTTGGGAAATATCTAATTGGTTGATGAAATCAGTAACTTTGCCAAAATCGCGATTAAGGTGATATTCCTTCAATATTTCGGAAGTGAAATTTTGACTAAAAAATGTCCTTCTTTGAGGAATGTTGATACGAAAGCCAAAGTCTTGTTGGAAACGATCAAGGTAATAGAAATAATTTTTATCCGCACAGTAAATGTAAATGTCATCATAACCGACACCTTTATCAAGCAATTCGGCCACCTCGTTCAAACAAGCGAGAACCTCATCAAATACGGATGAATATGTCACTAGCTCACAGCCTTTTTTTACTTGAGTTTCCTGATGGAAAACAAATTGACAACCAAGCGCGTTTAAAATGGTTATTAATTCATTATCTAATGGCGAATAGCCATATATTTCGACAGCCTTCCCTTCGATGAGTTGAGCGTAATAGGGATCTTTTTTAAGTAAACCCAAAGAAGCAATTTTAGATTTAACTTGCATCAAGTAGCGAACCTTAGAATTTGAAATATTTTCATTTATAAATGGAAGAACATTGAATATTTCTAGAGCGACATCATCTAAGACTTTTTCGCCAATCATGATTTCTTTAATGGCGCGTGAATCAACCTCTTCATAGAAGGATGAGACCAGATTATTCTTGTCGATAAGTTTGACATCTATAAAAGAATCGTGGGCACGAAAAGCTTTTAATAGGCTTTTGTGCATTGCATAAGGGGCAATTATATAGCGTTTTGTCATAGCCATATTATAAATAATATCACCCAACAATTCAATGCGAGTCTCTCAATCAGAGCAAAGAAAAAGAGCCGACCAGCGGCTCTTTATTTAGTACTTACTATTTTTATTAAGAAAGAGGTAAGTATGAATCTAAATCGGTTGGATAGTTGACCGTAACATCGTCACCATATTTAAATGATAAGTCAGTTTGGACAATCACGTTACCTTTTGATCCCATTTCTCCTTCTAAGACGTCACTCTTAGATGAATCGAATCCACCATTGACATCTATTTTAATGCTGCTGAGGCGGCCTTCTGAATCGAGCAAGAGAGAGAATTTAAATGCATTAAGAGTAATACATTTTTCAATTTCTATTAGCATCTCGGAGGAGCCTTCCATAGATGCCAGAGCATCGCCCAATACTTCAAGGAGCTTCGCTTTATTCCAATCGAGAGCAACTCCGAATCTTCCGTCTTCATAAGAAACTAAGGAGATATAGTCGTCTAACATATCCATGACGTTGTCATCGATAATAGTTGGTAATAGAGCAACGAAGTCCTCGGGTGATGGTAAGTCCATCTCTTCGGATAATAAACCGAACAAGAGAGCATTAATCGGGAGAGCTTCAGATGGAATTAGATCAAGCATAGCAATTTTCTCAGGGAAGCCTTCCATGCTTTTGAGCCCGGCGATTAGCTGAACAACATCACGCACTTCTTCATCCGCGATATTGAGGTAAGCACCACCATCCTTTAGATATGCAGCTAAATCAAGATCTTCAAACCCGACATCGATATCGTCAGTAACCTCGTCTGCAATTTCCGTTCCGGAATAAAGCGAGAAATTTAGATTTTCAACTTTTACTTCGGCTTCAAGGTCGGCTAAATCGCTGCTTGCCAAACCCTTGGCGGCTGCTTTGATTTTTCCAGAAACATCAACTTCGATTGTTCCGTAGCCTGCAACCTCATCAAGGGCGGCTTCTGACTCTAGATAGAAAGGCGAAGTCATATCTAAATGCACTCTCGAGAGATTGAGATTAGCTTCAAAAGAGTCTAAATCTAAGAAAGTCTCGTATGCGTTGCCGATTGCTTCGATTGCCTGTTCTTTTGTGGCTGCTTGTCCACCAGATGGTAGAGTTCCGGCGCCATTTCCTGTTCCGCCGCCACAAGCGGATAGAATCAAGGCGCTCATTCCAACAATTAAAAATTTATTTAGTTTCATTTTTTGACCCCCTTTTAACGTTGTTAATACTATTATACTCACTTCAAAAAAAATGTAATTAAAAAATTGCTTTCCGAATATTTTAAAACGATATGTCGTTTTTTCGTTATTTAAAAAGTAGGCAATTAAATTTAATTAACTATAATTTAAATTTGCGAACGGCCGCGATTGCCTTCTTCCAACCGCGATAACGTCGATCAACTTCCCTCTTATTCATCCCCGGTTTAAAGACGCATTGGTAGGAATGTATTTTCTTTATTGCTTCAATGCTTTTAAAAAATCCGCTATTAAGTCCGGCCAGATAAGCGACCCCTAAAGCAGTCGTCTCTAAACAGTGAGGAAGCATGATATCAACTTGCAAAACATCACTTTGGAATTGCATGAGATATTTATTAGCGGTCGCGCCACCATCAACACGCAGATTTCTTATACTACATTTTGCCTCTTTGTCCATAGCGAAGAAAACATCTTTGCATTGATAAGCGATGCCTTCGAGTGTCGCTCTAATAATTTGATTTTTATTTGTTGCACGGGTGATTCCTAAAATAGCTCCCCGAGCGTCATCATCCCAGTAAGGAGTTCCCAGTCCGACAAAAGCAGGAACTAAATAAAGTCCTTCCGTATCACTGGCAAGATTTGCCGCTCTTTCGCTTTCAGCCGATTGGTGAATTAAATTCATCTCATCGCGTAGCCATTGAACAGCCGCTCCGCCAACAAAAACCGAACCTTCTAAGGCATACGTAACAACATCACCAATTTGCCATGCCACAGTTGTTAACAGACCGCAGTGGGAAAAGACAGGTTTATCTCCTGTGTTAAGTAACATAAAACACCCGGTTCCATATGTATTTTTACTTTCACCTTTTTCAAAACAAGTTTGACCAAATAAAGCAGCTTGCTGATCGCCAGCGACACCTTGAATAGTAATACTCGGATGAAAAAAGCTCGCTGTTCCATATAAATAGGAAGAGGGTTTAACTGAAGGCAACATCTTTATCGGGATATGGAATAAATCACATAGTTCTTTATCCCACTTTAATGTGTTAATGTTAAACAATAATGTTCGCGATGCGTTACTGATATCAGTCGCGTGAATCTTCCCTTTTGTCATCTTGTAGATGAGCCACGAGTCAATCGTGCCGAAGAGTAGTTCGCCGTTTTCGGCCCGCTTTTGAGCTCCGGGAACTTGGTCGAGAATGAAACGGATTTTGCTCGCTGAAAAATAGGGGTTAATAGGCAACCCAGTCTTTTGATGTATCATATCTTTTTTATCGCTCAACCGATCGCATATTTCTGCGGATTGTCGGGATTGCCAAATAATCGCATGATAAATCGGCATTCCGGTTTCCTTGCTCCACACAACCGTGGTCTCGCGTTGGTTTGATAAACCAATTGAATCGATATCATTCATCGTGATATTTGCTTTAATCAAGACTTCATTGATGACGTCGATAACAGAAACCCAGATGGAAAGCGCATCGGCCTCTACCCAACCCGAATGAGGAAATAGACACTGAATTTCTCTTTGAGCGACAAACTGGGATAGGCCGTGATTGTCAAAGAGAATAGCTCGTGTCGAAGTTGTTCCTTGATCGAGGGAAAGAATGAATTTTTTCATCTTATAGACGAGTTTTGAATAACCTTTCGATATCTTTGATTTCTTTAGCGATGCCCTTTGAGAGACTTTCACCACGGCCGTTGCTTATTAAGACATCGTCTTCGATGCGAATACCAATTCCTTTGTCAATTAAATATAGACCTGGTTCCACAGTGATTATATTGCCATTTTCTAATGGTTTTTCCCGATTGGCACAATCGTGAGTATCGAGACCAAGATGGTGAGATATATTATGATAATAATATTTTACGACATCCTCATCTTCTTTTAAGATGCCGATACGGATGCATTCTTTCTTTAGGAAGTCACGAGCAAATTCTTGAAGATCACTCAATTTCATACCCGCTCTAACGTGTTCAATCACCGCTTTGTTGCAATTTAAGACAGCTTGATAGACTTCCCTAGCGAGACCGGTAAAAGTACCACTAACTGGGAAAGTGCGAGTGATATCGGCAGAATAACCGTTCGACTTGTAACCTAAGTCAAAAAGAACCAAATCGCTTTCTTTCACAACGTCGTTTTGACTTGGGTAATGTAAGCAAGTGGCGTTTTTGCCAGCGGCGGCAATAGTCGGAAAGGCGAGCTCGCGGAAGCCATGCTTGCGGCCGTAGAATTCAAAGCTGTCAGCAAGATGTTTTTCTAAAACGCCAGGTTTAAGCTCAGATATTATTTGACTGATGCCATTATTGGTTCCATTAATCGCAGTGAGAATCTCTCCGATTTCTTCTGATGATTTAACCATTCTCATCTCGGTGATAATCGAATAAACATCTATGGTTTTTATATGAGGATATTCGCCATTGATGAACTTTTCAAAATCCTGAGTCGAATAACTTTCCTTGATTTTTAATTCCGGGAATAAATCAAGATACAAAGTATCAATTTTTCCGTATTGATTTTCTTTATTTGTTAAAGTGAGTGAAAGCATGCTTTCGAAAGATTCGGTCAAATAGATATTTTGGATGCGGGAAATCTTTCGTGCTTCTTCAACAGTTAATCTCTTGCCCGTCCATTTCTCCTTAAGTTCGCTATAGTCATCGATGAAAAGGTAAACCTTTTTCTCACTGATACCTTTGACTAATAGGAGAACAGAATTCTCTTGTTCAATATTAGATAGGTAAAAGAAGTGGCGATTAGCAAAGAAAGGATAAGATTCATCTTCGCTTCTTAATTTGGGAACACCCGCAAAAAGAAGAGCGGCGGAATTTTCTTTCATCTTCGCAAACAAACGTTCGCGTCTATTTTCTAAATCACCCATAGTTATATCTCCTTTTTGATGACTTTTGCAGTCACATCTTCAATTTCGGGAAGGACAATATCTTCCACTTGGCCTTTATCCACCATAGAGGTGTGTTCGGAAACGAGAGGCAATTTACCCAAGATATCAAAGTGTAATTCATTAGCGAATTCCTCAAGATGAGATTCGCCGAATAAGGAAATCTTTTTGCCACAGTCAGGGCAAGATAAATAAGACATGTTTTCGACGACACCCAAGACTTTGATGTTCATCATCTCAGCCATCTTAATCGCTTTTGTGACAATCAGAGAGACGAGATCTTGGGGCGAAGTGACAATAATCAATTCATCGATTGGTAAAGATTGGAAAACCGTCAACGCGACATCTCCGGTTCCTGGAGGCATATCAATCAGTAAATAATCCAGCTCTTCCCAAAGGACATCCTCATAAAATTGTTTGACTAAGTTAGCGAGAATTGGTCCTCTCCAGATGATGGGATCCGATTCGTTTTCTAAGAGACTGTTTGCGGAGATAATTTTTATTCCAGTTTTTGTGAATAGTGGATAGATAAGATTGTCTTCTCCAACAGCTTTATCTTTGATACCAAATACCTTTGGTATGCTGGGTCCGGTGACATCCGCATCGAGCACTCCGACGGCGAAGCCTTTCTTACGCAGTGACGAAGCGAGTAAAGAGGTGACGAAAGATTTTCCCACCCCTCCTTTACCGGAGAGCACTCCAATGATTTTTTTGATGTGCGAGCGATCGTTTAACTTCGCTTTAAAGGATTTGCTATCGCAGTTTTCAGCAACCGCACAATGTTCGCAGTCTTTATTGCAATCTGGCATACTATGTAGCCTCCTATAGTTGTACTAATTGTGCTTTATTAAGCACATCGATGCCGGCTTGAACGTAAGTTCTCAGCAATCGGCCCGCTCCGAGTTTGATACCACCAAAGTAGCGGGCGATGAAGATAACCGCTTGATCCATATCTCGTTTATGTAGAAGTTCAAGCAAAGGGCGGCCGGCAGTCCCTTTGGGTTCTCGGTCATCACAGGATTTACTTTTGTCTTTAACGCGATAAGCATAGACAATATGTTTCGCTTTCGCGTGTTCTTTTTTTATTTCGGATAGTAAATTTTTGAATTTACT
>JAAYDH010000128.1 GCA_012729405.1 Erysipelotrichaceae bacterium
GAAAAACCAACCATCGTCAATCCTGAGAATCCCGTCACGGAAGTTCCAGATGGATCAGTCAATTTTGATAACGTCAATTTCAAATACTCACCTAAAGCCGAAAAATACACTCTCGAAAATATCAATATTAATATCAAACCCGCTCAATTTATTGGGATTCTGGGTTCGACCGGCTCAGGAAAAACCAGTGTCGCAAATCTTATTTCTCGCCTCTACGACATCACGGAAGGCAGTGTTTCAGTCGCTGGGGTGGATGTTCGTCAATACGATTTAAAGACCCTTCGCGACAATGTCGCTGTCGTCTTACAAAAGAATGTTTTGTTCTCCGGCACAATTGCGGACAACCTAAGATGGGGTAATGAAAACGCTACCGAAGAAGAGATGAATAAAGCGTGTGAGATTGCTCAAGCGCATGAGTTTATTTCCCAATTAAAAGACGGTTTTCATTCCCGTGTCGAGCAAGGCGGCTCTAACTTCTCGGGTGGACAAAAGCAAAGACTCTGTATTGCTCGCGCCATCATGAAAAGACCGAAGATTTTGATACTTGATGACAGCACTTCGGCTGTTGATACCAAGACTGATCGATTAATTAGAAAAGGTCTTAAGGACGATCTCCCAGACATGACCAAGATTGTCATCGCTCAAAGAATCTCCTCAATCGAAAACGCTGATCAAATCATCATTATGAACGATGGCAAAGTCGATGCTATCGGAACTCATGAAGAATTGATTGCTCATAATAAGATTTATCAAGAAGTCTATTACACACAAAATAGAGTGGGAGGTGAAAAGTAACATGCCGCCAATCAGAATTAGAGAGCGTGGCCGTGCCAAAAAAGGCACCATGAGGCGCCTTCTCAAACAATTATTCAAACTCTATCCTTGGCGCCTTACCTTTAATGCATTTTGCATCGTTTTCAACGTTTTTGCCAACCTTTGTTCATCCATCTTTAGCGGATTAATTGCTAGTATCCTCACCGCCGCCATTAGGGAAAACACCGGTGCCTTTAATTTATTTGATTTCAATCGAATGTACACTGGCTCAGCAATGGGTGCCAGCTTCACAATTACGGCCAACATCCCCATACTTCTTATTGCTATGGCAAGTGTCTACTTTGTAGGTATCTTCGCTTCCTGGTGGTGGACTCGCTCAATGGCGATTATCACTCAGGACTTCATGAACCGCTTCCGCAAGAAGATGTTCAACCACATGCAAGATTTACCTATTAAATACTTCGACACTCACGCTCGCGGAAATATTATGTCGTTATACACAAATGATATCGATACCATTCGCCAGTTCGTCTCCCAATCATTGCCAGAAATTCTCCGCACCACTCTCGCCCTTGCATTCAGCTTTACTTTGATGCTCATCAACAGTGTCTGGATGACTCTCATTGTTATCGGTGGTTCGATTGCTGTTTTGGCGAACACGAAGTTTATCGGTGGTCGTGCGAGCAAATACTTTATTAAGCAGCAACAACTGCTCGGCAATGTCGAAGGCAATATCGAAGAATCAATCAATGGTTTAAAAGTTATTAAAGTCTTCACGCACGAAGAAAAATCTGCTGAAGAGTTCGATAAACTCAATGATGAATTATCGACTTATTCAACAAAAGCCAACATGGCAGGAAACATTACCATGCCTATCAACGGCAACATTGGTAATTTTACCTATGTTCTCACCGCGTTCATGTGTTTCCTCATCTTCGCTGTTCCAGGATTTAGAAACCTCACTCTAACCAGTGGTCTCGTCAATATGCATTTGAACACGGAAGCTTTTAGTTCGACTATTGTGACTTTCTTAATGCTCAACCGTATGTTCAACAACAATATCGGCAACTTGTCTCAACAAGTAATGTTCATCGTTATGGGTATGGCGGGTGCTTCTCGTTGTTTCGACCTCATGGATGAAAAGCCGGAAGTTGATAACGGCTATGTCTATCTCACTAACGTCGTTAAAAATGAGGACGGAACCTTCGTTGAATGCGAAACCCACACACGAGACTACATGTGGAAGTATCCTCACAAGGATGGAACTGTCGAATATCGTCCTTTGCAAGGTGACATCATTCTCGATCATGTCGACTTTGGTTACATCGAAAACAAACTTGTCCTTAAAGATGTCTCGGTTTACGCTCGTCCTGGACAAAAAATTGCCTTTGTTGGTGCAACCGGAGCGGGAAAGACCACCATTACTAACCTTATTAATCGTTTCTATGACATTGCAGACGGCAAAATCCGTTACGACGGCATAAATATCAATAAAATCAAAAAGGCCGATTTGAGACGCTCTTTAGGCATCGTATTACAAGATACGAACCTCTTTACCGGAACAGTAATGGAAAATATCCGTTACGGACGTCTTGAAGCGACTGATGAGGAAGTCTATGAAGCGGCGAAAATCGCAAATGCCTACGACTTCATCACTCGTCTGCCTAATGGCTTTGATACGATGCTGAGTGGCGATGGTTCTAATCTCTCTCAAGGTCAAAGACAATTGATTTCAATCGCTCGCGCCGCAGTGGCAGATGCGCCTGTCATGATCCTTGACGAAGCGACCAGCTCAATCGATACTCGTACGGAAAAACTCGTTCAAACCGGTATGGATAAATTGATGGAAGGCCGAACCGTCTTTGTCATTGCTCACCGCTTATCAACCATTCAAAATAGCGAAGCGATCATGGTTCTCAGCGATGGCGATATTATCGAGAGAGGAAATCATCGCGATTTAATCTCGCAAAAAGGCATGTATTACCAACTCTACACCGGAGCTTTTGAGCTCGAGTAGAGTGGAATTATTCAACTCTGATAAAAGGAAGATCCGCTTGCGGATTTTCTTTTTTTATTACCATCAAATAAATCGTCAAAAGATAAAGACCAGCAAAGAGAGCGACTGCTGTGTTGATGATAAAGTAGGCGGGAAGATTACTGATTCCATTTGTGATTGATTTATAAATCGTGTCATTTATGACATTGAATAGAAAATGGAAGCCGATACACATTGAGATACTTCGGCCATATTCATAAACGAATCCTAAAACAATTCCTAAACCGAATGTATAGGCGATTTGGATGAGGTATTGCGGATCGAAAGTGATGAGGAAATTTGTGATGTGGGCAACTCCGAAAATAGCTGCGCTGATGATGACGCGCCAAAAACGGGATTTCACCATGTTCAAATTAGGGATTAGCAGTAGCCGGAAGATAGCTTCCTCTTTTAAAGCGGTGAAAACAGTGAGGATCATCGAAAGGGGGAGGGTCCAACTCACCGATCCAACGATATCTTGGGGAACATATAGTAAATAGGCGAAGTTAGAAGCGGATACCACCACTAACGGAAGAAAGAGTAGAAGGTTCTTTTTAACGGGTTTAAAAGGATAAACCTTGAGGGTGGTAAACTTCTTCCAATAAAAATAAAGAAAAATCAAAAAAGCGATATTCATCGCTAAATAAACCCCAAAGCTAACCCAGAAGTTTTTGATAAAATCGCTCAGGGGAAAAGTGTTGATAAAAAGAAAGACAAAGACAATTAAAAGCCAATCAAAAAATTTACGCTTTTCCATTTTCTTGACCCTTGGAGGTAAATTTCTTCAAGACAAAATATAAAGGGATGGCGAGGACGATTAAAACGATTGACCAGATTTGGCTCGGCGAGAAGATGCCGATGAATCCGCCTCGTTCATCACCGCGAATGAATTCGATAAGGAAACGGAACGCGCCGTAAGCGAGAACATAAATAACAAAGTTATAACGATATGATTTTTTATAAGCGAGGACAATTAATACGGCAGTGAGAGCAAAAAGGAAAATGGCCTCGTATAGTTGAGTCGGGATATAGGTTTTTCCATCGCTCGGAAAATACATGCCGTACCATTCTGTTGTTTCGATTCCATGGCAGCACCCTTCTAGGAAACAGCCGATACGTCCAATCGCATGAGCAATAGTGATACATGCCGGGGCAATGATGAGTACTTTGCCAATATCACCTTTTGAGGTTTTTCGAATAAATAAAGCATAGACAGCAAGATAGCCAACCACGCCTCCGAATAGGCCTCCATAGAAGGTCATCGCCCATGTCCAGCGATAAGAAGAAGGGTCTTGAACAAAGTTATATAAATTTTGGAATAGGATGGCAAAAATAAGCCCCGAGGCAATAGCGAAAGAACCACAGATAACGATATCCACCAATTCAGCTTTGCTTGTCTTTTTGAATCGCAAAAACAAGTAAAGCAAAACAAAAGCGGCCACCAAAGCGAGGACCATCATAACAGAATAAGAGTCAATAATACCGAATATTTCCTGGTACATATTAAAGTTATTATACACAATTCTTTGGACAAAAAATAAAGGGCTATATGCTAGCCCTATATTCGTGTGTTTGTAAATTATAGATTGGTGGTGTTTTCAAACTCTTCTAAATCCGGATAGTGATGGCTCACCGAACGAGAAACTGATACATGTGTTTTTGTGTATTGGTTTTGAGCAATGTCAAAATAATCATAATAATCGAGAAGGTAATCCGAAAAGGAAGCTTCAAAAATGAATTTGTAATTAATTTCTGATGAAAATTTTTGTTCGAGGTTTAATTTAACATCGAGAGATCCTTCTTTAGCAGATCGAATATCAGTTTGGTTCTTTGTTACGGTTCCAGTGGAGTAAAAATTATCAGTTAGGAATCCAAAAATAGATGTAGTGATTGTTGTTGTAGGCCCTGTGTATTCTGTAATCGAAAATGTATCAATTAGTCTGCCGATAGGGTTGTTTCCAAGATAAGAAGCACTGAAGGAATTGCGGAGATTGATAAATGTCACATCATCTTCGACATTAATTGCCGAAGTGTTATATGTTTTCACCCCAGACTCACCAATATTGACAAAATAAATAGTCTCTTCTTCGACATCAATATAGGTCCAAGTTTCTGTGGTGACTATTGTTTCTTCACCTGTATCTTTCTTGTTGTGGGTTTTGTTTTTGTCGTAAAAATAATGGTGGTTTACATCGACAATGATGTCTCTTTCTGTCCTTCGAATGGTATCAGCCCTCAGTGGAATTACCTCTTCGGTTGTTCGTTTAATATGAAAGGCGTTTGGAGCTTCGAAGTTTTCGCTCTGCTGATACAGTCTAATGGAAGTAGCGATAGCGTTTCCTTCATTGATAGTTAAAGAAGGAGTCGATCCACAAGCGGTGAGAATCGAGACTAACACTAAACTAATAATTGTTTTTTTGTTATGTTTCATCATAGATAACCTAGTGCTTTTTTATTCTATTCTATTTGTTAAAACATTTGAACCTTTTTACTAAAAAGTAAACGAAAACATTTAATAAAAACTGCAATTTTGTTGAAAAGGCATTTTTGACAAAATTAGCTAATCGTTTTGCCAGACTACTTTTAATTTGCCGGTGCTGCTGTCGATATTAGCGTCAGCTTCGAAAGCCGGAACAGCAGAGCCTGTTGGCGGAATTGCTTCGATAATATCAATCGCGCTTTGAACTACAGAATCGAAGGTAAAAGAAAAATTGATGGAGAAATCATCTTCATTAATACTCATTGTTTCGATGCCGGATAAGGCATCACTTAACATTTCGAATAAGGCCGCTATAAGTTCGCCTTCCGATTCAGAGATTGTTGTAACAGATGAATCAAAGGTTAAGACTTCACCAAAGAATATTTGGCGAGTGACAAATTTCATGCTAATTGAACCGTAAACCGGCTCGGCGCCTGAGTCATATTCAGTGGCGAAAACAACATAAGTTTCAGTCCCATTAACGTTTAAGCCAACACCAAAGTATATGAAGTCTCCTTCGGCGTTAGAAATAAAGTTACTAAAGAGATTATCGATGACAATGTACTGCACTTTGGCGTCTTCGCCATCATACGATGTGACTAAGAAACTAGTGCCAACGAAATCGATGTTCCCTAAGAATCCGTTTAATTCAGGTTCAGTAATATAAGTTAGAGTTGGGTCCACGCCATTCTTAAAGTCAACAATTTGAGGAGGTGTATACGAAGAGAAATCAACGAGGTTATCAAGCATTATTTCGCCCGGTGAATCACTCGGCGGAATAGCCACATTTGCGTCGACATAATCGTCGAAATTAGTCTTGATAGCTGTGCTGTCATTGGCATCAAGAGTCCCGGCTTCAATTTTGGTTTTCGTGTCCGCCGCTGCCGCATCAAAGATGCTGGTTAAATTGAGGTTATAACCACCATCGACATGGTCGTTCGTCATTAATTGGGTTAAAGAAAGTTTGGTTTGAATACGATCATCAAAATCAAAAGTGATAACCTCCTTGTCAACCAACTCTTGGATCAGGGAGAAATATAGCTGGTTTGAGCCACCCATTCCCGCAAGATTTTTGAGATCATTGATTAAATCGGTAACTGGATATGTTATTGTTCTGTCTTTTAAACTGACACTGAGATTTAGGAAATCACCAAACATGCTCTCGATGTTATCGTCTGTCAAAAACATTGAAATTATACTCGCGGTAAATGAAGCGAGACCTTGGAGACGGGCAATCGCAATATCCTTAATTTGAAAGACAAAAGCGTTATTATCTTCATCCTCAGTAATAAGAGTTTTGATGATAACTCTTGTCTTGAAGAATGAGAGATTTAAATTAATGTAAAAATCATATTTCTCACCATTAATTTTGATATCGATTTGGGGAACCAACTTTTTCGCATAACCATCTAAGGAATCCGTCACTGCATATAGTACTTGGTTTAAATCGTCTTGAGTGATGACGAGTTCAACTCTTTCATCCCCTGGATCAGTTGTATTATCAAGAGAGTTAACGAGAGTTTTGTTAAACATCTCGCTAATTTCTACATTAGGATCAACATTAATTTGGTTTCTAGTTGAATCATAAAAAAGACCAAAAACGGTCGCAACCGGCAAAACAATTACGATGAGGAAGACAATCAAAAGGGCAATAAGACCTCTTCCTTTCTTCTTCTTTTTTGCGCGCTTTTCCGGCGTAACAGAGATAGTCTCTTGTATGTCAAAGCCTTCTTCGGTTGTTGCCATATTGTGTTCTCCTTAAATATGTAAGATTTATTTCATTATAATAAGCATCAAAACAAGTAAATAGTGATATGATTAAATTTGTAAATGAAGGCTGATAAATATGAACCCAATAAAAGTAATTTTTATTAGAATCTACCAAAAGATTATATACTTTTTTACCTTGTTTCTCAAGATACGGGAGCCGGAGGTTCTCGTCGGTCCTGAAGCCGTCAGTCAAATCCCAGAACTTCTGACGAGCAAGAAAAAGAAAAAGGTCCTTATTGTCACTGATCAAACGATTTCAAACATTGGACTTATTGATCCATTAATCACCGTTTTAGTGATGAAACATTTCCCGTTTGCTTTATTTAATGAAGTTGAGATCAACCCCCGAATCACCACCATCGAGAAAGGCCTAGGAGTATATCTTGAGGAGCATTGTGACTGTATTATTGCAATCGGCGGAGGTTCAGTGATGGACTGTGCGAAAGTGATTGGGGCAAGAAGCGCAAATCCAAAACAAAACGTCAGATCAATGCAAGGGCTTCTAAAATTAAAACATCGTCTACCATTATTCATCGCAATTCCAACAACTGCAGGGACGGGAAGCGAAGCGACTTTAGCGGCGGTTGTAACCGATGAAGAACATCAAGAAAAGTACAGCATCAACGATCCCAAATTGGTTCCAAACATTGCGTTACTTGACTATACATTGTTAACTAAATTACCAAACAATCTTGTCGCCTCGACTGGTATGGATGCGTTGACGCATGCAGTCGAAGCCTACATTGGAAAGGCCAATACAGTGAAAACCAAGAAATACGCTCGCTCAGCGGTTAAATTAATTTTTGAAAACATTAAACAAGCGGCAGTCACTGGAGATAATCTTACTCACCGATCTAATATGCAAATCGCCGCTTACCAAGCGGGTGTTGCTTTTACTCGTGCTTATGTGGGTTCTGTTCACGCCCTTGCTCACGGTTTGGGAGCGATCTACAACGTACCTCATGGATACGCCAACGCCATCATCCTTCCGATAGTGTTGAAAAAGTACGGAAAATCTGTCTATAAATCACTCGCACAGCTTGCTGATATTGTTCATTGTCCTGCTTTCAATTCAAAGAAAGAAAAAGCGGAATGGTTTATTTCCGAAATCGAGAAGTTAAACTCTGATATGGGAATCAATAACCGCTTTAAAGATATTATTAAGGAAGTCGATATTCCAAAACTTGCTTCTCACGCATACAAAGAAGCGGTGCCCCTTTATCCAACGCCAAAAATCTTGAGCAAAAAAGAGTTAGAGGAACTGTATCAGGAAATTCGTAATTACTAATACTTTGTTTTCGGGTTCGGAACAATATTGCGGATTCCACCTCGAGGAGACTCACAATCTCCCTTGTAACGAGGGATGATGTGCATATGGCAATGCATAATAGTTTGGCCAGCTTCTTGACCACAATTAAAACCGACATTATAACCATCGGGGTGTAATTTTTTATCGAGGTATTCTTTAACCTTCAAAGATATCTCATTAATGGCGGTAACTTCATTGGGATTTAAATCAAAATAAGTTTTCACATGCCGTTTTGGAATAATGAGAACATGGCCGTCTGAAACAGGGAAATGATCCAATATTGCAAACGCAAAATCATTCTCA
>JAAYDH010000103.1 GCA_012729405.1 Erysipelotrichaceae bacterium
ACTCCCAAAAATTTCTTTGATAACTCCCTTCTTTACGGGATGCTGATCAAGAATCTCGGAGAAGTGGATGCAAATCGCTACAAATCTATCTACTATTTTGAACAACCAGCTCCTCTAGGAGTGGATATTTCTGCTTCTTTCGCGGAAGTTTTCCATCCCGATTTTGATAATCCAGTCTTTGCAAAAGTTCTCGTCTCGGAATGTCAGACGATTGATCGTTGTGGCGGAAAGGTAAAGATTGTTTTCTCTTATGAGAACTTCTTTGCTTCTTTATCCGAAGTATCCCAAATCAAACCGGAAGCAATCACCAAAAAAGAGATGAAAGAAATTGAGCGGTTAGCCACCCTCTATGGTGTTGATGAAGTGACTGCCGCTAATGATGTGGCTTCTGTTTATTCGCCAAACGCCGCTAAAGGCAAACGAATCGATTTGGTTCAATTAACCAAGGTTCTCCAAGAAGAGACAAACTATAACTTCCTCGCTATTAAACGTAACAATGGAAGACCACAGAAAGTTTCAGGCTCAACTGACTTAGCTCACAAAATTAATCTTCTAGAGATTTCCTCTCCAAAAGATTATCTCACGATACTACAAAACGGCTCCCGACCAGCCGCTCCAGATTTGCGATTAATTAACGACTTATCGAGAAATTTCCATCTTCCGAATGGAGTAATAAATGCAATTATTGACTTTGTCTTAGTGGTCAATAATAACGTCTTAAGCCGAGCCTATTCGGAAAAGATTGCCGCATCCTTAGCCCGCGAAGGGATTATCAATGCGGTAGACGCGATGAACTACCTAAGAAAAGTATATCGACCTAAAGATAAAGAGAGTCTTGTCAGCGCAATAAAGCCGGTTAAGAAAAAAACTGAAGATAAAGTTGAAGGAACAACAGAAACTGAATCTAAATCAGAAGACACCCCATCATGGGAAGAACTAATCGATGATTTAGATGGAGGAGGTAGTGATGGAAAAGCTTAAAGTGAACATGACGATAAACGAGGATCAAGCCATCCTCGACAAGATGAAAATTGCCTATGAAAATTGCCCTGCGGCCATTAGGCATCTAAATGATCTTAAAGTCCCTCAAGAAGTTATCGACCGCAATCTTCCCAAAATCTTTGATTTTGTCACGGATATTAATTACTGCAAACACTGTCCTGGTGTTAAAAAGTGTCAAAAAGAAAGACCCCTTCTCGTCACCCGAATCACCTATCACAATGGTTACTTAGACCGCGAATTATCCCCTTGCCCAGAATTCTTAAAACGCCTCAGTTTTGAAAAGCATTTCTTAGTGAGAGATTTCCCCGAAGATTGGTTGGATTACGACTTCCGCAGTCTCGATAAAAATAAAGGCAGAATCAAACTATTAGCTCAATATAAAAAATTTGTCGAAAAAGGCGACAATTCTTGGATGTATCTCTATGGTGGTCCCAATAGTGGTCGGACTTTCTCAGCGGCGATTCTCACTAATGATATTGCCAAAAAGAACTTGGGCCAGATT
This sequence comes from Erysipelotrichaceae bacterium, assembly GCA_012729405.1. GTDB lineage: Bacteria > Bacillota_I > Bacilli_A > RFN20 > CAG-826 > JAAYDH01. Next base: position 1,505 of record JAAYDH010000103.1, read on the forward strand.
TGCTTCTTGAATTGCTCCCAAAGAATTAGAGAGTTGACTGATTTGCTCTACAACGATAAGAATCGTTTCCAAAAGGAATTAGATCGTTATTCTAATGTTCCCGTCCTTGTCCTCGATGATTTCGGCAATGAATTCAAAACTGATATGATTCGCGACGCGATTCTCTTCCCAATTATATCCGCTCGTTCCAGCAAGAGACTGCTGACTATTTTAACGAGCGATTTCAAGATTGATGACATCATCACTCTTTATTCCACTTCAAAACCCGGAGCGATTCGCGCAAAGCAAATTGGCAACCTGATTCGAATGATGGCCAAAGAAGAGATTAATTTCGGCGATTTAGAAGTGTATTAATAATCTTTTTTACGGCTTTTCTTAAATCCTCATGGCTGGCGTTGTTCGTAAGGACGAAGTCAGCCTTTCTTTTATTGCGGATAAATTTAGAATTGTTGATTTGATTAATAAAGGTGAGGAAATCACCAGTCGCTGCATTGCGAGATATGACGCGTTCATATCTGATTTTATCGTCGGCATCAAGGGCAATCAATACATCAAACATACCCTCCATTCTGGCTTCAAATAGCAGTGGAACTTCCACCGCAGAAAGAGAATGAAGCTTGATAAAGCTGGCAACTTCTTCTTTGACATAAGGGTGAATGAGGCGTTCCAACTTCTTTTTATCGCCGGGATTATTCGCTAGGTGCAAGCGCAACACGCTTTTATCGACAGCATCGGTAAAGCTTAAATTGAAAGCTTTGTTGACTAATTTGACGATATCTTCTCTTTTATATAATTGAGCGACAACTTCATCGCTAGAGGCGGTTGCAAATCCCTCTTCTTTGAACTGTTTCAACACTTCCGTTTTTCCCGATCCAATGAGGCCGAAGATTCCGACCGAGATCGGTAGTCCTTTTTTAATTTGGCAAATCGGACAAAAAGTGGTTCCTCGACCGTTTACACGAATGAATCTCATCGGATGGTGGCATCTCTCACAGTCGTCATCTTTATGCCCGTAGGCGTGCAAATAAGTTTGGAAATTGCCATCGATATCTTTGCCAGGGTGGTAGCTTCTAATAGTGGAACCACCCGCCTTAATTGCTTCTTTGAGAATTCGCTTCGACTCTTTAACGATGTCTTCCCATTGGTCTTTACTAATCAATTTGGCGGGAGTTAATGGGTGAATTTTGGTCGCGTAAAGTACCTCATCAACATAAATGTTGCCTAACCCAGTTAAAAGCGTCTGATCGAGTAAAGTTGATTTAATTGGGAGAGATGTCCTCTTTGTTCTATTAATTAAGAAAGTAACATCGTCGATATCAAAAGGCTCAGGGCCTAATTGAGCAATCTCTTTCTCCTGTCTCCAGCGAGCTTCATCAGTCAATTTCATGATCCCGAAACAACGTGAGTCGTCGTAACAAATCTTCTTCTTGTTATCGAGGTGAAAAACGACGCGAGCAAACTGAGTGTTTTCTTCTTCTTCATCAAGTTCAAAATATTTACCTTCCATCCGGAGGTGAGACAAAAAGACTTTGTTGTTAGTCAAATGGAAGATGAGAAATTTTCCAACGCGAGTGATGTCGGTGAACGATTCGCCGACAAGGTTTTTTACAAAAACCTCAGGTTCGCCGAGAATGGTGGTCTTTCGCAAGATATCAATCCCGATGATTTTACGAGAAACAACAATTGGTCTTAGCAATTTAGTAATCGTTTCAACTTCTGGTAATTCCGGCATATAAATTCGCCTCCTTACTTGGTGTTGTACCAATCCGATCCGAAACCTCCGTCGACTTCGAGAGGGACTTCGAGTTTCATGGCCTTCTCCATGATGTTTTTGATAAGTGGATAGATTTTATCTTTCTCTTCTTTTAAAACTTTAAAGAGTAACTCATCGTGAATCTGCAAAACCATTTTGGTTTTGAATTTGCCTTCTTTTAAGGCTTTATCGACACGAATCATCGCGCACTTGATTAAGTCGGCAGCAGTTCCTTGAATGGGAGCGTTCATTGCGGCGCGTTTCGCGAACTCGCGGGTTTGATAATTGCCGTCTTTTAGTTCTCTTAAATACCGGCGTCTACCGAGCAATGTCGAGACGTATCCATCAGTCATTGCTTGAGTGATTACGTCGTGAAAGAAGATCTCAATTTCGGGATAAGAAGCATAGAAGTTCGAGATAATCGATTTAGCTTCTTTCACCGGTATTTCTAACTGTTCTGCGAGGCCCCAATCAGAAATGCCATAAACGATGCCAAAGTTGACTGTTTTAGCTCTTCTTCTTTGAGCATCTGTAGGTTGTTCATCTAACTTGAAAATCTTCTTGGCTGTCGCGGTGTGAATGTCTTCTCCATTGCGGAAAATTTCCTGAAGAGCCTGACAGTGCGACAGGCTGGCAAGGACACGAAGTTCAATTTGCGAATAGTCAAAAGACAATAGTTCATAATTACTGTCTGGGAAATAGAAAGCTTTGCGAATCAATTTGCCTTCCTCATCGCGGATCGAGATGTTTTGTAAATTAGGATCGGAACTAGACAAACGACCGGTTGATGTTTGGGCTTGATTGAATTTGGCGTGGATTTTACCATCTTCATGAATATGCTTTTTCAATCCATCGATATAGGTCGAAATCAATTTAAAATATTTGCGGTATTCAAGGATTTTATCGACAATTGGATGTTCCTTGGATAGCTCCTTTAACGCATCAAAAGAAGTAGACATTTTCCGATTCGCAGTTAGACCCATTTTGTTATAGAGGATTTCACCCATCTGTTTGGGAGACGAAAGGTTGAATTCTTCACCCGCCATTGCAAAAATTTCTCTGGCCAATTCTTCCGCTTTCTCTTTGTAAATATCGCCAAACGAATCGAGGACTTTAGCGTCCAAGGGAAAACCTTCAATTTCCATGTCCGCTAAGGTATCGACGAGAGGAATTTCTAAATTGTTATATAGTTCTAAAGCCGAAATTTTCTTAATTTCTTGCATTACTTTGGCATAGAGAATTCTCGATAAATGAGCAATTTTTGCTGTCTTTTTCGCGTTACTAGAACTGAATAATGACATTTCTTCTTCCTCATCGCCGAGATCGACGCCAAAGAGATTCATGACTATTTCAGGGTTGTTTTTTAATGAGCTGTCGAGCAGATAAGAAGCAATTAATAAATCAAAGTAAAGCCCGTTCACTTCGATGCCATGGCGAGCTAACGCAACCCGGATGGCTTTAAAGTCGTAACAGTACTTTTTCACATCGTGATTAGCTAATAGTTGCTTGGCTTTTTCGTCTTTAAGGACATCGGCCATCTCCATATATAAATGGCGTGTATCAAAATCAAAAGCGATGCCAAATACTTCGCAATCGGTGTAGTTGTCATCAGCAAAATCAGCAGCGATTCCTATTGACTCGGGAATGTCATAATTAGAAAGGGAAGTCACTTTTTCAACTTCAATTTCTACTCCGGCGCTAGTATCTCGTTTCCACTTCTGCGGAATCTTGTTAATTAATTGGCGGAAACCATATTTTTGGCAAAAGGTGTTGAGAGTTTGAAAATCAAACCCTTGATAGACGAGTTCGGTCAAATCAAAAGGTAGGCGGACATCGGTTCGAATCATCGCCATGTCGCGGGAAATTTTGCCCATCTCTTGATCGGAGATAATTTGTTGACCAACCTTTCCCTTCATAGTAGGAGCGGCTTTAATTATTTCATCAAAACTGCCATATTCTTGAATTAGTTTAACCGCGGTTTTTTCACCGATTCCTTTAATGCCGGGTAGGTTGTCACTCGGGTCTCCAAGCAATCCTTTATAATCGATAATTTGAAGGGGCTTAAAGCCATATGTTTGCTCAACAATTTCTGGTGTCATAATCAAGACATCAGAAAGACCTCTTTTGAGAATATGGACTGTGGTTTTATCACTCACTAATTGAATGAAGTCGCGATCGGAAGTATAGAGGTGGACATCATATCCGAACTTCTCTGCTGCTTTCGCAACACTTCCGGCGATGTCATCACCTTCAAAACCTTCTTCTTCAAATTGATAGATGCCAATCGCATCGAGGAATTCTCTAACAATAGGGAATTGTTTGACAAGATCGTCGGGAGCGGGTTTCCGGTTTGTTTTATAAAAATCACAACTTTCATGCCTAAAAGTTGGCTTGCCGGTATCAAACGCGACAAAAATACTCTCGCCTTCTTTAAGGGTGGAGATGATTTTATTAAGCATATTGGAAAAGGCGAAGATAGCGTTAGTCGGTGTGCCATCTTGGCTTCTCATTATTTCCGCTCCGGGAAATGCGGTGGCGTAGTAAGCACGGAACAACAATGAGTTTCCGTCGATAATCGTAATTTTATTCATGTTTAATTCTCCAAATTCTCAATGTTTTCCGCGAGGAAACTCGACTCGTCATTTCTAACTTCGTATCGTCCTTTAATGACGATGATATTGTTCTTTTCTAAAAGGGCGGACTTCTCAGCGAACAACTTCGGAAAAATTGTCACTTCAATATCTCCACTTTGATCAAAGACTCTGACAAAGGCCATTGAAGCACCTTTCTTTGTCTTAACCACTTTCTTGACTTTGACGATACCGACGATATTAACTTCGTTTCCTTCGGCTAAATCGCTGATAGGAACAATATTCTTGGCTTGCAGTAAATCTTTCTTATAATCGAGGATGTTGCTAGAAAGCATGACTCCGATGGTTTCGTATTCTAAATCGAGATTCTCAATTGGATCATCGTTTTCTTCCATGATTTCAGGGGGAGCAATCGCGGCTATGCCGAGATTGAGCTGACCGTCATCATCGCTCACCAGTTGCGCGTATTGGAGTGCGGCTTTAGCGGTGTTCCTTAAGCTGGCTCTCGACTTGTAGATGTTATCAAACGCTCCAGCGTTAATTAACTTCAAGACTTGCGTCTCGGTAATCTTGCTTGGGAATAATCTAACGACAAAGTCGAAGAAATCTTTGTAAGGTCCATTAACTCGCTCTTGGATAATTGCTTCGGCTAACAAATCATTGATACCGCTGATGGAGTTTAAAGGGAAGAGTAAACTCTTCTCATTAATCGAGAAACTCATTTCTGACTCGTTGATGTCAGGAGGAAGAATTTTAATTCCTAACGCCTTCATCTCAGAGATATTTTCAATAAATTTCGTATCGTTAGCTGACATGCTGGTTTCTAATAAAGCGACATAGAATTCAAGCGGATAGTGGGCCTTAAGCCAGGCCATTCGACAAGCCAAAACGGCGTAAACCACTGAGTGGGAACGGTTAAAGCCATAATCGGCGAACTTCATAATGTCATTAAAAACCGCTTTGCTGACAGCTTCGCTATGGCCAGTTTTAATTGAGCCTTCAATAAATTCTTTTCCTAGGGAAAGAAGAACGGCTTTATCTTTTTTGCTGACCGCGCGACGGAAGTTATCCGCTTCGGCAGGAGACAATCCCGCCATCACGGAGGCAATTTGATTAATCTGCTCTTGATAGACGATAATGCCGTAGGTCGGGGCAAGGATGTCTTTTAAATCGTCGGAAAGATAGACAATCTCCTCTTTCCCATCTCGACGTAGGGCGTAATTCTTTAAGTAGGCCATTGGGCCAGGACGGTTTAAAGCGATTAATGCGACGACATCTTCAAAACAACTCGGCTTTAAGGTTTGAATTCCTCGCCTCATGACAGCGGTTTCAATTTGGAAGAGACCGATAGTGTGACCAGAACTGATTAAACCAAATATTTCTGGAGTGTCATAAGGAATATTCATCTTATCGAGATGGACATCAGGATAATGGGTATTGATTAAATCAACGCAGACCGAAACAGTGGTGAGATTACGGATGCCGAGGAAGTCCATCTTCAAAAAACCCTGTTCTTCGAGATATTCGGCCTCGTATTGTGAAATATAGTTGTCATTGAAATCAATCGAGACGGGGATGGAATCTCCAATTGGTGTGTTATTTAGAATAATACCAGCTGCATGTTGCCCGGATTGGCGGGGCAATCCTTCGATCTTGCCAGCCAGCGAAACAAATTCTTTAAAATAGGCATCGCTATCGACGAGTTTTTGAAACTCGGGTAAATATTTATAAGCTTGTCCTAGCGAGTAGCGGGGATTGCTGATGGCTTTGCTTAAAAGGACGATATGACGTTCAGGATATTGATAGACACGTCCAATGTCACGAATTGCTTGGCGGGCAAGAATGCTTTGGAAGGTGACAATTGTGCTCACCTTGTTATGGCCATATTTGTCACGCATGTATTGGATGACATCTTCGCGTTTGATATCCATAAAATCGACGTCGATATCGGGCATACTCTTACGAGCGGGATTCAAAAATCGCTCAAACTGTAAGCGATAGTGAATCGGATCAACTTCGGTGATATTTAAAAGATAACTGACTAGACTTCCTGCCGAACTGCCACGGCCTGCTCCGACAAGAATGCCTTGGTTTTTCGCCCAGTTTACATAGTCTTGCACGAGCAAAAAGTAATCCGAATAACCCATCGATGAAATCGTGGATAGTTCGTAATTGAGTCTCTCGAAATATTCAAGCTTGTTATCTAAAGATAAAGACTTGAGTTTAGCAAATGCCATCTCCTTAAGTTCTTCATCGGCATCTCTTCCAGAATAGTGGAGCATTTCCCCTCGCTTTTGCATGAAGGAAAACTCACTTTGCTTTAGCAATGTGAAAGTCGCTTCAATTTCGTCCTCGCTGTAGATTTTATGATAGGCAGTCTCCGCCATGAAATATTCATAGCCTTCTGCCTTTTTTTCTTTAATGTTAATTCCTTCAGAAATGGCTGAAACAATCTTTAAAACAATCGCATCGTCCTTTTTTTCGTATCGAACACGCGGGAAAGCGATGCATCGATAAGAGTAATCCTTAGCGAATTGACGGACTTTGTCCATCATCGCCTTGCTCGATTTATCAACGATTTCGATTCCGAGATAGAATCGCTCTCCGAATGGCTTTGCAAACTCGCTCAACCATTTTGTGAAATTGGTGTCAACTTTCTCTAGAAGAGAAAACTTCTCCTGAAACGCTCCGTGATTAGTCTCGATAACACAGGCGAGACCCCCGCTATTGCTTTGCAGGGTGTCGAGATTTAACTCATCTTTCTGTGAAGCCGTGTTGATATTAATGAGGTGGTGGTAGCCCTCCTCGTTAAGAACATAGAGAGAAAGATTAGCTCCCTCAATTGTGATATTCAATCCGATAAGGTAAGGTTTTTTAACTTCCTCCATCGCGTGAACAAATTCAGGGACTCCATACATCCCGTCAAAGTCAGAAATACCAGCTCCGGAATAGCCTTGTTTATCGATTGATCGGACTATTTTCTTAATCGTCAAACCACTCTTTAAAAAAGAGTAGCAGGAGATTATGTGGATAGGCGCGAATTTACTCATACACCTAGTATATGCTAAAACGTTAGTTTGTTTAAATAAAAAAGGTAACCATTTGGCTACCTTTTAGTTCGTTGATTTAGAACAATTTGTCTAACTCGGCGATGAATCTTGGCAAGTCATCGAGCGAATTTATTTTCGCTCCGGAAGCTTGAGGGTGTCCGCCGCCTTCGAATATCGCTGCTACACTGTTGATGGATTTTCCCTTGGAACGAATTGAGATTCTCCAGCAGTGATCAGCCGGGTCTTCGGTAATCGAGCACCACGCATTGATGCCATCGATATTAGCAAAGATGTTGACGTTCTCTTTGCCTCTTTCGGTGGTGATTTTTAAATCCTTTTGGATTTGGGCATCCAGCACATAGTAGGCAACCCCCTTAGGAGAAACTGAGAAGTGATTCAAGATATAAGCGGTCACATACAGGTCATCAAGTTGTTTTTGATACATTTTTTGATAGACTTGGTTGATATTCAATCCAGATTCGAGCAAGTATCCAGCGATGGCAAAGGTATGGGCGGTAGTAGAAGAGTATTGGAATCTTCCTGAGTCACCAGCAAGAGCGGCGTAGAAGTATCCAGCTGCTTCGGGGGTCATCTTGTATTTGCCCTTGAAGTTAATTAGCGCGTTGACGATGTTTTCAGACACCGCTGCGCCGTTGGTGTTGACCATGTCGACATTGCCGTAATTTTCAACGTGAGGGTGGTGGTCCATCTTCACTTTGAATTTGGCTTTTTTCCATCTTGGATCAGCGATGCGATTGATATTAGCTGTATCTAGGATGATGGCTAAGAATGGTTTCTTGAACCACTCTTCGGATAAGTCATCCATTGGTGGAAACAAGCGAGGGGTGAAAGTGACGTGATTGTCACCTAAAACTCTAACCTCTTTGTTTGGGAAGTTATCTTTGATCCAAGTAGCCAAACCCATTTGCGAACCAAGAGCATCATAGTCTGGTTTGCTGTGGCGGAAAATGGCGATGCGGTCATATCGTTTGATCGCTCGATGTAATCGGGAGATATCACTCTTGTGATTCTCGGCGAATTGTTTAAAAATTTCTTTCATATATTAATTAATATTGTGTCTCCTTTATACACATATCATAAGCATCGCGAGCAATCATCACTTCTTCGTTAGTGGGAATGACCGCGACTTTAACTTTGCTTTCGGGGGTCGAAATAAGAGCCTCTTTGCCGTGGATGCTGTCATTGATTTTGTCATCAATTTTAATACCTAAAGCCTCTTTGACTTGATTGATAACCTCACGGCGGGTTCTTGGTTCATTTTCCCCGATACCAGCAGAGAAAATAATGAGGTCACATCCACCTAAGCGGACAAAGTATTGACCGATGAAATCAGCGATACGGCGGATAAATAATTTATTTGCGAGGATGCATTTCTCATCGCCTCTATCCGCACCCGCAAGGACATCGCGAGAGTCGGAATATCCACAAATGCCGAGGAATCCTGATTTCTTATTGAACATCTGATAAACTTCTTCAGCTGTTTTGCCTGTGACGGTGGCAACATAATTGAAAACGCTGGGATCCATATCACCAGTTCTTGTGCACATCATAATGCCTCCGAGTGGGGTGAGACCCATTGAGGTAGCGACACATTTACCGTCTTTAATCGCGGTGATGGATGCTCCACTTCCGATATGGCAGGAAATGATGCGTGGGTGTTCAACCCCGGGAAGGAATTTTAACCCTTCTTCGGATAAATACTTGTGGCTGGTTCCGTGCGCTCCGTAGCGGC
>JAAYDH010000083.1 GCA_012729405.1 Erysipelotrichaceae bacterium
CATTTCGAACATATACCTTCAAAGAGTGTTCGATGAAGATGGACTTCGCCGCCTAAAGCATCAGCAACCTGTTTATCAATTTTTTCATCGTAAGGTAGTTTGACGTCATAGATTGATCCACAGACGGAACATACAAAATGATAATGACGGTCAATACTCACTTCAAAATGCCAAGAGTTGGGAGTTTTCACATGTTGAATCACACCGCTACTGACAAGTTTATTTAAATTGCGATACGCCGTGCTCCGGCTGATCCTGCTATTCTTTTGTCGGACATATAAATAGATTTGCTCCGCCGTCGGGTGATTATCAAGCGCATGAATTGCTTCGATTACTAACGCTTGTTGCTTTGTGTTTCTTTTCGCTACCATCGCTTTCTTTCTCGTTTATTAACTATTCCGCGGATAAGGTCGCCTTGATTAGTTCGCTATTATCTAGTTTGCTAAGGGCTTTGACTTTTTCAAAGTCTAATCCGGCAGCTTCGCTGAAGCGGCGTCCATATTCAACATCAGCTAGATAGCAATGCGCCGCATGACGATATTTAATATTGGTCGTAACCGACTTGATATCTTCGGCGGTATTGTGAATTAACAACTGCTTCTTATCTTCAGTGAGAATCCGCCACAAGTCGCCACCAGCTTTAAAACAATCGTCGGTCGGATCATCTTTCGGATCGTAACGATACATCGTTCCTTCTAAATCAAGAGGTGGTTCGCTCGCTTCTGGTTGGGCAAGCCAAACACCTGCGCTATTGGGGGTGTAGGCTGGCGTACGACCATAGTTACCATCAACGCGCATCGCCCCATCGCGATGGTAGTCATTGACTTCGACTTTCGACCGATTGACAGGAATTAAGTTATGGTTTACACCAAGCCGGTAACGTTGGGCATCCCCATAAGAGAATAACCGACCTTGCAAAAAGCGATCGGGACTAAAGCCGATGCCAGGAACGACATGGGCTGGTGTGAAGGCAGCTTGTTCGACTTCGGCAAAGTAGTTTTCTGGATTGCGGTTTAGTTCAAGGACCCCAACTTCGATTAAGGGGAACTCTTTATGCCGCCAAATCTTCGTAATATCAAACGGATTTTCATAATGATTTTTTGCTTGTTCTTCACTCATGATTTGGACATACATTTTCCATCTTGGGAAATCGCCTTTTTCAATCGCTTCGAAGAGGTCTTTGCCATGGTATTCGCGGTCAAGGCCGTTGATATGAGCGGCTTCTTCGTTTGTTAGGTTTTTAATGCCTTGTTGCGTTTTGAAGTGGAATTTGCACCAAACACGTTCATTTTTCTCATTGTAGAAGGAGAATGTGTGTTCGCCAAAGAAATGCATGTTGCGGAAGGAGGCCGGAATTCCCCGATCGCTCATGACGATGGTAATTTGATGGAAACATTCCGGAAGTAATGTCCAGAAATCCCAGTTATTTTGAGCGCTGCGGCGTCCAGTCCGTGGATCGCGTTTTACGGCCCGGTTTAAATCGGAGAAGTTATGGACATCACGGATGAAAAAGGTTGGCGTGTTATTACCGACTAAATCCCAGTTACCTTCTTCGGTATAGAATTTAACCGCGACACCGCGAATGTCGCGTTCGCAGTCGGCCGCCCCGCGTTCACCAGCGACGGTTGAGAAGCGGATAAACAAATCGGTTACTTTGCCTTTTTGGAGCACTTTGGCTTTCGTATACTTCGAGATGTCATGAGTGACGGTCAATTTGCCATACGCCCCCCATCCCTTCGCGTGCATGCGACGTTCGGGAATTACTTCCCGATTAAAGTGCGCCATCTTCTCCATTAACCACACGTCTTGCATGACGACTGGCCCACGTGGTCCGGCCGTTATCGAGTTTTCATTATCGGCGACCGGTGCACCGACCTCATTGGTCAGCTTTTTGTCTTCTTTCATAAAGACTCCTTTCTTTTTTTTATTCGTATATCATTTGATATTAGAAACTAGATTAATAAAAACATAACAAGCATATATACATAACTAAGCGTCTTTGGAAGCATTAAGGCGCCAATCATTTTATAGCGATTAGCCAAGAGAACGACAGGCAAATAAAAGGCAAAACTTAGGATGATTGCTATATAAATAAATGACAAGTAAGCATTTATGTTACGGTTAAGAAAATATAATGTCGCGACGATCATGCCTTGAAGAAAGAACGGGATATTACGATATATCGCCCAGCTGATGGGCTGATCACTTGCGTACCACTTATTCTGTGGAAGCAAACAAAGGACAATGCGAATAGCAAATAGAA
>JAAYDH010000052.1 GCA_012729405.1 Erysipelotrichaceae bacterium
GAAAACGAACAAGAACACGCCAAACTTTGGTTTAAATACCTCCATGGTGGTGAAGTCCCAACCACAGCTGTTAACTTAAAAGACGCCGCGGATGGAGAACACTACGAGTGGACTGACATGTATAAGAATATGGCTGATGTCGCTGAAGAAGAAGGTTTCCATGAAATCGCTGCTAAGATGAGATTAGTTGCTGCGATCGAAGCTAAACATGAAGAGAGATACTTAAAGTTACTCGACAATGTGAAGGAAGGTAAAGTCTTCATCGCACCTGATGTGGTTGTCTGGAAATGCCGTAATTGCGGACACCTCCATGTTGGAAAAGAAGCTCCAGAAATCTGCCCAGCTTGCAATCACCCAAAGAGTTTCTTCGAACTCCGAGCTGTCAATTATTAATAATTAACAACCAGAATAAGACTCCGTTTTACGGAGTCTTTTTTCTTCCTTTTTATAAAAAGGGAGAGAGAAAACAATAGATAAGACTGGTTTAATGAAAAAAAATAAAAACGGGTGGTTAAAAGGACTTGCATTTTTTTCTTTTTTCTTTAATAATATTTAAGCGCTCAGCATACGGACCATTGGTGTAGCGGTTAACATGTCTCCCTGTCACGGAGAAGACCACGGGTTCGATTCCCGTATGGTCCGCCAGCGCTTTAGGCCTGGTAGCTCAGGTAGTAGAGCAGCAGACTGAAAATCTGCGTGTCGGGAGTGCAAATCTCTCCTAGGCCACCATGTAAACTTCGGTATCGCGGATACCGTTTTTTATTTCTTGAAGACTTAAATTTTACATTTTCCCTTACTTTGTTATTTTGTATACAAACAAAGGTCGGTTATAATCTTGCCTTTTTCTTGTCTATAAAGGTTATTAACGATAAAATAACAATATGGACAAAAAGACAGTTGTCACAGATGCAAATCACCGCTTTTTCGCACTTCGCGATGTCTTTTTATTTGACTGGCAGCTTGTTGAAGAAAAAAATGTCGATGGCAAGATTCATCTTCTGCTTCAAAGAGATCCTGAGAACAAACATTATTTAAAGTTGGTAAAACTTGAAAAAGAGTACCATAAATTCTCAAATATTCCGATGTGGTCGCTATTTATAGCGATGGGACTCGCTTTTGCTTTCTTGACACTTTATTTAGTGATGACTTTTGTTGATCGAGAAGAAAACAAATTGTTATGGACTCTTATTGCTTTATTACCTGGAGTGCTATGCGTCAGCGGATTAGGTCTACTAGCGATTCTAAGAACTCGACAAGGATTAAGATATGCATCCGAGCGAGAAGAGAGATATAACACCTACTTAGCTAAGGTTGAGGAAATCAAACATGAGTAAGTACGAAACCAAGACCTGGAAAATCGCCAAGAAGAATCTCGAGAGCGAGATTGCTAATCGAGAACACTTTGGCTGGGAATTCGTCTCTAATAGTGTCGATAATAGCAGTTCTGTTATCACTTTAACGATGAAAAGAGACCTTAAGAGGGAAAAGGGTCGGCGCCTTCGTTCCTTGAACCGCCAAGCTCGTATCTTAGAAATGAAATTTCCGATGTGGGCAATCATCTGGTTAGCCGTTGGAGTTGCCTTCTTCATTCCTTGGATTTTCTTATATTCTAATGTCTATCTCATCTTTTTACTAATCACAGCAGTGACAGCCTGGACCGTCAGTTTATTCCTTTTCCTTGTCTTTATTGTCACTCGCTTTAAGAAGAAAACTTTACTCGAAGAACTCTATCGTGAAGGCGATGAGTTATTAGGAAAACTGAAGGTTAAACCAACAGAGAAAAACATCATGGTTCCTGGACCTAATAGTTTCCATCTAAGACGGATGATCATTACTCTTATCAACAAAAAAGACTAAAACTTCCCAACTTCCCATTAATAGCATATTGACTCTAAGTTTCGCTTAGAGTTTTTTAAATATTGATTGACAATAAAGTCAGAATTGTTAACTATTATAGATACAAATAATGAAGAATACTTCATTGAGGAGGTTGGCAATGCTAAAGCTTGTACATATCAATAAAGAATATCCTTTAAGGGACCAGCCCACTGTTCACGCTTTGAAAGATGTCTCGATTAACTTCCGCCGCAACGAGTTTGTTGCGATTTTAGGTCCTTCCGGATGTGGCAAAACCACACTATTAAACATCACCGGTGGACTCGATCGCTACACGAGCGGAGATTTGATTATTGAAGGACGTTCAACAAAGCAATATAACGACCGCGACTGGGATACTTATCGTAACCACTCAGTCGGTTTCGTTTTCCAATCTTATAATCTGGTCAGTCACCTCACTGTTTTAGGAAATGTCGAATTAGCTTTAACCATTGGCGGATATAAAAAAGCCGAACGCCGCAAGAAAGCCAAAGAGGCCCTCGATAAAGTCGGTCTCGAAGGTTTGTATAAAAAGATGCCCAACCAGCTCAGTGGTGGTCAAATGCAGCGCGTGGCGATTGCTCGCGCTCTCGTCAACAACCCTGAAATCGTTCTTGCTGATGAGCCCACTGGTGCCCTTGATAGCGAGACCTCACTCCAAATTGTCGATCTCTTAAAAGAGATTGCTAAAGATCGTTTGGTCATCATGGTCACCCACAATCCAGATTTAGCTAATCGTTATGCGACTCGTACCATTAGATTGAAAGATGGTGTCGTAACTGACGATTCTCGCCCCTATTCTGATGAAGAAGAAGCAAAGGGTGTTAAGAGCCATCGCGAAAGCCTAAAACCGCAAGTCAAAGCTAAGATGTCTTTCTTAACTGCTTTTAGTTTATCGGGAAGAAATTTATTAGCCAAAATCAAAAGAACGGCTTTAGTTTGCATCGCCGGCTCCATTGGTATCATAGGCGTCTCCGCTGTTTTAGCGGTGTCAACCGGTGTTAAATCTTATATTCACTCAATGCAAGATGATATGCTATCTGGCAACCCAATTGCCATTCAAAAAAGTAGCCTTGACATGGCCAATTTAATGGCCTCTTTCAGCCAAACCGCTCTATCAGAAGCGGCAGCTGAATCGTATGAAGATGGGTACATCAACGTCGATTCGATGATTGAATATTTAACTAAGCAAAAAGACAATCTCGAAACCTTCATGATTAATAACACGATCAATCAGGATTACATCGATTTCGTTGGCGATATGCCAAAAGAATACTATTCGGCGATGGAAAAAGATTATGGTATTAACTTCAAGTTAAACATGTACACTGAAGTCAATTTGACCGATTCAGATCCGGAAGATACAGCTGGTATTAACCGCGTCTTATCCCTCCAAGAATTGGAATCAATGTACATTCGCATCGTTAAAAACACTCCGTTTTCCGAATATGCGAGTATTATTCAGTTGTTAACTGATGTGTTCTTTTCATCCCCGGACAATCCGGACTATATTCTCTCGCAGTACGATTTATTAGCTGGCGACATAGCCACTGAAGAAGATGAGATGATGCTTGTTGTATCTAAGGATCGCGAAGTGACTGATATTTTTCTAGGCCAACTTGGTTATTACACCCAAGACGAGTTCGTTTATTTAATTAACAAATACGCTCGAGGAGTGACAAACAAATTCCCTTCTATCGATGTTCCGACTCGCTACAGCGAAGAAGAATTGATGGAAAAGGAATTCATCTATGTTCCTTACGAGACAGGCTATACCTTTGTTCCTAATCCCTTAAACACTCGGGAAAACATCGAAAATAACTTCATGGCTCAAGGAGTCGTGACGGATATTCCTTACTACTATAACTATCACGAGGAAGAAGCTAGCAGTCTCCAAGCCCTTCGCGATGAAGGTGGCCGCAAGATTAAAATCTCTGGCATCTTAACCGCGAAAGAAAATGTCCAATATGGATGTTTAGAAACTGGTTTCGTCGTCTCTCCAGCGATGGAAGAAATGATTCTCCTAGATTCTGAAGCTAGCGGAATTAACGATGTTTTGAAAAATTCATACGAAAACATCTATTCTGTGGTTCCTGAGGAAATCGGCGGAGTGCCTTTGAGCAATGAACAAAAGAGCAAGTGGAAATCAACTTATAATTTGATGACTCCTTTCTATTATTCCTTCAACTATAGACAACAAAATGAAGACACCGACGAAATTGAAACTCTCCAGTCATTGTTTAATGTCGATTCAGCATTGACGGTCATTAATATGGAAAATCTTTCCGGAGGTTCGACCGGACCCTTTGGTGATGTAATCACCAAGATGATGGGAGGATCCTATAGCATTGAAAATCAATTCGAGACCGCAACTCGCGCGGTGGGTGGTGAATCACTCGCTTCAGGAGTGAAAATATATCCGATCAACTTCGATAAAAAATACTTGGTCACTAATTATCTTGACCGGTGGAATGGCGA
>JAAYDH010000046.1 GCA_012729405.1 Erysipelotrichaceae bacterium
GAATCCCTCTCCTCTGTCATCCTGAGCAAAGCGAAGCAATCCCGGTCTGCCGTTCTAAACGAAGTGAAGAATCCTTCTTTCCTCTTTACCTGCCACCGCCGAAAACGAAATGAACCGGTCAAACATGACTGATGAGCTTTTACCACTTTTACCACTAATACCACCGTTTTTTGATAGTGCAAGATCGCTTTCCGGGTGGTAAAACCGCCTGGTTGTTAAAGTCCAGCACCTTTTAGAAAGGCGTCCAGGCAGTATTATAGCACAAACGTTCTAAATTGGAAGATCGAATAGACCAGCCGGCAAACACCTGACGGGACCACCCGGAGAGATCGCTTCGCAAAAGAAGCTCGCGATGACGCCCCTCTCCCCGGTCATTATGACTAAGGTCGTTATTGCAAGCGCAGCGAAACAATCTGCCCTTAATCTGTCATTCTGAACGAAGTGAAGAACCTTGCCCTTCGAAATTCAAGGTCCTTCGTTCCTCAGGATGGCAAAACCCTCTCCTCGGAGGGGGGCAGGGGGGTGGGATTCGCCAACCACCTGTCCCAAGAGCGTAGCGAATGGGATCAGCCAATTCGCCGAAGTTACAACCACTAAATGCTTTATACTTTTTTCAATGTAAATTGAATCAGCTTGCGAATGTTGTTTTCGCTGTCTTTTCCTTCGATAATCGCATGAGAAGCATAATCAAACTGACCCAAATATTGATAAAGCCCTGAGTTTTGCTGCTTAAACAGGTGCAGCTCGCGCCCATTCGCCTGTGGTTCAGGATTGCCTTGTTCCCAAGCCTAAACTCCATATCCCCGACTGACGATTCCCGCCAAAGCGATCGGGCAGGTCTTTTTGTCGATTGTAGTTATGACCGGTAAAAAAACAAAGGTAGATAGAATGGGAAATGTATAGAAAAGGCATAGATTTATTCTTGACAATGCGCATTGATACGCATATAATCGGTTTGTGAAACGGAGAGTTTTAATTAGATTGCTTGAAGAAAATGGCTGGTCTTTTTCCCGACACGGTAAGAAGCATGACGTTTACCGAAATGGTTCTAAACAAGAAACCATACCTCGGCACAACGAAATACCTGAGCCACTTGTAAAAGCAATCTTAAGCAGAAATGGTATTTCGCAATTTAAAAGCGATAACCCGAAGGAGATGAAATGAAATCAACGTATCCTGTAATTCTTCGAGAAGTTGGTGATGTTTACATAGTAGATATTCCTGGCTTTGAGATAAATACTTACGGGTCCACTCAGTATGATGCAATAGAAATGGCGCGTGACGCTATTGGCGCAGCAGGAATTGACAAACTTGATAAAGGAGAGACCTTGCCTGATCCGATTTCTGCAAAAGATGCAAAAATTATCGGAGGTGACGATTTAGTCTCTGTTGTTGATGTTGATTTTGATCACTATAGAAATGAGTTAGACAATAAACTAGTTAGAAAAAACCTTACTATTCCTTATTGGATGAGTGTTAAAGCTCGTAATATGGGGTTAAATCTGTCACATGTATTGAGAGAAGCGGTTGAAGAATACCTTTCTAGTGCAGAAAACGGAGAAAAACCATCCCATAATTCGCATCATTCAACATAGCTCTTCCCCGCAAATTGCCAACAAGGCATTTCAAGAAGGGATCTCTTCCAATGTGATTTAGTTAGTATCTTTGTCCTCAAAACTGTGAGAATAAACAATCATTATGCTATAGTAAGAGCAGGTTGGGATGATCTCAGTTTCGACGATTGGGAAAAACCTATGCAGGAGTTCTTTGAGCAATCTGCCCTTAATCTGTCATTCTGAGCAAAGCGAAGAATCTTACCCTTGGAAAACCAAGATCCTTCGTTCCTCAGGCTGACAAAACCCTCACCCTCTCCTCGGAGGGGGGCAGGGGGGTGGGGTGCGAAGCCAGTCCAAAAGGTAACGAGCACCGATCGCAACCTCCAAATTAAATCATTCTTCCTTCCTGATGGGAAATCATCAACTCAATTAATTGGATGATACTTGAGTGTTTTCGTGGTAAAAAAAGATAAATAATTGGATACAATTAAACAAACGGAATAAGTGAATGGGAGGGTTTATGTTACCAATTGACGGCGGTACTCATCTCAGAGATAATTTCCAAAAGTTTTTAGACAATTATCTGTCAGCAAAAAGAGACCAAAACCGAAGTGTTGTAGATTCAATATTTCTAAGCCTCCAGCAATCTGCCGCACTTCTGTTCGGCGATTATGTTAGTCTGACAACTCGATATGGCTATGCAATAGGTGCGTGGGCAAATGTGCCCTGGATAGCTATTCTTGATCAAAATAGACCGGCTACTATTCAAGCCGGCGAATATATAGTTTTTTTGTTTAAAAAAGACATGAGTGGGGTCTACCTCACCTTAAATCAAGGTGTTTCCCAGATTTTTAATGAACTCAAGAAAAGTAAAGGGAAAAGCGTTTTAAGAGAAAGATCTCTATTTTTTAGAAATTCCTTGTCAGAGGATGACAAAATCAGATTATCTGAACGAGGGTTCTCTTTAATAGACGATATTGATCTTGCACCATCTGGGACTGGCTTAGATTATGAACCCGGAACAATCATCAACAAACTCTATACGTCTGGAAGCCTGCCCTCTGAAGAAGAATTCGTCGAAGATCTACGAATGATGATTGATATTTATATGAAACTCCCAAAAGTTGATCAAGAAAGCTATGGCGATATGAAAAAAGCTTCTGAGACTAAAAGCCCAGCCTATAATCCCGAGAAACGCTATTGGATTTTTCAGTCCAACCCACAATATTACGATATTGTTGGAGCAATAAACAAATATACAACCATGTACTTTACTGTCTCAAGGTATAAGGCTGAGATAAAACAAGGGGATACGGTTTTTCTCTGGGCATCAGGTGAGGATGCGGGAATATATGCAGTTGCGGAAGTAAAATCTTCACCTTATGACCAGGAACAGCTCCCACTAGCTGACGAGTTTTATCCGATGGGGAGAGCTGAGGGTCACAGTCGTTCGGTGGTAGATATGAATATCGAAAAGATTCTATCCCCTCCCTTGTTAAAAGAACAATTAACACAGATTCCCGAACTGAGAGAGCTTTCAGTCATAAAATCTCCACAGGGGACCAATTTTGCGGTTACTGAAACTCAAGGCAAGCTAATCATGAATCTCATAAACGAAATAGCCGAGGAGCCTCTAGTTTTAAAATCTTTCGTTCTTGGCAAATTCATAGCAGCATTAAAAGAATCCAACCTTAAATTTGACGACCTGTTTGTTTTGCGGTTTGTGGCTTCCTTAATGGTAAAAAAATTTACTATCCTAACTGGATTGTCTGGATCCGGGAAAACAAAGCTTGCAACAACTTTTGCAAATTGGATTGCTGAAAGTGCTGAACAAGTCTGTCTGGTGCCCGTTGGGGCTGACTGGACTAACAGAGAGCCTCTGCTCGGTTTTTCCAACGCACTTGTAACAGGCTCTTATGTAAAACCTGATACGGGCGTTATTGACCTTTTACTTCGGGCTAAGAAGGACCCGAAAAGACCCTATTTCCTGATATTGGACGAAATGAACCTCAGTCATGTTGAGAGGTATTTCGCGGATTTTCTGAGCGCAATGGAGTCTGAAGAAAAAATTCTGCTTCATCCTGACGACCCAACGGATTGGAATGGAAGCAAAGTGCCTGCTAGCATCTCTTTACCAAAAAACCTATTCATCATCGGCACTGTCAATGTTGACGAGACAACCTATATGTTCAGCCCAAAGGTTTTAGACAGGGCGTTTGTGCACGAATTTCGGGTTTCTTCAGAAGATATGCGTGGTTTCTTAGATAATCCAATTAAAGCTGATACTTCAAACATTAACTTTAAAGGGGCAGGAATGGCTATGGACTTTCTGGAAAAGGCCAATGCGACTTATGGAGATTTCGATCATTCTGAAGAACTCAAAAGTAAAATCTCTCTGTTCTTTGATGAATTAAAAAATCTAGGAAGTGAATTTGGATATCGTACTGCTTCTGAAATTTATCGTTATGGGGCAATCCTGAGCATGTTTAATGAGGATGAAACCATTAACATAAACAACATCATCGATGCCTCAGTTGTGTCAAAATTGCTACCAAAAATTCATGGTTCGCGTAGAAAACTTGAGCAAACCTTGATCTCAATATTCAAATTGTGTCTTACGAATGCAGAAGGTGAAGAGATCAATGATTATGTCTCCAGAAAAAAAGAAATTGTTGGAAATAATAACGTTGCCCTTCCTGTTTCTATAGACAAAATCGTTCGGATGCACCGACAAGTTATCCAGGATGGCTTTACTAGTTTTTCAGAGGCATAGTGGAAGAAGCCAGGCTGAATGGAAGAGTTGGAGACGAGCCTGTAGAGTTAATCATCTATCGGGATTCTCAAAGCGATTACCTTAATCTAATTTCAGATCTAGAAGCTGAAAATTGGGGTGAAGCAAACGTCCAACTTCAGGAAAATTGTTCGTATCATTACAAAATCTCAGAAGGATTCCAACTTCGTGAGGTCCCGAGATTAATTTCCCCTTTTACAAAACCTGATAACAATCGAGGGTTAATCAAACCAGGGAATTACACAGGCACACTCGCTTTCACGGGGTATAAGATAAGTGAGCCTGCTAGGACAGCGATTTTCATTGTTGAAATACGTTCAAAGAAGACGGACTACCGGACAGAATATCGTTTAATGCTAGAAGAGATCACTAATTTCAGCATCGATCTGGTTTTGCGACATTCTTCACCTATTGTGCAAGCGATTGCACCAAATTATGATCTTGATCACAGGTCGCTTTATCAGAAATTTGCTTTCATCAACTCTATTATCGGTACAGATGAATTCTTTGAGGCGGTTAATCGAATTATCCGCTCTCCTGTTACTCAATGGACCTCAACGGAAGTTACCTCTGACATTAGAAAATCACACAAGTTTTCGAGAAAAACAATAAACCAATTCGCATCCAATAAGAGTCGGGTCCCTGTACCTTCTGATTTGCAAAGCCATATTTTGATTTCTTCCCTTCCTTCCCGAATTACTTACGAAGTAAAGGAAGATTCCATTGATACACCGGAAAATCAATTCGTAAAGCATGTATTGACAGAATATTTTCTTATTTGCCAATATGTCAAAGATAAATTGCTAGATGGCAGCAGGGAAAAAATTGAGGCTGAAATTTTAACCAACCGCCTTCGCAATGTAATTTCTCAAGATTTGTTTAAATCAGTTTCAAGACCAAGATCATTAGCATTGAACAGTCCTGTACTCCAAAAAAAGGAGGGCTATAGAGAGGTTTTTAAATCCTGGCTTATGTTTGATTTGGGTTCAAAATTAACATGGTCGGGTGGAGATGGTGTATTCATCGCGGGAAAAAAGGATATAGCAAAGTTGTATGAGTATTGGGTCTATTTCAAACTTCTGCGAATAATAGCGGAGGTTTTTCCTGATTTCAGCGATTGCTTTTCAGAACTGATCAAGCCTTCAAACGACGGGCTCGAATTGAATTTAAATGCAGGCTTTTGCACCAGAATTCAGAGGGTATGCAAATATGCCACACGAGAAATTGAAGTCGAGTTTTGTTATAACCAGACCTTCTCAGGCACTGACGATGAGAATTATCCGAAGAAGGGCAGTTGGACTAGGACGATGAGGCCAGATTACACATTGTCATTCTGGCCTGTCGGCTTTTCACAGCAAGAAGCAGAAGAGCAGGAGCTGATCGTCCATATCCATTTTGATGCAAAGTACAGAGTTGATAACATTACTGAAGCATTTGGACCAAAGGACAACGAAAGAAGTCTGGATGAAATTGATAATGACGAAGAAATTCGTGATTTTCAGCGAATGGACCTTATTAAAATGCATGCTTACAAGGATGCTATCCGAAGGACCGCAGGTGCTTATATCTTATACCCAGGCACCGAAAATAAAATCTGGAGAGGATATCATGAAATTATTCCTGGGCTCGGAGCATTTACACTCAGGCCAGCTAAAGGGAATGAGGGGTCAGCGGAATTAAAAGAATTCTTGGAGAAGGTCTTAGACCAATTGCTAAACCGTGCATCAAAATATGAGGAAACAACTTATCATATTTTTGCCACACAATCCTCCCCGTCAATTGAAGTTCGGGAAAAACTACCTGAAAAATACGATGAAAAACGGGTAAGACCTCCAGCTGATGAGCGCTGTTTGATAGGTTTTGTCAAAGACCAACGACATATGGAGTGGATCGAGAAGAATGGTCTTTACAATATACGATTAACATCAAGGGAGGAGGAAAAAGAAACTGAAAAATTCTCTTTAGATTTCTCCGATATTAGGTATTTACTGCTTCATGATGCGAATGGGTCAGAAACAAAAGTGATCTTCGATATTAAAGACCCCAAACCGATAACAATGTCTAAAGAGGAGTTAGAAAGGAAAAGTTATCCAAATCCAAGACATGACCATTATCTAGTTTTTAGTATAAGACAGAACAGCCAAGTCGCATTTCAAAACGTGATCTGGAATCTGAAGGATTTGGATGGTTTCCCAAAAGGCAGAGCTTCTTCCAGTCCATTCGTAACAACATTGGCAAAGTTAATGAAAGCAACTGTCAGAGAAGAATAATAGTCATTTCGGATTCCTAAAATACCCCCTACCCCAAATAGAACACATGTGCTATAATACGAAGGCACGCTTGGCGGCGGCGGGCAAAGCACATTAACAAAATAGGGTTTTTGCACTCAAGAGGGCTTTTTGCACTATCAGAAAACACTGCAACCCCTTACGCTTCGCTTCTGGGGCAGGAAGGGTAAAAAGGGTAAAAACTGCAACCCCTTACGCTTCGTTTCTGGGGCAGGAAGGGTAAAAACCGCAAAAACTGCAACCCCTTACGCTTCGCTTCTGGGGCAGGAAGGGTAAAAACTCCCCATTCCCTGGCGAGTGAAAGGTGACGCGAATGCCTGATGGAAATCCCCGGAGAGATCGCTTCGCAACTGAGGCTCGTGATGACGGCTCCTTCCCCGTCAATGCGACTTGGGCCGTCTTTGCGAGCGAAGCGAAGCAATCTGCCTTTACCCCCTCTTCAGAGGGGGGCAGGGGGGTGAGGTGTGCCAGCCATTAATTGGCCTGTC
>JAAYDH010000055.1 GCA_012729405.1 Erysipelotrichaceae bacterium
CGCTCAACGGATAAAAGCTACCCTGGGGATAACAGGCTGATCTGATCCAAGAGTTCACATCGACGATCAGGTTTGGCACCTCGATGTCGGCTCATCACATCCTGGAGGGGAAGTACCTTCCAAGGGTTTGGCTGTTCGCCAATTAAAGTGGTACGCGAGCTGGGTTCAAAACGTCGTGAGACAGTTTGGTCCCTATCTGTCGTGGGCGCAGGAAGTTTGATAGGATCTATCCCTAGTACGAGAGGACCGGGACGGACGTAGCAATGGTATATCGGTTGTCACGCCAGTGGCATGGCCGGGTAGCTACCTACGGAATGGATAAACGCTGAAAGCATCTAAGCGTGAAGCCAGCCTAAAGATTAGACTTCCCATTCGCAAGAAGTAAGACCCCCGCAAAGTTAGCGGGTTGATAGGTTAGAAGTGTAAGTGCTGTGAGGCATTAAGCTGACTAATACTAATAGGTCGAGGTCTTAATTTCTAAGATTTTTAATCGAAAAATTAAAATTAAGGTTTTAATTAACAAGCAAAGCAACATGTGATAATATTCAGTTTTGAGAGAACAATTACTCTCTGAAAAAAAGTCTGGTGGTGATGGCGCGGTGGATACACCTGTTCCCATCCCGAACACAGAAGTTAAGCACCGTAGTGGCGACGATATCCGCAAGGACAAAATAGCGAGCTGCCGGGCTTTTTTTTATTAGTTCATTAAGATAGAATAAAACCGAGGTAAAAACCATATGAACATCAATCTAATTCGCCTGAGAACTGTCCTTGATGGACGGGAGCCAGAAGTGATTAAAGAAACCACTAACTTTATTGAAGAAATCAACAACATCCTCATCGACGAGGATTTTATCATAAAAGAGAGTGCCCCAGATCCGATCATGACGATTGTCTTTGTCGAGACCGGTGGCAGCGAAACAAAATTTCTCAACATTTTCGATCGCCTCGGAAAGTTTGTTTACCTCCTTTCTAACGGCAAGAATAACTCTTTACCCGCTAGCTTAGAAATCAAAACCTATTGTTCCCAGCACGGCAAGGATGCCTTCCTCATCACCGGAACGGAAGAACAGTGCGCGAATGAAATTAAACATTTTGCCCGCGTTGCTCACGCCTTGATCGCCCTGAAAGACAACAATTTAGGAGTGATTGGACAACCCTCTGATTGGCTCATCGCATCGAACATCGATGCTCCCACTGTCTATGATTATTTCAAAATAAATATCGTAAATATTGGGATGGATGAGTTAATGAGCGAGATTGAGAAGAAAAAAATGGGAAATGTCCCACATCTCGATAAACTAAAAACCAAATTTAAAAACAAGGAAGTTCTCGATGGAGCTTGCTATATTTATGGAGCTCTCAAACGACTGATTGAGAAGTACCATCTCAACGGCTTAACCATCCGTTGTTTTGATCTCCTCGGCAAATACAAAAACACTTCCTGTTTGGCACTCGCAATTCTTAACGAAGAAGGTATCACTGCGACTTGTGAAGGAGATGTTCCGAGCATGCTGACAATGCATATGCTGACCACTTTAACAGGTCAACCTTGTTTTCAAGCCAACCCTTCGAAATTCGATTTAGATAATTCGACAATGCTCCTTGCCCACTGCACGATTCCTTTAAATATGGTTTCCAAGTACGAGCTACTCACCCATTTTGAGAGCAATCTCGGTATCGGAGTTAAAGGGACGATGCCGTTAGATGATATCACCATCTGCAAACTATTTTTAAAGGACGGAAAGCTCTTAGAAAATTCAGTGGTCTTCTCAGCAAAGATTATTGAAAACCCTTCATTGCCCGGCTACTGCCGCACCCAAATTGTCATTCAACTCGATCAATATGATTTTTACACTCTCTTCAAGAACAATTTTGGTAATCATCTTATCGTCACATACGCGAACGCAGAAGAAGACTTTAGTGCCCTCCTTCGAGCCTATGAAAAATTACGATAAATGATTATCTTCCTTGCTCTTTATTATATCTATGATATAATCTACCCGGTCTTATTATGAAAGTAACCAAAGCAAGTGTCATTTACGCGTTATTGTGCAATATTCCGGTGAGCGCCTGTCTCTGTCTGGCAGCGAATTTTTCGAATAATAACGGAAATATTATCTGGAATGAATTCTTATTGAATTACGCTGTCTCTTTACCTGTTGCCATCTTGATTTCTTTATTTGTTCCCCTCGTTGGACTAGGCAAGTGGTTTACCGGTCTTTTTGGCGTTGAAAACGAGACTTTTACTCACAATATTTTGTATCGTATTCTCGCGATTCTCTTCACTTCATTCATTTACTTCATGATTTTAAATCCCGTCTTAGCGGTTTTTAATTCGCTGATCAGCGGGGTTTGGATCGATATACCCGTTTGGGTATTTCATTGGATGAGAAGCTTGCCTGGGATGTTGGCCGTCGGATTTTTCTCGTCCTTGTTCTTCGATATCCCGGCATTCCGCATCGCACATAAAGTGGATCCCAATTTCTAAGTCAACTTAGTGAGGAGCTTTTCATAAATTAGCCCCTGGTTGACAATATCTCTTTTACTTTGTAAAATTGAATAACCTAACTTAGGTAACTATGAAAACAAACGAACCGAATAAACAAACTGCCAAAATTTCCGAGGAAGCCCTCATCGCAACGATTAAGGAAGCGATTGTTCCTTGCTATGGCATTAAAGAAATAGCAAATATTTCTCAAACGAAAGGAAAAAAAGAGGAAGGTATAAAAATCAAATTTTATGATGATCGAAATTTTTCGATCGACATTTATGTAGTGGTCGTTTTTGGTTTGAAGATAACAGAAACTCTCCGTTCTTGTCAGAAGATGGTCAAGTATGTTCTCAACCATTACTACCCAGGACAATGTCGCTACATTAATGTCTATGCCTATGATTTAGCCTCTTAGAAAATTGAAATGAAACAACTTACTGGACAAGACCTTAAGAAAATGCTCATTTCAGGAGCGAATAACCTTTACAATTCGTATCCTGAAATCGACGCATTAAACGTTTTCCCTGTTCCTGACGGAGATACTGGCATGAATATGAATCTCACCATGACCAGCGGAGTCAAAGAGATTCAAAATCGCAGCGACGAAAGTGTCGCTGAAATCGCCAAAGCTTTTTCCCGTGGCCTTCTCATGGGGGCACGTGGTAACTCCGGAGTTATTACCTCGCAGATTTTCCGTGGCTTTGCTCAAGGCTTAGAAGATAAAAAAGAAGCTAATGCAGTTGAATTTGCCCGCGCCTTTGAAAAAGGCGTTGAGGTCGCTTATAAAGCGGTTGTTCGCCCCGTAGAAGGAACTATTCTCACTGTAATGAGAGAAGCTAGCGAAGTGCTCTCCAAAGTTGTTAAGAAAGATTTTTCCATTGAAAGAGCAATGGATGTGTTAATTAAAGAAGCCCGCGAGTCGTTGAAAAGAACCCCTGATCTCCTCCCCATCTTGAAAGAAGTCGGCGTTATCGATTCCGGCGGTGCGGGATTATTGAAGATTTTTGAAGGTCTCCGATTAGGCCTTGAAGGTAAGGTTGTCGAACGCCTTGAAGCGACTTCCACTCATGGTGAAACTCCGATCAAAATGGCGGGTGCCTCGATGGAAGAAGAAGAATTTGGCTATTGTACCGAGTTCATCATGTCACTAGGACCTGACAGCGTGAAAAAGCCATTTAACGAGAAACGTTTCGTAACCATTCTCCAGAGCCGTGGCAATTCACTCGTTGTCGTCCATGATGAAGAAATTGTTAAAGTTCACGTTCACACCCTCAACCCAGGCGAAGTCTTGACTTACGCGCAGCAATTCGGCGAATTCCTTAAGTTGAAAATTGAAAACATGACCGAACAGCATCACGCTCTCGCAACTGGTGAAGTAGTGGAAGAACACCACGATCTCGTCGGCGAACCTGAAGAAGAGAAGAAAGAAAAATCCAAATATGCGATCATTGCTGTCTCCTCCGGCGATGGTATTGATGAATTTTTCGAAGAAATTGGCATCAACATCATTGTCAAGGGCGGTCAAACAATGAACCCTTCCAGCGAAGATTTTGTGACCGCGATTAAAAAAGCTAATGCTGAAAATGTCTATATTTTCCCTAATAATTCCAATATTGTCATGGCGGCTTCTCAAGCTTCCGATGTGATCGACGATAAAGATGTCACCGTCTACGTCGTTCCCAGCAAGACGATTCCTCAAGGAATCAGTTCGGCGATTATGTTTAATGAAGATGCTGACCCAGAAGAGAACTTCCACGAGATGAAATCCGCTCTGAAGAACGTCAAATCAGGAGAAGTTACTTTCGCGATTCGCGATACAAAATTCGGCGATATCAATGTCAAAAAAGATGATTACATCGGCATTTTTGAAAAGGATATCGTCATTGATTCACCAAACAAAATTGGCGCTTGCCGCTACTTGATTGATCAGATGATTGACGAAGATAGCTCAATCATTACCATCATCTACGGCGAAGATGTGACCGACAAAGAAATTGAACAAATCAAACGCTACGTGGAAGATAAATATCCAGAAGTCGATGTCGACATCCACAACGGCAAACAACCAGTCTATTCCTTCCTAATCGGAGTTGAATAAGGTAGATATGAGAAAATGGCAAATCAAAAGATTTGCTATTTTTCTTTTCCTTTTTAATAATTAAGATAATGAGTAACAAATTAACCAAATCCCCTCGCTTAAATCATCTCCTTTACGAGATGGGAATATATTCGGCTTACGATGTCATCTCGCTTTTACCTCGAAGGTATGATGATTTTTCCTATACGCCGGAAAGAAATCTTATCGATAAACAAAAAGTAGTGCTTCTTGGCAAAGTTATTAGCGTTTCCCAACTGGTTAAACATCGCGGTTTGTCACTTGTAAAATTCGAATTCATGACCTTAAAAGGAACTTACTTCCGGGTCATTGCTTTTAACCGGCCTTACTTAATAAAAATTATTACGGTTAATGAAACCTATACCTTAATCGGTGTTTTTGATAAGAAAAATAACGAAATCAACATGGTCAATATCGTTAAAGGTGAGGTTTCTTCTTCAGAAAGATATCGAGCCGTCTATTCACTTCCTAGCGATTATCCGAATCATCTCTTTTCATCGCTTGTAAATCGTTCCCTCAAGGAACTCGAAGGAAAAATCTATTCTTCAGTGCCCTTTTCTTACCAAAGAAAATACCGGCTCATCGATAAAGAAAAAGCTCTCTGGGCAATTCATTTTCCAAAGAGGAATGAGGATATTCACCAAGGATATCGCCATTTAAAATACGAAGAAGCCCTCATCTTTTCTTTAAAGAACCAATGTATACGCGAGGCAAATAAATCCCTCGCCAAAATCAAGAAAGAACCAATTGATTTATCGCTTTGCGAACCGTTTTTAAAGAGTCTGCCTTATACTTTAAGCGAAGATCAAAAGAACGCCGCGAGCGAGATTATCGAAGATATGAATCAATCTTCATTGATGTATCGTTTGCTCCAAGGTGATGTTGGAACAGGTAAAACCTTAGTTGCTTTTATTTCTCTTTACGCGAATTATATTCGGGGTGACCAAGGGGTGATTATGGCACCGACTGACGCCTTAGCGAGACAACATTACGCGAATGCTGTGAAATTATTTGCTTCTACTAAAATTAAAATCGGACTCCTATTAGGCTCCACTCCCGCATCTGAAAAAAAGACAATCAAGGATGATTTAAAAGATGGAACGCTCGATATCTTAATTGGCACCCATGCCCTCTTTTCAAAATCCGTCACTTATTCCTCTCTTGGTTTAGCGGTTATTGATGAACAGCACCGTTTTGGAGTCAACCAAAGAATTACTTTGGCCAATAAAGGTGAACACGCCGATTTACTGATGATGTCAGCAACCCCGATTCCCCGCTCTTTAGCCCTTACCATCTATGGCGATTTAGATATTTCGACCCTCACCTCTTTCCCTCATCAAGAAAGAACTGTTGCAACCAAAATTGTCACTTCTGAAGATGAAGAAATCTATCGCTCAATTAGTAAAGCTTTAGGAGATAACCGTCGTGTTTATATTGTCGCTCCCCTGATTAATTATCGGGAAGATGGACGCTACTCGGTGGAGAAGCTTTTTGCTCACTTCTTATTGAAATACCCGCAAAAAGTCACTCTTTTGCATGGAAAAATGAAACAGGAAGAGAAAGAAGCGGCTCTCGAAAACTTTCGAAATGGCGCCAAACCGATTCTAGTATCGACGCCCGTAATTGAAGTTGGTATCGATATTTCTGAAGCTAGTTTAATGGTAATATACGATGCCTCGAGTTTTGGCCTTGCTTCATTACACCAGTTGCGAGGCAGAATTGGCCGAGATGGCTATCCAGCAGTTTGCTTGCTCGCTTTTGGTCAAACTGACGACCAGGAGAAAGTCAAACGACTTGAAACATTGGTAAAGACCAACGATGGTTTTGTCATTGCCGAGGCGGACTTAAAATTACGTGGTCCGGGAGAATTAACTGGATATAAACAGTCGGGACTTCCATCTTTCATATTCCTTAATGTTATTGATGATTTCCGCATTTTCTCAACCGCTCGCGATGATGCGCGAGATATCTTAAAAAACCGCGAAAAAAATGAGTATCAGTGGCTCGTAAAAAAGATTGAAAAAGAGATTATTTCTGATCCTTTAATCAAGGGTTAAACATAAATTAGCAATTGTCTATAAAAACAATCTAAATTGTTTTACTTTTCGATATCATGATAAAATAGATTATTGAGGTTTACCAATTATGAAATTAGTTGTCGATACAATGGGTGGAGACTTAGGAAGTGGTGTCATCGTCGAAGGCATTCTTGATTTTCTAAAACAAAATCCCAATGTGGAAATTATTGCTGTTGGTCGAAAAGAAGATTTGACCGCCTTAGAAGGTAAGTGCCGCATCATTCATGCCCCGGACATCGTTCCAATGGAAGCCGGTGCTTTAGAAGTGATGCGCCTGAGAAATTCTTCGATGATGGTGGCTCTCAAATTGCTAAAGGATGAGCAATTAGATGGCATCATTTCCTGTGGATCTACCGGTGGATTTTTAGCCGCTTCAACTATCACCTTAAAACTTATTACCGGAGTCAAACGGGCCGCGCTAGTCGCTCCTTTCCCGACATATATTAAAGGCAAGAAAGTTGTTATTTTGGATATCGGTGCGAATAACGAGAACTCTCCAGAAGAGCTTCATCAATTTGCAGTCATGGGAAGACTTTATTCCCAATCCGTCTTTGGTGTTAAAGAACCGCAAGTTTTCTTGTTAAGTAATGGAACTGAAGAAGGTAAAGGTTCCCCGGAAGTTAAAGAGGCGCAGAAGTTGCTCAAAGACTTCCCTGGTTATCAAGGTAATATTGAAGCGCGCGTCGCTCTAGATGGGCGGGCCGATGTCATTGTCACTGATGGTTTCACCGGAAATGTTTTCCTTAAAGGTACCGAAGGTATAGCCAAATTTATGTCGAGCCTTATGAAGAAGGCGTTCAAGAAAAACTTCTGGACCAAGTTAGGCTATTTACATGTTCGAAAGGGCATTAAAGAAATCGCTGAAACGATGGACTACAAGAGCACTGGAGGTGCGATGCTTCTTGGACTTAATGGAGTTGTCGTTAAAGCACATGGTAGCTCGGATGCCTATTCTTTTAAATGCGCTTTAGATGTCGCTAAGAAACTCGCCGAAAATAAAGTTATCGATAAGATTAAGGAGGGCATGAGCAATGTCTGATATTAAAGACTTGTTGAACAAATTAAGAATTAGACCACGTGATTTGAAATTATACGAACTAGCTCTTACGCATCCTTCTTACAATGCTGATGCCAACACCGTTCACTGCGATTATGAGAGACTGGAATATATGGGAGACGCTGTCCTTGATTTCGTCACTGCTGATTTGATTTTCAAACGTTGTCCAGAAATGGATGAAGGCCAAATGAGCAAGTTTCGAAGCTATTTAGTTAAGAGTCAAACTTTGGCTGACTATGCCCGCAAATTGAATCTCTCCGAATACATTCGTGCCGGTCATTCTATTCAGAGTGATCAAATCAACAAGAGTAACAAGATTTTAGAGAATGTCTTTGAAGCCTTGATTGGTGCAATCTACCTAGATTGCGGTATAAAAACCGTCTATCGTTTCATCATTAAAATTATTCAGGCCGACTTAAAGAAGTTGTCCAACCTCGACTTAACTGATGCCAAAACGATGCTCCAAGAACAAATGCAAGCTGAACACCGCGATAGCGTTCATTATGAGCTCGTTTCTCAAAAAGGCCCTGCTCATGAGCGCACCTTTATAGTCAATGTTTTATTCAATAATATTGTCTTGGCTACCGGCGAAGGCAAAAGTAAAAAAGCCGCTGAAGAAAATGCAGCTCGCAAAGCACTAGAAAAGAGAAGTGTCTAATGGGACTAATTGATTTTTTAAAAGAAAAATTTCATAAGAAAGACAAGAATGTCGACAAATATTCACAAGGAATGGCTAAATCCCGCCAAAATTTCTCTAATCGCCTTGATTTACTTTCGCGTCGTTATAAAACAGTTAACCAAGAATATTTTGATGAACTTGAGCAAATTCTCATTGAATCCGATGTCGGAGTCAATCTAGTCATCAAAATTGTTGATGAAGTACTCGAAAAGAGCCGACAGGAAAAGATT
Organism: Erysipelotrichaceae bacterium; assembly: GCA_012729405.1. Classification (GTDB taxonomy): domain Bacteria; phylum Bacillota_I; class Bacilli_A; order RFN20; family CAG-826; genus JAAYDH01. The sequence continues at coordinate 8,655 of JAAYDH010000055.1, forward strand.
ACTAATCCTCAATTAATCAACGAACTTTTGGTCGATAGAATGTTCGTCGGCTATGCCGAAAAGGGCGATATAAAAAACGAAATCACTTTTAAAGCTGGTGAAGCAACGGTTGTTCTAGTTGTTGGTGTTAATGGTGTTGGAAAAACGACAAGTATTGCCAAATTAGCCTATCGCTATATTCATCACGGCAAGAAAGTTTTACTTGTCGCTGCAGATACATTTAGAGCTGGTGCAGTTGAGCAACTCACCGTTTGGGCTCAACGTCTCAACTGTGAAATTGTTACCGGCGCCCATCAAGCCGATCCGGCCTCTGTCGCCTATGACGGAATGAAAAAGGCTCGCGAAATTAACGCTGACCTTGTTATTGTTGACACCGCAGGGAGACTACAAACCAAAACCAATCTGATGATGGAGTTAAGCAAGATTAAACGCGTTCTCGGCAGAGAAATTGAAGGCGCTCCCCAGGAGACATTTTTAATTATTGATGCGACAACTGGACAAAACGGAGTTGTTCAAGCGAAAGCCTTTGCCGAGGTAACCGACTTAACTGGCGTCATTGTCACAAAAATGGATGGAACTAGCAAAGGTGGTATCATCCTGGCCATACGAGATGAATTTAAAGTGCCGGTCCGATTTATCGGATTAGGTGAAAAAATGGACGATTTAGAGGAGTTCGATCTCGATAAATATCTTTACGGATTATGTGTGGGTGAGTAATATGGATGATTTGAATAAAACAGTCCGTTACAACGACTTATTGAACATCTATCAGGAATTACTCACGCCGACCCAAAAAGAGATTTTAATCGACTATTTCGCCTATGATTTATCTCTCGGAGAAATTGCGACCAACCGCAATGTTACCCGCGCCGCTATTGAGGACGCAATTAAGAAAGGCTTGAAGAAATTAGAGAGTCTCGAATCCCATCTCCACTCACTTAAAAAGAAACAAGACGTTTTACAAAACCTTGAAGCAATAAAAACACAAAAACCAAGTAGCGAAGTCATCTCGCTAGTTGAGAATATAGAAAGGATAATTAAATAATGGCTTTTGAATCCTTAACTGATAAACTGACCAGTATCTTTAAGAAGATACGCGGTCAAGCTCGTCTCACCGAAAGCAATATGGATGATATGCTCAAACAAATCCGAATTGCTCTTTTAGAAGCCGATGTCAATTACAAAGTCGTCAAAGAATTTACATCAAGCATCCGCGAAAAAGCGATTGGTCAGCAAGTCCTTTTGAAACTCAACCCCGGACAAATGCTCGTCGGTATCGTTCATGAAGAATTAACCCAATTACTTGGTAGTGAAGATAGCGAAATCAATTATCAAACAACAAGACCCACTGTCATTATGATGGTTGGCTTACAAGGTTCTGGTAAAACGACTACGACTGGAAAACTTGCTTATTTGATGAAAAATAAGCTTCGTAAGAAAGTATTGCTCGCGGCCGGCGACGTTTATCGTCCAGCCGCTATTGATCAACTTGAACAGTTAGCTAAAACTGTCGGGGTCGATATTCTTTCTCGCGGAACAAGTGTTTCGCCGGTCAAAATTGCTATTGAAGCCAAGCAAAAGGCTTTTGATGAGCATTATGACGTTCTGATTATTGATACGGCCGGCCGATTGCAAATTGATGAGCAATTAATGAACGAACTTTCGGATATCAAAAAAGAAGTCGTTCCGGACGAAATTTTACTATTAGTCGATGCGATGGCTGGTCAAGACGCGGTCAACGTAGCTGATTCTTTTAATCAAAAACTAGGTCTCACCGGAGTTGTGATGAGTAAACTTGATGGTGATGCACGCGGTGGTGCTGCCTTGTCGATTAAACATATGACAGGTGTGCCTATCAAATTTAGCGGTGTGGGTGAAAAGCTGACCGATCTTGATGTTTTTCATCCTGATCGTATGGCGGATCGCATCCTTGGCATGGGCGATGTTCTTACTCTTGTTGAGAAAGCTAAAGAAGAGATTGATGAAAAAGAAGCGCGTAAAGCAGCGAACAAAATGTTCTCGGGTTCCTTTGGACTTGATGACATGCTTTCCCAACTTAAACAGGTACAAAAATTGGGCTCCCTAGGTGGTCTGCTGAAACTCATTCCTGGTATGCCAAAAATATCTTCCGAGCAACAAGCAGCGGGTGAAAGAGAAATGAGAAATTTCGAGGTTATTATCAATTCAATGACTCCAGAGGAGAGACAACATCCAGATATATTAAAATATTCTCGTAAAATTAGAATCGCAAATGGTTGCGGAAAAAGTGTCGCTGACTTGAATCGTATGCTCAAAAAATATGAGACGATGAAAGAAACAATGAAAAAGATGGACGCCTTCCGCAAGAGTGGAAAAATGCCACCTGGTGGATTAGGTGGCATGGGTTTTCCGCTCTAACGATATTAACCTATATTATTTAATAAACTTGTGTCCCTTCTCAATCGCTTCTTCCTCCCATTTCGGAGTGTCTTGTTCGTTGAGAAGTTGTTTATCCAATTTAGTTAACTCAAAATTTTCAAATAAATCGGGTCGGAATTTTTTAGTGAGCAATAAACTCTGTTTTCTACGCCATTTGGATATGGCTTGATGATTCCCTGAGTAGAGAATATCGGGAATTTTTAAGCCCTCAAAATTATAAGGTTCAGTGTATTGGGGATATTCCAATAAGCCGTTTTCAAATGATTCTTCAGCAATTGACTCACTCGCGATAACTCCATCTAGCAAGCGAATAATTGCATCGCTTAGAGCCATCGCCCCAATTTCCCCGCCGGTAAGAATGAAATCGCCAATCGAAATTAGCTCATCGATATAGTAGTTAATTCTTTCATCGATTCCTTCATAATGACCACAAATAATAACTAAGTCCTCAATCTTTTCTGAAAAATAACGGACTTTTGACTGATTTAAGGCTTTTCCCCGTGGTGATAATAAGACAACATGACTTTTGGCTTTCTGGACACTTTTTAAACAGTCGAGAATTGGTTGACACTTCATAATCAAACCCGCCCCACCTCCGACTGGAGCGCTATCAACACGCCCATATTTGTCGCTTGTAAATGTGCGAATATCAACAATCTTCACTTCAACAGCGTCTTTCGCGATCGCTCTTTTAATGATGGAATTAGTCAAAAAACCATCAAACATTTGAGGGAACAAAGTTAAAATCGTAATTCTCATAACATTCCCTCCATGACTCGAATATTAATCTTCTTATTTGAGATATCTACTTCTAGAATAAATTCTTTTAAAAAAGGAATAAAGAAATCGGCTTTTCCCTGTCTTTTTACTCTCAATGTAATTTGAGCGGGAAATTCTTCCACTTGAGAAACAACCCCAAGAATATTGCCTTGTTCCTCGATAATCTGACAACCTACTAAATCACTAAAATAGTAATGTCCTTTTTCGAGTTCCTCTCTATTTTTAATTACTTTCAGCGTGCCACCTTTTAGTTCGTCAGCTTGCTCTTTGGTTTCAATTTCCTGAAATTTTACAAAATCAAAATCTCCACTTGAGCGGTAAGAAATGACGGTTAATTTGGATATTACAGCCGTTTTTGGGTTTTGCAAAAAAACATTCTTCCCCGTTTGGTAGCGAAGTTCGGGATGGTTGGTCATGGACTTAACTTTAAGAGTGCCGTCCAACGAGAAACTTCCAGTAATGTACCCTAAATCTAAATATTCCATAAATAATTCAAAAAAGAGGATTAATCCTCTTTCTCTTCCACGAAAGATTCAAATTTGATATGAACCCTTTTGTTCTCAACTTTACCAGCGACAGAAATCACTTCGCGAATAGCGTTAGCGATATTTCCGTGCCTACCGATTAAGCGAGCGATATCATCTTTCGCAGTAGCGATTATAACGGATAATTCTTTTCCGTCGTCAGATTCGTTTGTCTTAATGAAAATCAAATCAGGTTCTTCGACGAGCGGATCAATTATCGCGTGAATAGCTTTTTCGTAGTTCATTATTTGACTTTCTTTCCGACTTTTTTGCTTTCTGCGTGTTTCGCAATCAAGCCTTTACTGGCGAGCATTGAGCGAACGGAATCAGACGGGGTCGCACCTTGGGATAACCACTTGAGAGCTTTTTCTTCATCAATCACAACGTTTTCAATTCCTTTTGAAGGATCGAAGTAACCAATTTGCTCAATAATTCTTCCATCAGCTGCATAGCGGCTATCCGCTGCAACGATACGGAAGAAAGGATCTTTGTGGCGACCAATTCTTGTTAATCTAATCTTAACTGCCATAAACAATTCCTCCTTATGTCCGAATGTATATTAAGCTGAACGATTTAATGTGTCAAGTAATTTTGCTTTACACAGCTCTTTTTCCTTATATAAATATAAAATTGCTATTGAATTACGGTTTACCGGTTGTTAATATTATTAAGCATGTTTAGCGACATGATACGGGTGCTCCGCTGTCGAAATCGAGAATGAACACCAAGAGAACATTTATGTTATAGGAGGCGTTGTTAGACTATGAACACAAATTTAGTCAATGAAATCACTGCTTCACAATTGAGAGATGACTTACCAGTATTCTCCTCTGGTGACACGGTTAAAGTGTCTGTCAGAATTATTGAAGGCAATAAGTCTCGTATCCAAAACTTCGAAGGTGTTGTTATCAGCCGTCGTGGTGGTGGAATCAGTGAAACGTTTACCGTTCGAAAGATGTCAAGTGGCATCGGAGTGGAAAGAACTTTCCCTCTTCATTCTCCTTCCATTGCAGCAGTTGCTGTGATTCGCAAAGGCAAAGTCAGAAGAAACAAAATCACTTACATTCGCAAACTTTCAGGTAAATCAGCTCGTATTAAAGAAATTCTCTAATTCCGAGCAAATTAAGGATTCTCAACGAATCCTTTTTTATTGATTCGAGTAGTTATAGTTTCTATAATAAGAATTATGCAAAACACCACAAAGAAGAAGAGAATAGGCAGCATTGCATGGGCCGCTATTTATTTGGTGCTTGTGGGCATTTTTGCGTGTAGCGCAACTCTAATTTTTCATTCGACCTATTTCAGTTCAATTTATGTATCAGGCACTTCGATGAGCCCGACCTTGCTTGGCGGAGAAGGAACTGATAAAGCAAATTTTGGGATTATTGATACTACTGATTGGGCAAGGAAAAACATCAAAAGATTTGATATTGTGACGACATATTTTCCTTGGGATAGCAATGATTATTCGGAAGAGAGTCGCAATAACAATGATTACTCCGAAGCAGACGGCCCTGATCCTACATACAAAATTAAAAGAGTTATCGCGTTTGGTGGAGAAACAATTTTTTACTTTACTAGCAATAATCAAAGCAACTCTTTTCCTCTTGGATTAATTGATCACATCATAATTTTAGAATCTAGAGACGATGACGGAGATGGTCACGACGATGGAACGGGTTCTATTAAAGCAATTTTTGGAGACGAAGCAAAAACAGTCATTGTTAACGAAATTTCTTACAAGGTGAAAAAGCTTCCTTTCAATCGCGCTATCAGCAAAGACCCGATGCGACCAAATCCTGAATCAAAATATGGTCGCTCTTCAATTGAACCATTCGCGGTTCCTAAGGGCAGCTATTTTGTGATGGGTGACAACTGGTCAAGTCAAGGCCGCAGCGTTGACTCAGGATATAAAGAAACGCCAATTTTCTTTGACAATATCGTTGGTGTTCTTGTCGCTATTGAAGGAACGTGTCGAATCACCTTTGATGGTGGAATTAATAAATGTGTCGACCGCCATTATTCCTGGCCGGTTTTCTATTAAGGCAAGTTTATGGCATCACAAGTACATTGGTTCCCTGGTCATATGAAAAAGGCTCTCAAGGAGATTGAGGATCGTTTAAAAGTTATCGATGTTGTCATTGAATTAATCGATGCTCGCGCTCCGATTTCTTCTATCAATCCTCAACTTGAGAAAACGATAAAAAATAAAAAAAGAATTTTGGTTTTAACTAAAATTGATTTAGCCGATCCTCTAAGAACTGAATTCTGGGTTACTTATCTTAAGACACAATATGATGTTGTACTTGCTCTAGACATCACACAGCAATCATCAATAAAAGTAATTGAAAAAGCAATTACTGCCCTTGGACAAGCCAAAAGGGAAAAAGAAAAATCTAAGGGAATGAAGCCTCAACCTATTCGAACGATGATTATCGGAGTTCCTAATGTTGGGAAATCTTCTTTAATCAACCGTCTGGCTCGTCGCAAGGCCGCTGGCGTCCAAAATAAACCCGGATTCACCCGGGGCGAGCAGTGGATTAAAGTCAGCGATTCGTTTTTGTTGTTAGACACTCCCGGTATCTTGCCGATGAATTATGATGAGCAAAAAAAAGCGACTCATCTCGCTTTGGTTGGTTCGGTAAAAGAAGACATCTTACCAAACCACATTTTAGTTAATTATTTATCAATTTTTCTTAAACATAATTATTCAACAGCACTCCAAAAACGCTTCAATATTTACCCGATTGGTGAAATTGAGTCTGTTTTGCAGCAAATTTGTCAACAAAGATCCCTCGTTGATTACACTGGAGGGCCAGATCTCACAAGAGCTGAGATTCTCCTCTTAAAAGAATTTAAAGACGGGTTATTGGGGCGCATTACTTTAGATATCGAAAAAGATGCCACTTGATTTTGAAAAAACTTTATACGATCAAAAAGTCCGCTTAATCGTCGGATGTGATGAAGCAGGAAGAGGCTGTCTACTCGGCCCTGTTTTTGCCGGAGCAGTAATACTTCCGATGTCATTTAGTTCCCCCTTGATCAACGACTCCAAAAAGTTGAACGCCAAGCAGAGGGAAGAAGCTTTTGACTTAATTATGAAAGAGGCAATTGCGTTTGGAGTCGGCTCCTGCACCCCCGAAGAAATTGACGATATGAATGTTTTGAATGCCTCTCGAGTAGCGATGGAAAGAGCACTTGAGAATATGAATCATCCTTATGATTTGATTATCACTGATTTCATGAAGATACCAAAGGCAAAAAGGCCGGTTATTAGCCTCGTTCATGGTGACGCCAAGAGTTTATGCGTAGCTGCAGCTTCTATCATTGCAAAGGTATCGCGCGATCGTTTTTGCGATGATTTAGATAAGAAGCATCCCCAGTATCATATTGCTCAAAATAAAGGGTATGGGACATCGAGCCATCTTGAAGCCTTGAAAAAGTTTGGGCCAGTCAAAGGGTTGCACCGCTTCTCCTATCAACCCGTCAAATCTTGTTTGATTAAGAAAGTTACATTATTTTAAGACTAAATCTCAAAAAACATCTCCTAGATATTAGGAGGTTTTTTATGAAAGGAAGAGATTTATTAATATATTTAGCGATTAAGTATCGAGGTGTTTGGAACGACATTTATTCCGCAATATCTAAAAAAGAATCGGTTGATTCTTCAAATGTTGAAAAGTTGGTGTCTTCATTAAAATGTCAAACTCTCACCATTTTAGATGAGAATTATCCAGAAAGTTTCAAGACTATTTATCACCCTCCTTTTGTCCTCTTTTACTATGGAAATATTGATTTACTTTCCGATTATAAGAAAAACGTTGCTGTTATTGGCTCTCGCGAATATAGCGATTACGGGAAAGCAATGACCGAGAAGATTGTTAGAGAAATTGCTGACAAAGTAATCATAGTTTCCGGTCTCGCAAAGGGGATTGATTCGATTAGCCATCGACAATGTTTGGCATATAAAGGGCAAGCGGTGGCGATATTAGGTAGTGGAATTGATAACTGCTATCCCAAGGAAAATCGCGACTTGTATGAAGAAATTAAGAAGAATCACCTGCTAATTAGTGAATACCCAGGCGACAGCGATGCAAGAAAAGAAAACTTCCCTGAACGAAATCGTTTAATTGCCGCATCTAGCAATGCAGTAGTGGTTACCGAGGCAAAAGCCAAAAGCGGAACAATCATTACGGTTGGTCACATGCTTGATTTAGGAAGAGAGGTTCTTTGTGTGCCTCATCGAGCAGACGAGGGAAGCCAGTGCAATCGCCTCATTGCGGGAGGAGCTACACTGGTCGAAAATGGCGAGGATGTTCTTTTTGCGATACGTTAAAAAAATAGAGGAAAATTTCTATATCTTTATTAATAAGGATATAAGGAACATATGGGTTGACATTGCGTCTTTTAATTACTAATATTTTGTTTCGTTAGGATATTTATGAAATTAGTTATTGTTGAATCACCCACCAAATGTCACACCATCGAGCGATACCTCGGTCCAGAGTATAAAGTCGTTGCTTCTCGCGGTCATATTCGCGATCTTTCAACGAGCGGAAAAGGCGGTCTTGGAGTTGATATCCCCGCCGGTTTTATCCCGAAATACGCTATAAGCAAGGATAAACTACATATTGTTCGCGAATTAAAAGGCGATGTCAGTAAAGCCGATGAAGTTATATTGGCTACTGACCCTGATCGAGAAGGCGAAGCTATTGCCTGGCACTTAACCAAAGTTTTAAACCTGCCGGTCGAAACAACGAAGCGCTTAGAGTTCCATGAAATTACTCGCGATTCAATTGAAACCGCGATGACGGCACCTCGCATCATTGATATGAATCTTGTCGCCAGCCAGGAAACTCGCCGTATTCTCGATCGAATTATCGGATTCCGCTTATCCTCTTTAATATATAAGAAAATTCATTCTCGTTCTGCCGGTCGTGTTCAAAGCGCTGCTTTACGCCTTATTTATGATCACGACACCGAAATCGAACAGTTTGTTAGCGAAGAATATTGGAATATTATAACTTCAGTGAAACTCAATGGTAATGAATTTAATCCTTCTTTTACCGGCATTAATGAAAAGTCGATTATTCTTCACAATGAGGGTGAAGCACAGGCTATTTTAGAGAAAATACCCGATATATTAAAGGTTATTTCGGTTTCTGCTTCTTTTAGAATTAAAGAAAGCAAAGTCCCATTTACGACCTCCACCTTGCAACAGGAAGCTTTCTCTCGTTTAAAGTTTAAGACAAAGAAAACTCAAATGATTGCTCAACAATTATATGAAGGTATTAATGTTGCTGGTGAGCATGTTGGTCTAATTACCTACATGCGCACTGACTCGACCCGCTTATCGACGACATTTATTAATCGGGCGATGAATTACATTACCGAAACTTATGGTAAAGAGTACATCGGTCACGCGAAACAAATCAAAGAAGTTGGGATTACGCAGGACGCTCACGAAGCCATTCGTCCAACAGGCAATCACCGGACTCCCGAATCCATCAAACAATACTTAACGCCAGACCAATATCACCTTTATAAATTAATTTACAATCGTTCCCTCGCCTCACTCATGAAGGCAAAAAAAGAACAGGTTTTGAATATTGTTTTGGCCGCAAAAGACTTAACCTTTAAACTAGAATTTGCTCATACGGTTTTCAAAGGTTACGAAGTGGTGTGGGATGATAAGGATGATAATTTGAATTACCATTGTGAATTCCCCGAAATAAAAGAGGGAGACATGGTTCCTTTAATCAAAAAAGATAAAGAACAAAAATTTACTCAACCCCCCGCCCATTACTCTGAAGCAAAGCTCGTCAAACTGATGGAAGAAGTTGGCATTGGACGCCCTTCTACTTATGCTTCGACCATTGAAATTTTGAAGCAGAGAAAGTACATCAATAACAACGCAGGAATTTTGACTATAACCGACCAAGGTAAGAAAACTGCGATTGTTTTAAGAAAGTATTTTCCAGAGATCGTCGACACAAAATATACCGCTCAGATGGAATCAAAACTCGATGAGGTCCAGGAAGGCAACGAGTCTCGTCTCAAGATTCTCTCTGATTTCTACAATTCTTTCGATGAACAAATTAAAGTCGCTTACGATAAGATGTATCCTGATGAGCCAGAAAAAACCGGAGAAATATGTCCAAAATGTGGTTCCTCGCTTGTCTTTAAAAAAGGTAAGAATGGTAAGTTTGTTGGATGTTCGAACTTCCCAACCTGCCGGTACGTCAAAAAAGAAGTAGTTGAGCCCGCCGTTGAAACCGGCGAGCTGTGCCCAGTTTGTGGCAAGCCACTGGTTGAACGCCATTCGGCAAAAGGCACGCATTTCATCGCTTGTTCAGGTTTCCCAAAATGTCGCTATATTAAAGCAGAAGAAAGACCTGTTGAACATAATAAAGGTGACTTTTTGAAAGACTGTCCAAAATGTGATGGCCACTTAGTAAAGAAAAAAGGACGCTACGGCTATTTCCTTGGATGCACCAATTTTCCAAAATGCAACTACATGGAAAAAATAGCAAAAGTGAAACGGAAATAATCCGTTTTTCTTTTTGCATCTAGTATGATATTGGTATGAACAAACCGACTAAAGAGTTCTTGAATTATTTACAAAACGAGAAAAATTATTCACTTAAGACCACCGATAGTTATCGAAGAGACATCGAGAAGTTTTTTGATTTCCTTGAAAGAGAAGGCATCCTAATGGATCAAGTCGATTTATCGACAATTCGTAATTTTTTGACCACAGAATTACAAAACGGAGTAAGCAAGAGATCTTGTCGCCGACGTCTTTCAGCCTTAAAACATCTCTACACCTATATGGTAAAAGTCAACTATGTTACGGCGAATCCCTTCGCTTTGATAACCCCTCCCAAAACAGAAAAGAAGTATCCACATTTTCTCTATGTAGATCAAATTCAAGACCTGTTTGCCGCCAATAAGAGAAGAGATGACGAACTCGCCGTTCGCGATCAAGCAATTTTGATGATGCTTTATTACTGCGGAACCCGTGCTAGTGAACTGGTTGGTCTTGATGTTCAAGATATAAATCTTAAATCTCGTGTGGCTCGTGTTTTTGGAAAAGGTCGAAAGGAAAGACTACTCCCCTTCACCAATGAATGTCGCGATTCATTAGCCACCTATATTCAAACAAAAAGAAATGACCTTTTAGCTAGAAATTCCGCGATGACTCCTGCTCTATTTCTAAACGATAAAGGAGAGAGGCTTACTACTCGTGGTTTAGAGTTTATTCTCAATAATATTGAGAAAAAGACCGGTGATTATCTCGGACTCCATCCCCATATTTTCCGCCACAGTTTTGCTACGCATCTCCTTGAAAACGGAGCCGACTTGCGCGTCATTCAAGAGTTACTTGGGCATACTAGCATCAACACGACGCAAGTGTACACCCATGTGACAGAAGAGGCGAAGAAAAAGATCTACGCCGAGGCTTTTCCAAGAGCCAAAAAGACAAAGAATTCCGATAAATAACTTGTTATAGTTATAACCCTTTGATAAAATAATACGCGCTGCGAAAAATCGCAGACTACACACACTGTGAATTGAACTCCCTTTGTGCTCGGCTAAAGATTGCTGAGTGGTTGAGTTTTTCGAAGCAGTGGAGGATGAACATAAGGAGGCTCGTAAAATGAGTGAAGAAAAGAAAGTTGTTGCTGAAGTTGAAGAAAAGGCTCCAGTAGCAGAAGCTGCCAATTCTATGGCATCTGTCGTGCATGATCCTGATGCACCAGTTATTACAATGAAGAAATTGTTAGAAGCTGGCGCGCATTTCGGACACCAAACCCGTCGTTGGAATCCAAAGATGAAGAAATACATCTATGGAGCAAGAAACGGTGTCTACATTATCGACCTAGCTAAAACTGCCGATTTAATTTCCAAGGCTTATAAAGCCATGAAAGAAATCGTCGATAATGGCGGTAAAGTATTATTTGTCGGAACTAAGAAACAATGCCAAGAAGCTGTCCAAGCTGAAGCATTACGTTCCGGTTCATTCTACATGACCAATCACTGGCTCGGTGGAACCTTAACCAACTTTAAGACCATTCAAGGTCGTATTAGATACTTGAAAGAACTTGAGAGAAGAGAAGAAGAAGGTGAATTAGACCTCCTTCCCAAGAAAGAAGCCGCTGAACTCAGAAAACAAAAAGAAAAATTATCCAAGAACCTTGAAGGTATTAAAGAGATGCGTCGTGTCCCAAACGCTATCTTTGTGGTTGATCCGCGCGTTGAACATAACGCTGTTAGCGAAGCTCGCAAATTAAATATCCCAGTGTTTGCTATCGTTGATACCAACAGCGATCCTGATGTCGTTGACTATGTCTTACCTGCCAACGATGATGCCGTTCGCTCTGTCAGCCTAATCCTCGCTGTTATTGCTGATGCAATCGTTGAGAGCAAAGGCGGACTCCCAGTTGTCGCTTATGTCAAAGATGAAGGCGATGAAGTCACAATGAAAGACGTCATTCGTCAAACCGATAAGGAAAATGCTGAGAAACTAGCTCGCATTCGCGCTGAAAGAGCTGCTCGTCAAGAAGCATATGAACGCGAACAAGCCGCTCGCTCTTCTGGAAGAGATGAGGGTCGTAAATTCGGTCCTCGCAAACCATTTACTAAGAGAGTTGAAGAAGCCAAACCAGCCGAAGCACAAAATGTCGAAGAAGTTAAGGAGGACAAGAAATAATGGCCGAAAAGTCACTTATTGATTTAATTAAAGATCTCCGTGAGAGAACCGGCGCTGGTCTTATGGACTGCAAAGCCGCTTTACTCGCCAGTGGCAATGATATCGAGAAGGCAAGTGATTTCCTCCGTGAAAAAGGATTAGTTAAAATGGCGAAGAAAGCCAGCCGCATCGCTGCGGAAGGTTTAACCGTCTTTAAATCCTGTGCTCACTGCCGTACGACTGTCATCGTTGAAGTTAACTGCGAAACTGACTTTGTCGCGAAAGGTGATGCCTTCCACGATTTGGTCAATACTGTTGCTGACTTATTGTTAGATAAGAAACCAGCGACCATCGAAGAAGCCCGCGAACTAACCGCCTCTCTTTTCACTGACGCCACCGTCAAATTAGGAGAAAAATTAGATCTTCGTCGCTTTGAGCTTGTTACTGAAAACGGAGATGAATTTGCTGCTCCATACACCCATATGGGTGGTAAAATTTCCGTCGTTGTCTTGCTAGACAAGAACGATGCGGAATTCGGAAAACAACTCGCTATGCACATTGCTGCAAACAACCCAAGTTATTTAGCGGTTGATGAAATCCCTGAGGAAGTCATCAAGCACGAAACCGAAGTGGAAACCGCTGCTAGCAAGAACGATGAAAAGTTAGCTAACAAGCCCGCTCCTGTTCTTGAAAAGATTATTGCAAACAAAGTGAATAAGCGTTTCGCGGAAGTTACCTTGTTAGCTCAAGCCTTCCTCATTGATGATTCGAAAACTGTTGAACAAGTTCTCAAAGAGAAGAATACAAAGGTTTTGAAGTTTGTCCGTTATCAAGTTGGAGAAGGAATTGAAAAACGTCAAGACGACTTCGCCAGCGAAGTAATGAGCCAAGTTAATTAACAAAATTAGAAACACTTTAGTGTTTCTTTTTTTACAGGAGGTTTTATGTATCGAAGAGTCTTATTAAAGCTAAGTGGCGAAGCCCTCAAAGAGAAAACAGGGATGCAAATTATTGATGTCGTCTCGCTCGACAAGATCGCCAAATCCATCCAATCCATCCACGATAAAAATATTGAAATTTGCGTCGTTATTGGAGCGGGTAATATCTGGCGCGGCAAACTAGCCAAAGATATTGGTATCGAAGACGTTTCCGCTGATTACATGGGAATGTTAGGAACAGTTATTAACGCTGTCGCTCTGTCCTCTTCTTTAAAGAAACACGGGGTATCAAGCCGTGTATTAAGTGCCATTCCAGCTATTGATGGTGTTACTGAAGCATATAGTATTGAAAAAGCCAATTCAGCCATGAAAAATGGCGAAGTTGTTTTTCTTGCCGGAGGTACAGGTAAGCCTTTCTTTACAACTGACACCGCCGCGACATTAAGAGCCATTGAACTCAACTGTGACGCCATTTTAATGGGCAAGTTCGGAGTTGATGGAGTCTACACCAGTGATCCAACTTGCGATTCCAAAGCAAAATTCTTACCAGTTATTACATATAAGCAGATGTTAGAAATGAAACTTCAAATTATGGATCTATCTGCTGTAGAATTAATTAAGGACAAAGATATTGAAATTCGCGTCTTCTCGATGTCTGATCCCAATAATTTCCGTCGGGTCATCGAAGGAAGAGATATCGGAACTGTCTGCAAAAAAGGAGAATAACCTATGGATGAAATCGTATTAGATGCACAACAAAGGATGGAAAAATCCATCGAGTCGTTAAGAATGTCGCTCGTGACATTGCGAACCGGCCGGGCCAATCCCGCGATTCTATCGACTTTGATGATTGACTACTATGGATCTCCCACGCCAGTCAATCAAATCTCTTCTATTATGGTTCCGGAACCCCGTCAACTTCTTATTAAGCCTTACGATCGCAACGATGTTAAAGCGATTGTTACCGCAATCAACGCTTCTAACCTCGGTTTTAACCCGATTAACGAAGGGTTAACCATTCGCTTAATCATTCCTGCTCTCACCGAAGAAAGAAGAAAAGAATTGTCCAAGAAAGCAAAGATGTATGGCGAAGAAGCCAAGGTGGCAATCCGTAATATTCGTAGAGATTATGTCGAAGTTGTAAAAGACGACGACAGTTATCCGGAAGACTATCAAAAGAAAATCCTCGATGATATTCAAAAAGTGACTGATGAAGCGATTAAAAAAATCGATGACATCTGTCTCGAAAAAGAGAAAGAAATCATGGCGGTATAAGGAAGGTTCGACCTTCCTTTTTTCTATTACATTTCTCTATTTTTGTGTATACTAAAATAGATATTAAATATGGCAAAAAGAGAGTCTTTGAAACATATTGCCTTCATTATGGACGGGAATGGGAGATGGGCTACTGCTCGTGGTCTTCCTCGTTTTTTGGGACATAAAGCAGGTTGTGATCGCGTTATCGATATCTATGAAGAATGCCGATCCCAAGGGGTAAAGGTCATGTCTCTTTATGCTTTTTCAACTGAAAACTGGAATCGTCCCAAGAGCGAAATTAACCATCTTTTCAAATATCTTGAAATTTTCTTTAAAAAAGAAATTGATCGGATGATTAAAGAAGGTTGTCACATGATTGCTTCTGGTGATTTAACTCGCTTGCCTAAGAGGACACAAAAAGTTGTCCAAGATGCGATGGAAAAAACCAAAGACTGCCACGATTTTACATTTAATATATGCCTCAACTATGGCGGGAAAGCCGAACTCGTTCGCGCAGCCAAATTATTCGCTGAGGATGTTATTAATCACGAAACAAAAATTGAGGATTTAAATGAAGAAAGTTTTGAAAATTATTTATACACCAAAGGATTACCACCAGTCGATTTATTAATCCGCACTAGTGGAGAGATGAGGACTTCGAATTTCCTACCTTGGCAACTTGCCTATGCCGAATTTATCTTCACTCCTACTCCTTGGCCTGATTTTGATAAAGAACAATTTCGCAGCACTTTAAAGGAATATGAGAAGCGGTCACGCCGCTTTGGAGGCTTGTCCAATGAAAAAGACTGAACATCACCATAGACACAATGAGTTGACCGAATCGACAAAAAGCTCAATGAAGACGCGAATTATCACAGGTATCATTGCGATTGTCTGTATTGTCCCTTTCATCTTTCTTGGTGACTGGTTCTTTGCTGCTCTCGTCATGTTTGCCTCTATTGTCTCGACGACAGAAATTATTCGCTGTCTGAAAGTGAAAAAATCAGTTCCTTATCTCATCGGCCTTACGGTAATTAGTATTATCATATGTATTTTCATTGTATTCTGGCCATTCTTGCTCAACTTATTCACCAAAATTCAAGAGGATTCTTGGTTCCATTTATACGCATATTTTGACAGACTCCACATTTCTATTCTCTTGGTGTTCGTTGGCTTTGCTTTGCTATTTATGGTGGTGGTACTGTTTTCGTCCTTCACTGCACGAGACGCGAGCTTTATGTTTACGATGTTGGTCGTTATTTCCCTCGGTTTACAAAGCCTCTTGTTCTTGCGTTACTATCCATCCTTCCTTGAAGATGAAGCTTTGAAAATTCTAAATTCCGAAGCCCCGCCAGCCCCATTATTTAATACTTTTGACTCGTTTGAAGCATCTCTATTGGTAATTTATGTCGTTGTCTCGACGTTTATGACTGACACAGGGGCCTATTTCTTTGGTCTTTTCTTTGGTAAAAAGAAAATCAACGAAAGAATTTCGCCTAAGAAAACCTATGCTGGATTTATTGGCGGACTAATTACCTCCTTTGTTTTTTCCTGCGGATTTGCTTTCATTTTTATCAGTACAGGGCACCCTTTATTAAAAGGGACTCTTGACTTAAATCATTGGTACTATGTAGTTGCTCTATCAGCGATTATTCCTTTGTTCGCAACACTCGGTGATTTCGTCTTTAGTTCGATTAAACGTTACTATAATATCAAAGATTACGGTAACTTTTTGCCGGGACACGGCGGTATTCTCGACCGTATCGATTCATTGCTCTTCTCGCTGACGGCGTCTGCTTTATTCATTTGGATCGTGACTAACATTGGCACTGATTTACTCTTCTTATTATGATAAGTATTTGTTTACTTGGCGCTTCTGGATCAATTGGAAATCAAACCCTGGATGTCATGAAAAGGCATCCACTTGATTTTATATTGACCGCTTTTTCAGTTGGCCACCAGGTAAACAAAATCCCCTCAATCCTTAAATCTTTTCCTTCCGTGAGGATGATTTGCGTCCAGGAAGAAAAGGCCGCAGAAAAATATCATAAACTTTTTCCTCATCTACATTTTTTTCATGGCGATCAAGGACTAACATCATTGATTAAAGAATCTCAAGCCGACATGGTGGTCAACGCTCTTGTCGGTTTTGTCGGTTTGGTTCCTTCAATCACTGCTTTAGAGAATAACCGTGTTCTTGCTTTAGCAAACAAAGAAAGTCTCGTTGTTGGAGGAGAATTAATCAAGAACATTCTCGCCTCTGGGAAAGGCAAACTTATTCCCATTGATAGCGAACATGTCGCCTTAGCTAAATGTCTCGCTGTGGACTCCAGCAATGTCAAAAATCTAATTATTACCGCCAGCGGTGGAAGTTTCAGAAATCTTTCAAGAAAAGAATTAAAGACAGTCACCGCTGAGCAAGCTCTCAATCATCCGACCTGGAAGATGGGCCCGAAAATTACCATCGACAGCGCCAGCATGATGAATAAGACTTTTGAGATTATCGAAGCCCATTATCTGTTCAATTTTCCCTATAAGAAAATAAAAGTCATAATTCATAGCGAATCTATGATTCATTCTATGGTACAATACAATGACGGAACTTATCGCATGGATATCGGGAAACCCGATATGTGTGTTCCAATCGCCTATGCCTTGTATCAAGGGTTATTACCTTACAAGACATATGTCTGTTCCGATTATCATGATTTCACCTCTTATCACTTCAGCGAATTATCTTTAAAGAGATTTCCCGTCGTCAAATGGGCGAAGAAAGTCATTGAGGAAAAAGGCACATATGGCACTGTTCTCAATGCTTCAAACGAAGTGGCGGTCTCGGCGTTCTTGAAAGGCAAAATCTCTTTCTTGGATATCGAAAATGTTGTTTCCAGCATCATGAAAAATCACATTAACATCATTAATCCTACTCTTGTGGATATCCTAAGAGTGGATCAAGAAATTCGGCAAAAAGCCCTCAAATTTATTGAAAAGTAGGTACTATGGCTATTTTATTTAACTTTCTCTACATCCTTCTCTTTATCTTCTGCCTCTCGATTCTGATTATCGTTCACGAACTCGGACATTTTGCAATGGCAAAAGCCTTCCGGGTCTATTGTTTAGAATTCTCGATCGGTTTCGGTCCAAAACTATTCTCTTTCAAAAGAAAGAACGCCGAGACTCGTTTCTCCCTTCGAGGAATTCCCTTTGGAGGATATGTCTCTATGGTCGGAGAAGGAACAGAAGTTCCGGCCGGAATTGAAGTTCCTGAGTCACGCAACTTTAATAAAATTAAAAAGTGGAAACGCATCATTATTTTAGTGGCTGGTGTGACAATGAACGCCTTTCTTGCTTTAGGTGTTTTCTTTATCTCCGAGATGGCTTTTGAACAAACGGAGGTTTTGGCCGGTCAATTAATGGTGACGGAGAATTCCGTCGCGGCTAGTGCCGGACTTCAAAGCAACGATCGAATCTATCTCGACAGCGAGACTTTCGGAGAAAATGCACCAATCTATGTTGTTGATAGAACAAATGCCTATTTTACATATTTCGACGAAACAACCGCCCACGTAATTGTCGTTTTATCGCGTTCGATGCCCAGTTACTCGCAACGCAGTTGGAGCGATTATCTCAATTATTTGAACCCCGAAGCTATTGATGAAACGGAAGATTTAGATAAACACATCGTGCCAATTACTGCAGATGTCAATTCGGTGACTTTCAATATTACCAAATACGACCTTGTAACCGAAGGCGAGGAACAGACCACAACTCCAGTTTCCGTCACTCTTAAGGCTAAATCCAACCTCACATCGCCAAAACGCTATTTCGAAGATATTGGTCTTTCTTTCTCTCTCCATAAATACCGCAACACTTTTGCTCAGGCGAATAAGAACACTTGGAATTTAATGGGAGAATCTTCCGCAGCTATTTTCAAAGGATTAGGTTCTTTATTTACCTCCCCTGGCCAAGCAGGAGGAATTATTGCAGTTGGATTCGTCACGACATCGACTCTGCAAAACTTTGGGATTGTATCCTTCATTCAACTATGGGGTTTAATTTCAATCAACTTAGCGATTATTAATTTATTGCCTTTCCCCGGATTAGACGGATGGCAAATCTTCGTTTTGATTTTCGAATCGATTACAAAAAGAGAGATTTCTCAAAAGACCAAAAACATCGTTTCGAGCATTGGGATAATTCTCCTTTTCGGTTTGATGTTTGTCCTTTTAATCAAGGATGTCTTCATGTTTATGATTTAAAACTATGAATGAAAAAATGGTTCGCTTCTTATCAAGTATCGGCATCGAGAACTTCGATGATTTTGATCTTGATTTTGACATGATTGGACGCAACCGTTTTAATAAACAACAATATGACATGGTAATTGTCAAAACTAAACCATGGAAATATTATCTCCTTAGGCAATTTCAAGATAGATTGATTAATATCGATTATCCCTATACGCTCCGTTTTTCTTATTTAGTTCGCCCAGATTATCACAATGCGATTTCTTTATTTGATGACTGGTATCAGACGATTTATCGTCTCCCTCATAATTTAGTTATTACCGGCGATGAAGAAGATCGCTTGTACATCGAATATCTCAACGAAAGCGAGAAAGAACAATATGGTCAAGCGATTGCTGATTTTCGCGACTTTTTGAGTTTTATCAACTATGAATTCGTTATCGTTGAATCCGTTAAGCCATTCGAAGAACAAACTCCGGAAGTATCTACTAGACAGATGAAAAAGATTATCAAGAACGCTGAAATAGAAGCAGTTGAAACGCTGGAAGAAATCGCGGAAAAGCCGGAAATCGTCGACCGTAACGATGCTGCTGATATTGCCGAACAAGAACGAAAAGAATTAAAAGAGAAAGTTGAAGCGGCATATTTAGAAATCATGAAGCGCAACGCGGAAGAGATGGCTAAAGAGAGACGCCGAGCAATGTTAAATAAACGCGGAAACTATCAGCCTATTGAGAGAATTGATTCTATTAATGAAAATTCAGGAAATGTTGACTTCTCCGGCCAAATCTTTTCGATTGAACTCCGCGAATTTGCCGACTCGACAAAAATCACCATTGGTGTCAATGACAAGTTTGGCGGTGCAATCATGGTTGGAGCTTACGAAAATAAACAAATCCCTGAAGATACAATCAAACTTCTAGATAAAGGAGCTAATGTCCGTATTCGTGGTGTGGCTTACGCGGATAATTTCACCAAAGAAGTAACAGTCAAAATGCATTATATCGATCTTCTTCCTCCAGATGAAATCGTTCCTGATGATGAAGAAATCAAAAGAGTCGAGCTCCACCTCCATAGCACGATGTCCAATATGGATGGCGTCACGAGCATGGATGACTATTGTCGTTATGCAAAAGCACTCGGGCACAAGACCATCGCCATTACTGATCACGCGGTCGTTCAAGGGTATCCAGAAGCTCAAAAAGCTGCTAAAAAGAATGGTTTAAAGATGATTTACGGCGCGGAACTCTACATGGTGGATGACAAGCTCAATTACATCAAAAACCCCGTAAATACCCCTTTAAACAAGGCTAAATACGTCGTATTGGATTTAGAAACCACCGGATTAAGCTCTCGATATGATAGGATCATTGAGTTTGGCGCGGTCAAAGTCGAGCACGGTTTGGTGTCTTCTCATTTTGATGTGCTTATTAATCCAGGATTCTCGTTAACGAGACAGATTACTGAAATCACTGGAATCACCGATGAATTATTGAAAGACAAACCATCTATAAAAGATGTAATTAAAGATATTCTCGATTTTATCGGAGATGCGATTTTAGTCACTCATAACGCCGAATTCGATATTTCCTTCTTACAGGAATCTCTCGAGAGATTAGGTAGGCCTCCTCTTGCTAATCCAGTTATTGATACTTTACAGTTGTCACGTTATCTCTTCCCTGACAGCAAGAGACACTCCCTCGGTGCATTGTGTAACAATTTAGAAGTTAAATACGATGAAGAGCAAGCTCACCGTGCGGACTACGACGCGCAAGTTCTGAATGACGTCTTCCAACCTATGTTGTCTCGTCTAATTAGGCAACATCACATTATCACACACGCTGATTTGCAAAAGTTGGAAACTCCTCCATCTCTTTTAAAACATATCTACCCTGTTCACATTGTTGTTTTAGCTAAGGACAAAATCGGTTTAAAGAATCTCTACAAGATGATTTCTTTATCTCATATCGAATATCTCGCGGAAGTACCAAAGATTCCTCGGCGAGAAGTTGAAAAACATCGCGATCATTTACTAATTGGTTCTGCCTGTTTTAACGGCGAAGTCTTTAGAACCGCCCGTTATTACAACGCTCAACGTTTGAAAGAAGTGATGACTTTTTATGACTACATTGAAGTTCAACCATTGGAGAACTATTCATTCCTCGTCAACATGGGTGAAATGACTCAAGAAGCAGTGAAAAGATATGTTGCCGACATCGTTGAAACCGCAACCGAAGCCGGAAAGACAATCGTGGCAACAGGTGATGTCCATTATTTGACACCAAAAGAAAAAGTCTTCCGGGATATCTATATCTCTGCTAAGGGTTTAGGTGGCACCAACCACGCTCTTAATCCATATTCTCGCAACAAACAACCACCTTTTGAAAATCCCGATCAGCATTACCGAACCACCAAGGAAATGTTGGATTGCATGTCATTTTTAGGAAAAGATAAAGCTTATGAAATAACTGTCACTAATACGAACAAAATTGCTGACATGATTGAGCCCATCGTTCCGCTTCCAAATGATAAACTTTATTCTCCTAAGATTGAAAATTCGGAGAAACTATTAACTGACCTCTGCTATCAGAAAGCCCACGAATTGTATGGTGATCCTTTGCCAAAGCCGATTAAAGAGCGACTTGATGCTGAACTTAATGGTATTATTTCGAATGGATTCTCAGTTATTTACTACATTGCTCACAAAATTGTTAAGAAGACACAAGAAGACGATTATATTGTCGGATCTCGTGGCTCGGTTGGTTCGAGCCTTGCAGCAACTATGGCAGGTATTACGGAAGTTAATCCCTTGCCACCTCATTATCTGTGCAAGGAGTGCCATTATTTAGAATGGACAAGCGAGACGATGCCCGACTATCGTTCGGGCTATGATTTACCCGAAAAGAAGTGTCCAGTTTGTGGCGCGGACATGATTCACGACGGACAGGATATTCCATTTGAGACTTTCTTGGGTTTCCACGCTGAAAAAACACCTGATATTGACTTAAACTTTCCTCGTGATTATCAATCTCGTGCTCACGATTACACAAAAGAATTGCTAGGTGAAAACAATGTTTTCCGTGCAGGAACAATTGAAACCGTGAAGGATAAAACAGCCTTCGGTTTTGCGCGCGGTTATATCGAGCGAAAAGGTCTTGATCCGAACACCTTTCCCAAATCCAAAATTGCTTATTATGCGTCAGGTTGTATCGGTGTGAAAAGAACCACCGGTCAACACCCTGGGGGAATCGTTGTTATTCCTAACGAATATGAGGTCTATGACTTTACTCCAATTCAATACCCTGCTGACGAACCAGAATCATCTTGGAAGACCACCCATTTCGACTTCCATTCCATTCACGATACGGTTTTAAAACTCGACTTATTAGGTCACGTCGATCCAATGGCGTTACGCATGATGTCCAAATTGACCAACGTCAAACTGGAAGACATTCCATTAAACGACAAGGAAACACTTTCAATTTTCTCATCTCCAAAGGCTTTAGGAATGAAAAACGACTATATGGTCTCCAAAACTGGAGCGATGGGTATTCCCGAATTCGGGACTAATTTCGTTCGTGGAATTCTCGAAAAAACAAGTCCAAAAACATTTTCAGATCTTGTTATTATTTCTGGCCTATCCCATGGAACCGGCGTCTGGCAAGGCAACGCGGAGAACTTAATTAACTCGCAGAAAGCCACCCTTCAAGAAGTCATTGGATGTCGTGACGATATTATGACTTACCTCATCAATAAAGCTATTCCGGCCGCTATCAGCTTCTCAATCATGGAAGACGTCCGTCATGGAAAGGGCTTGAAACCTGAATTTATTGAAGTGATGAAGGTTCACAAAGTTCCTCAATATTACATTGATTCCTGTAATTTAATTAAGTACATGTTCCCAAAAGGACATGCGGTTGCGTATGTCACAATGGCGATTAGAGTAGGTTACTTTAAAGTTCATTATCCACTCGAATATTACGCGACATTCTTTTCTGTGCGCTCCAAACAATTCGATATTTCAGCGATGATTAAAGGAAGAGATGCTATTATTAGTCGTCTTGATGAGTTAAAATTGAAAAGCAAAAGTAAGACTGATAAGCTTACTCCGAAGGAAGAAGACCAGATTGTTACTTTACAAATTGCTCTCGAAATGGTTCAGCGTGGATACAAATTTGAGAACATTGACTTGTATAGATCTGAGGTCGCTGACTTCATCGTTGATCATCAAAATAAAGCGCTTATCCCTCCCTTCACAACCATTGATGGTTTAGGAGAGAACAACGCACTGACCGTGATCAAAGCCCGTAAAGAAGGTAAATTCTTCTCAAAAGAAGATTTGCTCCGTCGAACAAAATTAACAACCACCAACGTCAATGACTTATCGGTCTTAGGAGTTCTTGATGGTTTAAATGAAACTGATCAAATGACTCTTTTTGACCTGAATGATTTGTCATAAAGACGCTCATCTCGGGAAGTAGCACAGCTTGGTAGTGCGCTTGGTTCGGGACCAAGAGGTCGTGGGTTCGAATCCCATCTTTCCGACCACTCGAAAATAACTCTTCATATGAAGAGTTTTTTGTTTCCTTTAAATAGATGGGGACATCCATAAACATATGGATTTCTTTATTCATTTAAGAATAAAAATGTTTTATGCTTTAGATACGGTTGTTATAATTAAGAAGTTATGGCGTCATCACTAAAACTAGCTAGGAGAAACATCGATCAAAAATCTATCTTTGATCGCCGCATTCATGAGATTGATTTGGTTCGAGGTCTTCTTATTATTTTAGTTGTCTGCGACCATATATTTTGGAATCTAAAACATTACGGAGCCATCTGGTACGATGCCTCGAGCAATACGAATAAAGCGTTTCTCTTCTTCCGAGATTTTTTTGGTTGGTATTGGACCTCAAGCGCCCGCTCAGTCATCCAACCAATTATCCTAATGGCCTTTTGTTTTATTTCTGGCGTCTCTTGCGCTTTTAGCCGTAATAACTGGAAACGAGCAGTGCAGACCCTTACCATTTGGTTCTTAATTGCTTCTATAAGTAATATCGCTCAAATATTTGGATTCTTTCCGGACCAAGGAACGGTGAGAGTGGACTTCAATATTATCGGTGTACTTGGTTTCAGCACCTTGTTTTATTGTTTTATTCAAAATCGGAGTTGGAAATCACTCGCGGCTGCGACTCTGATTGCTTTTGTTATGTCGTGGTTTATCATTCCCAACATTCAGGATAATTTTATCCGATTTTTTGGCTCATCTCCGGTTGTTCATGCTGAACATACGTCTTATGTTCCGAATTTTTACTTCCCATTTTTCTGGGAACCAGCGGAGGTATTCGGTGGGACTAGACAGGCTGACTATGTCCCCTTATTTCCGTATATTATGTTTTTCTTCGGCGGTGCTTTAGTCACCTATTTTGTGTATCAAAAGAAACGAAAGTCCTTGTTCCGCTCTTTCGAATGGGAAAGACCAATTTGTTTCGTAGGCCGCCACACTTTCGTTATTTATATTGTTCATCAAGCTGTGCTCACGGGTTTATTCACCGTGCTTAACGCCATTATACAAGCTTATTATTAGGAGGAATTATGCTCGAAAATTTATCGCTTTACGAAGCTTTTCAAACGTCTGTAACAAACACCCCGTCAGGTAAAGCTGTCTACTATCAAGGCACACAGCTCTCCTATCGTCGCCTTTCTCGCCTTGTCGATAGAATGGCGGATATTTTAGTTCACTGCCTCAATGTCAAACCTAAAGATGTCATTTTGGTCGCTCAGCCGAACATTCCCGATACATTGATTTTGATATACGCCATCAACAAGATTGGGGCGATCGTCAACTTGGTACATCCATTAACTCCATACAATCAAATTCGGAGCATTATGGAAAAGACAAAAACCAAGATTTCTTTCTTGTTTGAACAACGCGTCGCAAAAGAAGTCGAACAATATCGCGAAATTGCTGATCAAATCTATGTCACTCGAATTGAAGATTTTTTGCCCTTTTTGAAGAAAAACATCTATCACATCTTCATGAATAAAGATATTCGCAAAAAATTAGGACGTTTTAGAGGAAAATTTAAAGGTTTCCGTTATCTCTATCAATTAAAACCGACTGGTAAACCAGTTGAAACCGTGACCGGAAAATCCAAAGAAATATCTGTCTATCTCCATAGTGGTTCAACCACCGGAGATCCCAAGATTATTTGTTTATCGGATGAAAATTTCAACTTCATCTGTGACCAAACCGATGTCGCCGCCAGCTTGCCTCGTGAACAGCTAAAAGGTTTTGGAATGTTAAGTATTCTTCCAAGCTTCCACGGATTTGGTTTTTGCATGACGATGCACAATAGTTTAACTAACTCGATGAATTGTATTTTGATTCCGAAGTACTCGCCAAAAGAAATTGTAAAAACAATGAAAAAAACAAACGTTAATCTATGCGTTGGTGTGCCGACGATGTATGAGAGTTTGGTGAATAATCACGCCTTCGTAAAATCGAAGAAATTGAAGAAATGGATTGTTTGCTTCTCCGGTGGAGACTCTCTATCAGCCGACTTAAAGAAACGCTTCGATGAAGTGATGCAGTTACATGGTTCGCCTTGCCGCCTCTTTGAAGGCTACGGCTTAACTGAGTCAGTTGCGGCGATTACAATTAACACATTCGAACACAATCGCGATGGTTCAATTGGTTATCCACTAAAGAATGTTCAGATTCGCATTGTCGATGATAATGGAAAAGATTTACCACACGGCGAGATCGGAGAAATTGTTATTAAGAGCCCAGCGACTATGGTCAGTTATTTAAATGATTTAGAGGCCACCAAAAAGGCCGTCATTGATGGCTGGTTATACACTGGCGATTTAGGGTATCTCGATGACGATAACTATCTATTTTTTAAACTTCGTAAAAAGAGAGTTATCAAGGTTTCTGGTGTTGGTGTTTTTCCCACCGAGATTGAAGCTTTGATTAACCATATTCCAGGTGTTAAAGGCTGTTGCGGGATTCGTATACCTGATATACGTCTCCAATCCGCGGTAAAAGTCTTTGTCGTCGCTAATTATTTTGATGAGCAAGGAATGAAAAACCTCATTCTTGACACTTGCCGCAAGTATCTTATTCGTTGGGCGGTTCCAAAAGAGATTGAATTCATCGATAAATTACCCATGACACGATTAAACAAGATTGACTTTGCTCGTTTGCAAAGAGAAGAAGACGCTCGTCGTCAGACAGGAAATTAATTATATGAAAACGAAACTTCTTGCCCTTATTATCTTTGGCTTTGTTAGCCTTACTGCCTGCGACCTTCCTATTCAACCTAACGGCATCAAAGTGATGAGTGTCGATATTTCAGAGACTGAAATCAGCCTTGCTGTTTCTCATACACGAACCTTAACAGCGACTGTTTCTCCAACAAAAGCCACCATTAAAACAGTTAACTGGACAATTGAAGACTCTAATATCGCCACGATTAATTCGAGTGGTTTAGTGACCGGAATCGCAGAAGGCGAAACTACTGTAACGGTCACAACTGTGGATGGCGGGCATACCGACACCTGCGAGGTTGTTGTTACTACCATTTCTAACGAAGAGTTATGGGACGAATCCCAAGACTATTTACGCACTGGTACTAAAACAATTGATTTTTACAGTTTGAATGACTTCCATGGTTCAACGGAAAATATCAGCGCTAACTATGAACCAGGAATTAATAAACTTTCCACTTTCTTTAAAAATGAAAAAGCCAAAAACCCAGGTGGTTTTGTTCTAACAGCTTCGGGCGATATGTGGCAAGGTAGCGCAGACTCAAACCTCACCAACGGCAGATTGGTCAACGACTGAATGGGCCTTATTGGATTCTCCGCGATGGCTATTGGCAATCACGAATTCGACTGGACTGTCGATACGATCAAAGAAAATATGGAAAACATGGATTTCCCATTGTTGGCTTGTAATATCATCGATACAAAAACCAATCAGCCAGTAGATTGGGCTCAACCTTATACAACAATCACCAAAAATGGTGTTCGCATTGGTATTGTCGGGGCAATTGGTCAAGGACTAACAACCTCGATTCTTGCTCCAAACGTTGCGGGACTTTCCTTCGCTAACCCCAATCAATATGTTATCGATTGGGCTGATTATTTACGGAGCGAAGGAGCG
>JAAYDH010000109.1 GCA_012729405.1 Erysipelotrichaceae bacterium
AAGGCTCTAGCAAGAGAGTTAGCTAAAACAACATCATCAAAGGACGCAAAATAGTTCAACGTTGGGGCGCGGAGAGAAGAGGCTTCGGCCGCTTCGTTGATTTTGTTGATATACTTAGCGTTATCTTTATCGAAGCTAGCAACTTTGTATAAGTTTGTTGAATATACAACACCATTTAAATCAATTGTTAAAGGTTCTGTTTCTTCATTGCTGGCGCCGTAGTAAGAGGTCACACCATAATCGAAAAGATATAGGATGTGAGACTTATCTGTCACCGAGCAGAAGGAAGCAGTACAACTAGTCAAGATGATGGCGCCCATCGTTAGAGCGATGGCGCCTAATCCTAATTTGTATCTTTTTTTCATTCGTTTTTTCCAATCTGTACAAGTACTAATTCACTTAGTAGTGATTTGTTGATTTGGTAGTTGTTGTCAAGAAAACTTTTTCTAACGATGATAACCACGTCTAGCGACGCTTTGTCATAGTCGAGTAGACTGTCACACATCGCTCTAACTTGTCTTTTGATTCGATTGCGGGACACGGCGTTACCGAGTTTAGAAGAAACCGAGATCCCAACCCTCATATAAACCAGGTTGTTTTGTGCAAAATGCACAACATATGATCTATTACTTCTTGTGTGTCCGTTTCGAATTGTTAAAGCGAAATCTTTATTGGCTTTTATTCTATTAACAACCTTCATTTATCCTCGACTAGGCAGCTAGGTTTTTTCTACCTTTAGCACGACGAGCAGCAAGAGCCTTGCGGCCGCCGACTGATTTCATCCGAGCACGGAATCCAGCTCTGCGTTGGTGCTGTAATTTGCTTGGTTGATAAGTTCTTTTCATACAATAATACCTCCGATTTACGTAGCATTAGAAAGTATATGGGCATTTATAGATAAATGTCAACGAAATGCTTATACGCGTATGTCGTACTATGTTATACTTTGCCCATGAAAAAAAGCGTTCAAGTAGGTATCGTTTTCGCAATCATCGCTGCTATATGTTCATCAATCAACACCCCAATTTCGAAACTGTTGTTGAACAGCAACACGATCGGCCCTGTTTTTTCGGGAGGCCTTTTGTATATCGGCGCTGCGCTTTGCGCAAGTGTTTTTTTCGTTTTCCGTAAAATATTTAAGCCAAAGGTAAAGGAGAAACCATTGGAGAGAAGCGATTTTCCTTTTGTTTTTGCTATCGCTAGCTTGAACGCCGTTGGTATCGCGTGCAGCATGTTAGGTTTGAAATTAATCTCTGCTTCAAACGCAGCTTTATTAAGCAATTTTGAAATTGTTATCACTTCGTTGGTGGCGCTTATTATATTTAAACAGAAAATTTCACCTCGCCTATGGGTTGGTATATTCGTTGTGTTCTTTGCTTGCATCCTTCTGTCGAGCGACGACATTGTGAATTTCAAATTCTCCACCGGTGCCTTACTAGTGTTGGTCGCTCCGGTATGTTGGGGTTTTGCCAACAACTTCATGAAAAGGATCTCGGATAAAGACCCTATCGTTTCAATATTTATTGAGGGCATAGTAACTGGTCTCCTCTGTCTCATGATTGGCACAAGCTTAAATGAGCAAATCACCGAACTCTATTCGTTCTTTGCTGTCTTGGGGGTCGGTGTTGTTTCCTATGGAATAAGTTTGTGTTTTTACATATACGCACAGCGTTCAATTGGGGCACCACGCACCAGCGCATTCTTTTCGCTTGCGCCTTTTATGGCGGTCCTTATTTCGTTCGCAATTTTCCGAGAGAGCCCGCCCTGGTGGTATTATATCGCTCTCGCCATGA
This sequence comes from Erysipelotrichaceae bacterium, assembly GCA_012729405.1. Lineage (GTDB taxonomy): Bacteria > Bacillota_I > Bacilli_A > RFN20 > CAG-826 > JAAYDH01. Next base: position 1,794 of record JAAYDH010000109.1, read on the forward strand.
TGATAATTGGAGTTTGGCTATCCTCTTCTGACAAAAAAATATTCCGAAAAAACACCAAAAAAGAAGCAAAAATTTAGTTTTCCACATTTTTTTATACTACATAAAATATTTTGTATTAACGATAATTATAGCTATGCTATATTAGGTCACGTTTATTATATAACTCACTCACTTTTTCACTGCCTTCCACACCACCATTTCAACTTTTCCACATCTTATCCACAAACGCAAATTGTGAATTTGGTGGAAAACTCCCTATAGTAGTGGTTATGGGGTTTTTGAAATGTGGAAAAATAAGAAATCCGCTCTTCTCCTATTAAACCGCTGTGGATTGTTTTATAATATTTGGCAGAAAACGAGTACTTTAATATGATTAATTCAATTTCCGAAATCACCCAATTGTGGGACCGATCATTAAAGAGGATTGAAGAACGGCTCGGAGAGAAGCAATTGTTCGATTCTTTCTTTGCTGGAAGCTACATCAACGAGATCCGCGGAGACACCATTGTTGTTGTTGTCAATTCGTCTCTCGCCGCCGCATTAATAAAGCAGAAATATTATGATTTAGTAGAAGATGTCGTCTCCGAGATTACCGAATCAAACTTCAAACTAGAATTTATCCTCGAAATCGATGTTCAAAAAGGCGTTGATAAGCAACCTGTTGTAAAAAAACAACAATACTTCCAAGAAGCCTCTCTTAATCCAAAACTTACATTTGATAACTTTGTGGTTGGGTCTTTCAACCGCGAGGCATCTCAGGCGGCGTTGTTTGTTGCGTCAAATCCAGGAAAAACCTTAGCGCAACCGCTTTTTATATATTCCAATTCTGGTTTAGGAAAAACACACCTTCTTCACGCGATTGGTAATTACATCAAGAACGCTCGACCTAATTTTAAAATCCTTTATATCTCCACAAGTGATTTCGTTGAAGAATACGTCCGTTATGTTAAGGGAGAAAAGGAAGCTGAGTCGTTAAAAGACTTTTTTGCCTCAGTTGATGTACTGCTTCTTGATGATGTTCAAATGTTGGCAAATAAGGTTAAAACTCAGGAGATGTTCTTCGCCATCTATAATAAATTAATCGATAGTTCAAAACAGGTCGTTATCACATCTGATAAACAGCCGAACGAGCTCAATGGTTTAGAGGATCGCTTGGTAACCCGGTTCTGTAAAGGTCTAGTTATGATAATAAACGAACCAGATCAGAATACTTGCGTGGAAATTTTAAGAAAAAAAATTGAAGCCAATGGTCTTGATTTAGAGAGGTTCGACGACGCCGTCCTTTACTTCTTTGCCGATAAGTTCTCAAAAAACGTTCGAGAACTTGAAGGCGCATTAAATAGGTTAATATTCTATGTTGTATCTTTGAAACAAACCGACAAGATTACAATGGATGTCGCAATGGATGCAGTCCAGTCGCTCACAGGCGGAAAATCATTATCCTCAACGCTGAGTGAGCAAAAAATTATCAACGTCGTGTCCGACTACTACAACCTTACTCCTTCGCAGCTGACAGGAAGAATAAGAACCGGTCAAATTGCTCTCGCCAGACACATCGCAATGTACCTCATCCGAATCACGCTCGATATACCTCTTAAGAAAATAGGAGACATGTTCGGAGGCAAGGATCACACAACGGTTATGTCGGCCGTTCAAAAAGTGGACAAAGAGTTGAAAACTGACAGCGAATTAAAGGCCGCCATCGACGAACTCCAAAAGCGTATAAAAAAATAATTATTTATTGAAAATAAAATATAAAAGTGAAATATTGTGTGGTAGAATGAAAAAGAATAAAAACCAAATAGACAAAATCCTACTTATCCACCAAATTCACAGACCCTATTATTACTAATACAATAATAAAGAAAGGAAAGATTATGAAATTTACCATTAACCGTGAGGAATTCCTTAAGGGATTGAACATAGCTTCTAGAGCAGTAGCCAACAAAGTTGCTGTTGCTGTACTAGCTAATCTTAAAATCGAATTAGATGAAAGAGGTTTGTTTATTACGGGTTCTAACTACGACTTAACAATTAGAACATTTATTCCATACAAATCAGAAGCAAAAGAAATTATGCGCAACTATAAAGAGGGTGCAACTTTGATTAACGGCCGTATTATCACTGAAATTGTGAGAAAAATGGATGCTGAAGAAGTTACCCTGGATGTTATTGATTCAACCATTGCTGTAATCAGCGACACACATTTTGAATCACGACTGAATTGCGTGAAACCAGAAGAGTATCCTGATATCGATCTCGAACCCACTGGAACCGAAATCAAACTAACAAAAGACGCTTTTAGTTCAATTGTTAGCCAAACCGCTTTTGCAGCATCAATTAAAGAACAGAGACCAATTCTCACCGCCATGAACCTGGAAGCTGATAGCGGAAGCCTTGTTGCTACCACGACCGACTCAGCCAGAATGGCTCGTAAAGTTCTCAAAATTGCAGAAAACATCAGGTTTGTTGCGAACGTTCCTGCCAAAATGATGGTCGAAGTTGACCGTTTAATGGAAGGCACCGCTGCTGTTAGTGTCTCTCTAAGCGACAAGAAAGCACTCTTTACTCTTGATAGAACAATCATTGCCACCCGCTTGGTAGCTGGCGACTACCCCAACACCAAAAACATCATCCCAAGGAGCTGCAACTATTTCTTGGAAGTCAACGCTTCTGAACTAGCTAAAGCCATCGATCGCACAACCATTTTGTCGATTGACAGGGAAAATGTCGTAGATTTGTCTATGTCAGAATTCGGAGTTGAAATCTCTGCCAAGAGCTCCCAAGTTGGATCGGCTGTCGAAAAGCTCGAGACTTACAAGTTCGAAGGCCAAAGTCTTAAAATTTCCTTTAATAGCGAGTTTGTTCTTTCTGCTATCCGCGCTCTTAATTGCGAAGATGTGACATTCGAATTTGTCGGTGAAATGAAGCCGTTTGTTGTTCGCAACGCTTCGGATGACTCGGTGATTCAAATCGTCACTCCAGTACGCACTTACTAAGCAAATTTAGCCACTTTTTGAGGGATGTAAAATAAGGGAATAATTTATTCCCTTTTTATCACGCGTCGTGTATAATGTACGCATAAGGTTATTTATGGGTGAAAAAATAGTTGTTTTAAGAGAGGCAGAAGAGTACATTACGCTTCAAGTTCTCTTGAAAATCTCAGACATTATTCTTACCGGCGGTATGGCCAAGCATTTCTTGGCGAATAACATCGTTTACGTCAATGGAGAAAAGGAAAATCGCCGCGGTCGTAAATTATATCCCGGGGATAAAATTCAAGTCTCAAACACCTCATTTGTCATCAGAGCGAAATGATTGTCAAATTGTTAGCCTTAAAAAACTTTCGCAATCACGACAACCTCTCTTTTAATTTTGAGCCGAATGTCAACATTCTTGTGGGTCCAAACGGAGTGGGAAAAACCAACGTTATGGAAGCTGTTTACTATCTCTCGCTAGCTCGAAGCTTTAAGAGCACGGAAAACGAAAACCTGGTTCTCAAAGGGAGTGATTACGCTGAAATATCGGCAATTATCTCCGAAGGTAACAAAATTCGCAAAATTCGCATCGTCATCACCAAAGACGGCAGAAAAGTGTTTATCAACAACAAACCAATTTCTCGAATCTCAGACCTTTCAAAATCGATGAATGTTGTTCTGTTTGAACCAAAAGACGTTAATCTCTTCAGCGGGCCTCCGCGAGTGAGAAGAAACTTTCTTGATATTTCAATATCTAAGAAAAGCGAACCATATCTCGAGTATATCGCGAGATATGAAAAAACCCTCCGTCAAAGGAACGACATACTGAAGAGCGAGAAAATCAATCAAACCTTGCTTGATACCACCACTGAGATGTTGGTCAAACTATCTGGGCCGATAATATCCTATCGCCAAATGTATATTAAGGATATCAATGATATCCTTATAAAAATTACGCGCACGCTCACAGGCGCGAAGAACAAAGTTGAAATTATCTACAAACCCTTCGTTGAATATGGTCCTGGGTTCAACGAGGACGCCTTCAAAGCGTTTAAAGCCGCCGAGAGCGCTGATGTTCGCCGAAAGGCTACCTCCATCGGTATTCACCGCGAAGATTTCTCAGTCTTGCTAAATGGACGCGATATCGCTGAATTTGGATCCCAAGGAGAGAATCGAATTGTCGCGTTAGCCCTCAAACTAAGTCCTTACTTCGTGATCGAAGATAAAGATAAACGTCCCGTTGTGGTTCTCGATGATGTGATGTCGGAACTCGATAGCAATCACAGCCGCCGATTAATCGCTTTCCTAAAAAAACTTGAGCAGGTGTTCGTCACCGCGACTCACTTGGAAATCGAAGGCGCGAACCAATATGAATTAAAATTTAAAAAACAAGGAGGTCTTCTCAATGGAAGATGAAAAAAAAGAGGTAAAAGTAGAGGTGGCAGCCACCCCCAATCCTCAACCAGCACCTGAACCGAAAGTCGAAGTCTCAGAAATGAACGTTCAGGAAGCGGAACTAGAAAAAGCTGATAAAGAATATACCGCGACAAACATCCAGGTCCTGGAAGGGCTGGAAGCGGTCAGAAAAAGACCCGGTATGTACATTGGTACGACCTCTACCGCCGGATTACATCATCTCGTGTGGGAAATTGTCGACAACTCAATCGATGAAGCCTTAGCGGGATACTGCACCCAAGTTGATATAATGATTAATCCAGGCAACACAATCACTGTTATAGACAACGGCCGCGGTATTCCTGTTGATGTTGTTGCAAAGAGTGGTCTTTCTGGTGTTGAAACCGTCTACACTATCCTCCACGCCGGCGGAAAATTCGGTGAGGGCGGCGGATATAAAGTTTCTGGTGGTTTGCACGGTGTTGGCGCATCTGTTGTCAACGCGCTCTCAGAGTGGTGCGAAATCACGGTCAAGAAAGATGGTGGTGTCTACTTCATTCGTTTCGAGAATGGCGGACACATCGTTCAACACTTGCAAAAGATTGGGACCTGTCCAATTGAGGAAACCGGAACATTGGTTACCTTTAAGCCAGATCCAACCATCTTTACCGACACAACTGAATTCAGTTATGACACGATTCGCGACCGCATGAGACAAGTCGCGTATTTAAATCGCGGCATTCGCATGAATGTTGGCGATCTAAGAGTGACTCCTAATGTTACCAACTCCTTCTGCTACAAAGGCGGAATTAAAGAATACGTTCTCTTCATCAACAATCACAAAATCAAGTTGTTTGACGAAGTTATTTACTGCGAAGGCAGCGTCCCTGTGACTCTTCCAAGCGGACACACCGCTCACACTTATGTTGAAGTAGCGATGCAGTACGATGATGGCTATGCTTCAAATGTCTACTCCTTTTGTAACAACGTCCATACTCACGAAGGTGGTATGCACGAAACCGGATTTAGAGATGCGATGAGAAGAGTTATTAACGGCTATGCTCACGACTACAAATTCATTAAAGATGGTGAAGACGATCTCACCTATGAAGATATTGTGGAAGGTTTAACCGCGGTTATCTCGGTTAAACACCCAAACCCTCAATTCGAAGGACAAACCAAGACAAAACTTGGTAACTCCGAAGTGAGAAAAATTGTCTCTCAGGTCGTTGGCGAACAACTCAATCGTTTTCTGCTTGAGAACCCCAAATTAGCCCGCACCATTGTTGAAAAAATTCTCATGGCCGCGAACGCTCGTTTAGCAGCTCGCAGAGCGCGTGAAGAAATTCGCCGTAAAGGATCTTTAGAGTTAACTACTCTTCCTGGTAAATTAGCGGACTGCTCCAGCAAGGATCCTGCGTCATGTGAGCTTTATATAGTTGAGGGTAACTCCGCTGGTGGTTCAGCCAAGAACGGCAGAAACCGCGAAACTCAAGCTATTCTTCCACTGCGTGGAAAGATTCTAAATGTTGAAAAAGCCCAAGCGAAGCGTATTTTTGCAAACGCCGAGATCGGAAACATGATTACCGCCATTGGAGGCGGTATTGATCCCGAATTCGATATCAGCAAAGTCCGCTACCACAAGGTCGTTATTATGACCGATGCTGACGTTGACGGAAGCCACATTCGCATCCTTCTACTCACCTTCTTTTATCGCTTTATGAGACCCCTCGTCGAAAACGGGTATATCTACATCGCTCAACCACCACTCTATAAGGTTGAATATCATGGCAAACAATACTATGCCTATAATGATGAGCAACTTGAAGCGATTAAGAAATCTCTCAACCTCAAACCTGGATATCCTTTCCAACGCTACAAAGGTCTTGGTGAAATGGATGCTATCCAACTCTGGGAAACCACCATGGATCCCGCAAGTCGCAAAATGCTTCGCGTCACACTCGATGATGCGATTAAAGCTGAACAAGTCTTCACAGATTTGATGGGTGATGATGTTGCTCCTCGCAAAGAATTTATTCACCAGAATGCCAAATTCGTGAAAAACCTCGATATTTAAGGGAGGAGTAATCAATTATGTTATTTGAAGATGAAAAGAAATTAGAAGAAGCTGTTGAAGTTGTTGCTGAGACTGAAGAAGTCGCAGAAGCTCCAAATGTTTCTGATGAGGAGCTCGAAAAAATTGAAGAAGGAATCGTTCCCGGGCTAACCGACGTCGGAACAGCAGAACTTGTTCAGACCTCTTTCTTGGATTACGCGATGAGTGTCATTGTCTCCCGCGCTCTTCCAGATGTTCGTGATGGTTTGAAGCCGGTCCACCGCCGCATTGTTTATTCTTTAGACGAAACCGGAACTACTCCTGATAAACCATTTAAGAAATGTGCTCGTATTGTTGGTGACGTTATGGGTAAATATCACCCTCATGGCGACTCCGCCATTTATGGCGCTCTTGTGAGATTGGCCCAGCCTTTCTCAATGAGATATATGCTCGTCGAAGGTCATGGAAACTTTGGTTCTATCGATGGAGACGAACCCGCCGCCTATCGATACACCGAAGCTAGAATGGCCAAACTCGCTCTCGAAATGGTTCGAGACATCAGCTGTGACACAGTTGATTTCATGGACAACTACGATGGCGTCGATCGAGAGCCAACCGTTCTGCCAGCGCGTTTCCCTAACTTACTGGTTAACGGTTCTGCCGGCATTGCTGTTGGTATGGCTACCAATATGCCACCTCACAACCTCACCGAAGTAATTGATGGCGTCATAGCTTTGGCACACAACCCAGAAATTACTATCGAAGAGTTGATGGAACATATTAAGGGACCTGATTTCCCTACCGGCGCCACCATTTTAGGCAGAAGCGGCATTAGAGATGCTTACGAGAGTGGAACTGGCTCGATTGCTGTTCGCTCCAAATGCGAAATCGAAGATCGCGGTGATCGCGGTTTAAAAAGAATTGTCGTCTCTGAAATTCCTTATGGAGTCAACAAAGCTTTGATGATTGAAAACATCGCCAATTTAGCTAGAGACAAAGTCATCGACGGCATCACCGATATCCGCGACGAATCTAATAAAGAAGGTATACGCGTTGTCATCGAAGTGAGGCGTGATATCATCCCCGAAGTGTTGCTTAATCAACTCTTCAAAATGACCCAACTTCAAACCAGTTATGGCATCATCAATCTTTGTTTGGTTGATAATGCTCCAAAAGTTTGTTCTTTGAAAGAATTATTAACTCAGTATCTCGACTTTAGAGTCGAAATCATCAGACGCCGCACCCAATTCTTACTTGCTAAGGATGAAGCCCGTGATCACATCGTCATTGGCTTAATCAAGTGCCACGACAACATTGATGAAATAGTAGATTTAATTAAAGCCAGTGAAACTCCTGAAGAAGCGAGCGATCGCCTCAAAGAGAAATTTGGCTTCAGCGATGCTCAAGTCCAAGCTATCTTAGGCATGAATTTACGTCGCTTAACCGGTATTGAAACCGAGAAACTCCAAGCCGAAAGAGCGCAACTTGAATTAAACATCAAGGAATACAACCGCATCCTTTCCGCTCGCGAGAATCAAATCGAAGTTGTTATTAAGGAATTAAAGGAAATTGAAGAGAAGTTCGGCGACGATCGTCGCACCGAAATCAGCAATGCTGCTTCAAGCATTGATGACGAAGATTTGATTCCCGAAGAACAAATCGTTATCACCCTATCTCGTGGTGGTTATGTCAAACGCTTAACTGCAGATTCCTTCAGAGCCCAAAATAGAGGCGGCAGAGGTGTTCGCGGTACAACTTTGAATGAAAACGATGTCGTTGATTTAATGGTCTACACCAAAACCCACACCGACTTATTGTTCTTTACCTCATTAGGAAAAGTCTACCGTGTCAGAGGATATCAAATCCCTGAATACCAAAAGACCGGTAAAGGTATCCCTGTGGTCAATATTATCAACGTTGAAAAAGGCGAAGTCGTCAAAGCCATCATCGCTTGCGATGAATACCGTGAGGATCGCTACTTATTCTTCGTTACTGAAAAAGGCTTGATTAAGAAAACTTATATCAAAGAATACGAATCCATCCGCCAAAACGGAAAAATTGCCATTGGTTTAAGAGAAGATGATATGCTTCTTGCGGTTCGTGAAATCGAAGAAAATACCATCGTGGGCATCGCTGCTAGCAATGGCAAGATGGTTAACTTCTTTGCTGATGAAACTCGCCCGATGGGACGCAGCGCCTCAGGTGTTAAAGGTATCGATTTAGTCGACGGCGAGACAGTTGTTGGTGTCACTACCGAATTAGGTGGCAACAAGATTCTTGTCCTGACGGATAAAGGTTTTGGCAAGATGACTGATCGCGTTGACGAAGAAGGTAATCAAATCTATCGTTTAACCAAACGCGGTGCCAAAGGCGTATCCACCTTGAAGATCACCGATAAGGTCGGTAAGCTCGTTGCTGTTCGGGCCGTCAATGGTGATGAAGACTTAATGGTCATCACGAATGCCGGTATTGTTATTCGCACCCACCTCGATCAAATCCGCACCATTGGTAGAAACACTCAAGGTGTGAAGATTATGAACCTTGAAGGACGTCAAAAGGTCGTTTCTATCGCCATCGTTCCACGAGAGGATGATCTTGATGAAGATTGTGGCTGTGAAGAAGTTGATGTAGAAGACAATAATTCCGAACAATCTGAAGAATAAATATGAAAGTGTTTGTCCCATTTCAGTTGAAACCTAAAGCCCCCACTTTTGAAGCTGCTCGCTTAATTAAAAACATTAGAGGGGCTTTAGAATTGAACGATATTAGGTATGTCACCAATATCGCTGATACATTTGATATTGCTCATTATGTTTTTGTTGAACCAGACAATCGCTTAACTGATGTCATTGAAAGAGGCGTCTTTACCGTCTGCTCCGCCCTGTGCTGTGAGAATGATCCAAACGCATCTTTTATTCAATATCATTCTCATGATGGGAAAAGAATCAGCACCTTAAAGCAAAAAGCTTTAAAATTTTTGAACAAGATGAACCTTGTTTTAGTTCCAACGGAAACCGCGAAACAATTCTTAATCGATAATGGTGTGACCACTCCGATTGAAGTTCTCTTGCCGGGTGTTAACTTGTCCCGTTTTGATTTTTCTCGCGATGACGAGAAAGAACTTTTCCATCGCTATTTCAGCGAAGAAAAAGATAAGAAATTAGTTGTCGCAATGGGAGAATATAGTAATAACATGGACGGAATTAATGCTTTTATTAACGCCGCGAAAAAATGCCCCGAAACACTCTTTTATTACATTGGTTGCGAAGATGCTGCATATAAGTTTGGTATGAACTTGAAAAAATTGATCAAAAAAGCTCCTCGCAACGTGAAATTCAAATCAACAATTCCGGAAGATATCTACCGTAGCGCTCTTCTTAATGCTTCAGTATTTATGTTTCCCGGCTATCGAACAGCGGGAATTATTAGCATTGAAGAAGCAATGGCAGCAAAGTGTCAACTCGTCCTGCGAAAACAAGCCATTTGTGACAAGATGCTTGTCGATGAGGAGACTGCTTATATTGCCGAGTTCTCGGAGACATTAACAGAAATTGTCAAAGGATATTTAGAAGGTCAGGTTAAACCTACAAACGAAAAAGCTTATCAAGAGATAAGTAAGCATAATTTAGAGACTTTTGGCCAACAATTAAGAACTATTTATCAAAAGAGAATATATGATATTGATCTTAGGAGGAACTGATCATGTTAGATATTAATTTAATTCGTGAAAATCCTGAGAAAGTAAAGTCTGCCCTCAAGAAAAAAGAGTGGGATGTCGACTTTACTCAGTTATTGGAATGGGATACTAAAAAGAAGAGTATTATCCACTTAGTAGAAGACAATAAAGCTGAAATTAATCGACTCTCCGCGAGCGTTCCAGCTGCAAAAAAGGCCGGCGAAGACGTTAACAAAATATTTGTAAAAGCAAAAAAAATTGCAGCAAATAACGTTCAAAAAGAGGCCGAATTAAAGGAATTAGAAGATAAAATTTTTGATTTCATGGCCGCTCTTCCCAACATGCCTGATGAAGATTTGCTCGGCGGAGGAAAAGAAAAAAACAAAGTCGTTCACGTGATTGGCGAGAAATCAAATTTCGGTTTCAAATTCAAAGACCATGTCGAACTCGCCACTTCTCTTGGCTTAGTTGATTATGACCGAGCCAGCAAGATTTCCGGAAGAGGCACTTGGATATATACAAACCTAGGCGCTAGACTTGAATGGGCGCTTTTGAACTTTTTCATCTCTGAACACCTCAAAGACGGGTATGAATTTATACTACTTCCTCATTTACTGAATGAGCAATCCGGCTTTGTTGCTGGTCAATTCCCTAAATTCAGAGAAGATGTTTTCTGGCTTGACGGAGTTGAACCCAAGAAATTTTTACTTCCCACGGCAGAGACAGGTTTAGTAAACATCCATCGTGATGAGATTTTGAAAGAAGAAGACTTACCGAGAAAATATTTTTCGTACACACCATGTTATCGCCGCGAAGCGGGATCCTACCGCACTGAGGAAAGAGGAATGATTCGTGGCTATCAATTCGACAAAGTCGAAATGGTTCAATATACCAAACCAGAAGACAGCGATAAAGCCTTCGAGGAACTCGTTAATAAAGCGATGTCTCTTGTTGAGAAATTGGGACTACACTTCCGCGTAAGCAAACTCGCAGCTGGAGACATCTCTCACTCGATGGCGAGAACCTATGATATCGAAGTCTATATTCCAAGCATTGATATTTACAAAGAAGTTTCGTCAGCCTCAAACGCTCGCGATTATCAAGCCCGTCGTGGCATGATGCGCTACCGCGATAAAGAAACCGGTAAGACAAAATACCTTCACACCTTAAATGCTTCTGGCTTAGCGACCAGTCGGATCTTCCCTGCTCTTCTTGAGCAATACCAACAAGAAGACGGATCGGTAAAAATACCCGAGGTTCTCCAACCATTTATGGGTGGAATCAAAATCTTAAAACCAATTAAATAACTCTAGGCAAACCAAAAAGAGACTACAACCGATAGTCTTTTTTTGTTGCTGTAAAAATGTTCATATTCATTATAAATAATGACTTATGCTATAATTGTTTTGCCATCGCGATGAGTATTTGCGAACCAGGTCAGGACAGGAATGTAGCAGCCTTAAGTTATTTATTCATGTGCGGTGGTTTTATAAATATGACAACCCAAGAAAAATATATGCAATTCGCTCTAAAAGAAGCGAGCAAGAGCGCGCTGATTGATGAAGTTCCAATTGGATGTGTAATCGTCAAGGATGGAAAGATAATCGCTCGAGGCCACAACGTGCGAGAAACAACAAATGACCCTTTGGGTCATTCTGAGTTGATTGCTATTAGAAAAGCGAGCAAAAAGTTATCCAACTGGAGACTCGAAGGTTGCGATTTGTATGTGACAATTGAGCCTTGTATCATGTGTTCGGGGGCCATCATTCAATCTCGAATCGAACACGTCTACTACGGAGCGTCCGATTCTAAAGGAGGAGCCTTTGGTTCTTCAATTAACGTCCTAACCGCTGAAAAAATTAACCATCACCCTGAGATTATTGGAGGAATTCTTTCTGAGGAATGTTCTC
>JAAYDH010000058.1 GCA_012729405.1 Erysipelotrichaceae bacterium
CGGTCGTTGTTGGCGTACCTGTAAATGTTAAAGAAGATAATGTGGCTGGAGCGACAACTATTACTGAACAACTATCAGTAAAACTTCCATCACTAGTAGTGACAGTAATTGTGGCAGAACCAGCTGCATTAGCAGTAACTGTTCCATTGCTCACTGAAGCAACGTTTGAATTGGAACTTGCCCAAGAAACGTTTTGATTTGTCGCGTTGACGGGAGAAATTGTGGCAGTTAAATTAGAATTATCACCAACAATTAAATTTAAAGACGATGGCGATAGTGAAACACCGGTAACCGCAACTGAGGATTGGCTACCCCCTTGACGATAAAGTTGGATTGCCCCTTGACTAGAATCATATGTTTTAAATCTTGGAGATTGCGTGTTGTACTGAAGCTTTTCGGCTGGTGTCGCCACATTGCCTACTGTTGAATTATTGTCTACAACGGAAATCGTCCATTTGGCATTATTGCTGGTAGTAGTATCAACAAAACTCAGGTTTTTTGAACTGGAGGAGAGATAATCACCATCGCTATTGGAAAAAGTCCAGGATCCAGAAGTGCCACCTAATGTGAAGAGCATCGAACTTCCAGGATTTGTAATCGTATTTTTATCAGCAGAGAAAGTTGCGTCAGAAACTGAGCTTAAATAAGAACTTGTTAAAGCTCCTGCTGTAGAAGAAGTAGAATTGTATGCGAATATTAGACTGTCTCCAGCAGATAATTGAGATGCGCTTGTGACAAGAGAATAACCAACTGGTGCAGTGACTGTCAGCCCACTTACGGAGACTGTTTTACCACCATACGAGCCGGTGACAGAAGTTGTTCCTTCAGATAAAGGATCGGGTGTCCAAACAACACTTGAAGTAACGTTTGCGGTTGAACTATCGCTATAGGTAGCCGTGATAGTTAATCCGGCCGGATTGAATGATTGGCCCGCTGAGTATGATTTGTTAGTAGCGGTCCCACTTAGGCTTAATGTAGATAATGATTTAACGGTAATTGTGGCCGTTCCCTTCACTGAAGTGTCTAAGGTTGAAGTTGCAGTGATTGTCGCTGTTCCGGCGCCAATACCAGTCACGGTTCCCCCACTTACGGTTGCAACATTTGTCTTATTGCTTGACCAAGTGACTTGTGAAGAACCTGAATCGACACTAACACTTAAAGAAACTGTTGCGCCAACTGCAATAGATGACGAGGCAGGATTTAAAGTAATCGTGTTTGGAGGAGTTGTGGCTCCGCCTCCGGTATAAGTTGTGCCACCCCAGATAATGTTTGCGTATTCGGGGTGATCAATGAAAGGATTGCGATTGCCTTGAATGGCGTAAATAGCTTCATTTCTTCTTAATTCCCATTCATCCACTGGGTCGAGATTGCTCCAAGCAGTGTAGAGTTTTACGGCATAATCAGTAAGGCCAAAGTTATTAGAGGCAGAACCAGAATATATGACGTTTCCACCGCCCGACGACCAACTGTATGAAGCCGACCAACGCGCTCTTGTGTAAAAAGCAGAACGAGCTAAGTCACCCTTCCATTCATCGGCTGGTTCGAAAACTTTACCCGAATATGGATATAGAGAATTATCGGCGCTTCCTAGTAAGGAATAGTTATTGTTTGAAGCCTTTTCAATGGTTTTGACTTCTCCGAAAGGGTAGCTGCTCCGCATCCCATTTATCTTCCCATCAGTAGGATAGAGAATAAAAGGATCAGCGCCCTGATTGCTTGTTGAGCCACCCCACCAAGACTTTGGTGTGGAGTGCTCACGATTCCAGCAGTCGCCTTCATTTTTGTAATTGCCACATCTTTTTTGGTCAACTGTGTAGCGAGTTGTATTGGAATACATATCAACAAGATAGCCGTCTTTAACATCGCTTGATCGATAGGTTTCGAATAAATCATCATAACTACCGACATCCGAGCCTTTAGTAGTTATACTTTGAAGAGAAGTGAGCAAAGCGGAGCCTGAGCTGGTATTTGCATTTGCATAATATTGTTCAACCGATTGGTATGCTCGAACTTCTCTCGTGTTAGTCGCCTGCGATAAAGCAAATCCAAACGAGGCGGATAAGAATCCGGCCACAAGAATACCGACAGTTGCTTTCTTTCGAGGCGAGTTTGTTTTAGTTTTCGTCATATAATTTTCTCCGACTTGATAAAAATGGATTTTTAAAGCCAAAGACTATTTAACTACATGGGCACCCTTTTCAGCAATGTTTATTTCTGAATAGAAACAAGAAAAAAACAGTGGAATACTTCTATTTCACTGTTTTGTTTTCAATGTATCTAGATTTATTTGCCAGCGACAATAATCTTTTTGACTTGGACGCTGGGGCAGGAAACGGCAGAGGGGAAGACTCTGACATCACTTCCGACTGCAACAATGTCTTTGAATAAATCAACGATATTTCCTGAGACAGTAATCAAATCTAATCCGCGAGCCAATTTGCCATCTTTGACTAAGAAACCAGTTGATTGCAAAGAGAAGTTTCCTGATTGAAAATTCATTCCGGCGTGAAGCCCACTGACTTCAGTGATATAGACACCATCACCAATCTCTTTGAAAAGGTCGTCTAATGATTTCTTGCCTGGTTTCATAACAAGGAAACCGAGATCAACATCGATCTTTCCACCTCCGAGATAACCATTGCCGGTACTCTCGACCCCGTCTTTGTGAGCAGTAGTCAAATTATACAAATATCCTTGCAAAACGCCGTTTTTAACGATGAATTTGTTCTTTGTTGCAACTCCTTCATCATCAAACCAGCGGGCGAATGGGTTTCTAGCGAGTGGTTTTTCCTCAATGGTTATCTTGCTTGAAGCGACCTTTTGACCGACTTTATCAATGAACAAAGAAGACCTCTTTTGGACCTCTTCGCTTGAAGCATGTCCAGCATAAAATCTCATCAAGCTGGAGACAACATCCGAAGATAAAACGGCTCTATAAGTGTTAGACTCGCAAGCCTCACCACCGAGTTGATCGATAGCTTTCTTGCCGATTTCTGCTGCTAATTTCTTAACATCAGCCCTAGTGAAATCGTTATCGAAAAGCAAGTCATAAGCGCTCTTGACTTGATCGCCTTCTTTGGCGGCAACAACACCAACGTATGTGTAGTAGTTTGATTTGTGGACTAATTTGAGACCATGAGTATTGATGAGAGTGATTGAATTGGCGTTCTCGCTATATTCAACGGCTTGAACTTCAACAATGCGCTTGTCATATGCACGAAGAGCGTCTTCTAGTTCGTGCAGCTTTTTTAATTTCTCATCGAGAGGAATAAGGGATAGCCCCTTATTGAAATTGTTGATTTTGGTGTACTTTTCGCTGCCTTTGAAGATGAAAATTGGATCTTCATTTTCAATGACTTTAGCATTGGCAACAATCTCGTTAACTAAGAAAGCAGCTTTATCTGCATTCCAGACATCGCAGGCTGCGGTACCGAATTTTCCGTTATATTTGCCGCGAGCGATAATGGTAAAACCATTCGCTACTGAGTTGTTATCGACTTCTCCATGGAATAAGGAGACAGAGATTTCATATTTTTGAGCAATATATAATTCAGCTTCCTCGATGCCGGCTTCTTTGGCGAGAGCAAAAAACTTATCGTATTTCATTATTTTAATTCTCCTCCGCGACCGCCGACGGTCACTTCGCTAATACGGATGGTGGGTTGACCAACATTGGTTCTAATGGAACCGGATGCCGCTCCACACATTCCTTGACCCAAGTCTAAGTCGTTACCAACCATGTCGATTTTCTTGAGGATTTCATCACCGTGTCCAATCAGAGTTGCGCCTTTGACTGGCTCACAAATTTTGCCATCTCTGATGATATATGCTTCGGAACAACCGAAGTTGAATTCGCCAGTGGATGGATCAACGGAACCCCCATTGAAACCAACGGTATAGATTCCTAATTTGGTGGCTTTGATGATTTCTTCAGGCGTGGATTTGCCATTAGCAATATATGTATTGCTCATACGTGATGTTGGGCAGTAGCGGTAATTTTGACGACGGCATGCGCCGTTTCCTTCGCGACCCATACGACGACCATTGAAATCGTCAACAATGAACTCGGTCAGTTTGCCATTCTTAATAAGAACTCTCTTTACGCCAAGATTGCCTTCATCATCAATGTCGATGGAACCCCACGCTTGAGGAATGGTGCTGTCATCGATAGCGGTGACAAGCGGAGAAGCAATCATCTCGCCCAGTTTTCCACTGAAGCAAGATAATCCTTTTGCGACTGAGCTCGCTTCGAGAGCGTGGCCACAAGCTTCGTGGAAGAGGACTCCCCCCCAACCATTGCCGATGACAACCGGCATTTTTCCGGATGGGCATTCTTTTGCTGTGAGCATTTTTAATGCTGTATCAACTGTTTTCCTCGCTAATTTGACGATATTAACCTTGTCCTTGAAGTAGCTGATGTCTTGTTGTGCACCAGGTCCTGCAAAGGCGGTTTCAAAGCCGTTTTGATCGGCGGCAACAATAACAAACGTCAAGCGACCGAACTCGCTATCTCTTTTAAACCATTTTCCTTTGGAATTAAAAACAGCTACAAAGCGATGAACGTTTCCAAATGAAGCGATGTGGCGGACGATGCGAGGATCTTTGTCCTTTTCAATTTCCGCTGTTCCCGCCTTAAGCAGAGCAATCTTTTCTTCGCGAGAAATGCCGTTGTAACTATTGGTAACGGGATTGCGGTTCTTGCTGCGAATCATATCGAGCTTGGAAACCGTAATCAATCGTTCAGAGTGGAATGATTTGTTTAAAGAATTCGCTAATGTAAATAGCCCTTTCTTTGTTAAATCGTTGGTGTAACCATAGACACATTGATTTTCTTTCAATAAACGAAGACCTACGCCACAGATTGAACCAGATGTCGAAGTATCGACTTTTCCGTTTTCTAATGAAGTGGAATAGGTGTTGCTATCTTCAAAAAAGATTTCGGCATAATCCGCTCCAGTGGCAAGAGATTCGTTTAAGACATCAATCGCTAATTTCTTGCTGATCATCTTAATGACCTCCTAAAATTAAAGTGTTTTGATTATATCATAGACACTCAAAAAAACATTAAAAATTATTTAATCTTACCTATTTAGGTATTTCTTGATGGCTTCGAATGTTTCACTAGAAAGATCGTGCTCAATCTTGCAAGCATCTTCCCTAGCGATTTTTTCATCGACCCCTAAATTGACCAACCATCTCGTCAATAGAACGTGGCGCTCATAGATTTTTGAAGCGATTAATTCGCCTTTCTTAGTTAGAAAAATGTAGCCATCTGAAGAGATAGTGATAAAATCACTCTCCTTCAATTTTTTCATCGCGATAGAAACAGATGGTTTCGAAAAGTGCATATCGTTAACGATATCGATACTTCTCACTTGTCCGAGCTTATTGCGTAAAATCAGGATTCGCTCGAGATAATCTTCGCCAGATTTAAATAATTCCATGCACTCAATATAGTTAAATTCTCTCTCATTTGCAATTTACGCGCTAAATAATTTCTTCGCTAAGAGGTTTTAAGAGTTTATAATTATGCTAACAAAATCGAAGACGCGCTTTGATTAAGGAGAACGGAAATATGAACAAATTTATGAGAATGGCAATTGTCGAAGCTCGCAAGGGTATTCGCGCAGGACACGGCGGGCCGTTCGGTGCAGTAATCGTCAAAGATGGCGTTGTTGTTGGCAAAGGACACAACCAAGTTCTAAAGAACAATGATCCAACATGCCATGGCGAAATGATGGCAATTCACAAAGCTTGTAAGAACCTTAAAACCTTTGATTTAACTGGTTGCGAAATTTATACTACAGGAGAACCTTGCCCAATGTGCATGTCTGCTATCCTTTGGGCCAATATTGATAA
>JAAYDH010000078.1 GCA_012729405.1 Erysipelotrichaceae bacterium
TAAGGATTGGTGTCGTCGATGATTTCTCCCTCTTCATCTTCATCAAAGTAGACAAGAAGGTGTTCATCAAAAGCGGAGTCGTGTTCGTCGGAGAGGAAATCTTCATAAGACAGAGCCTCATAATCAGAGCCATCGAGAGGGTTGAGGCGATAAATTGAAGCGTAGATTTCTTCATCTTCATCAACTGGGTAATATATTTCATCGGTTCGGACGTCGTACCAGTCTCTCACGAGATCGCGAATATCTTCGCCGCCGATGAAGGAGGTGTAACCAGTGTATTCCATGTTTTCGCGAGCGTACTCAGGGATGGATAAGAAATCTAAGAAGAGATAAGCCACTTCTTCTTGGAGTTCGCTACGAGGAGTATTGGGCATAACCCAAGCATCGAACCAAAGGTTAGATCCTAATTCGGGTATTGAATAAGTGAGGGTTTTACCTTCTTCATCGCCTAAATCCATTGAATAAACGGCATCGCCACTCCAAGCGAGATTGATGCCAATTTTTCCCGAGACAATATCGCTCTTGCCACTGTCGACTTCAAGGCCAAACATATTACCTCTTAAGGTTTCAAGAATTCCTTCAACATCTTTGATGGTTTGATCATCAGAGCGGTTGAGAATCTCGGAAACATGAGCGTTATACTGTTCGGCAGTAATCTCGCTAGCTTCGTATTGGTCGCGATATTCTTCGAGTTCTGTCTGATAGAATTGCATGACCGCCATCGCATAAGTATCACGCATACTATCTTTGATGGAAATTGTTCCGTTGTAATCAACGTTCCAAAGCATATCCCAAGAGGTGGCATCATACACCGCTTTACTAGGATCGAAATCGGAATAGAAGGGATTAAAGAGAATTCCTAAAGTTCCCCACATATAACCAACGCCATATTCGCCGAGGGTAACTGTGTTACCATCTTCATCAGTCGTCTCAATTGAATCGAAACGGTTGCGGATATATGCCGATGCAAATTCATCATAATTAGGCAAAAGGGTATGACGTTTATTTAACTTGACCAATAGGCCCTCATGAATCATCTTTTGAATCATGTACTCACTTGGACAGATTAAATCGTAACTAGACTTTCCGGTTAATAGCTGTGTGTAGAGTGTTTCATTCGTGTCAGTCGTCGAGTAGACAACCTCAACATTGTGATAACCAACTTCATCAGCATAGGCTTCAAATTGTTTGAAGAAGATGTCCTGATCATCATCGGTCATGTAGATGTAATCTTCCATGTTTTTGACGCGAAGAACAATCTTTTCGTTCACATCAATTGATGAACGGTTTGGTAACGAAAAAGCGGACTTTTGCGCGATTGTTGGTGAAATTGGGCGATTATTAGTGCAAACGGCAGCAGCGGAAAACATGCAAACGGCGAGGATGGGGTAAAAGTAAAATCTTTTCATAATTAATCACGTCCTTTGCGTATTTTTTTGACATTGGCATGGCGAGCGTTATAGAAGGTAACCGCTACGACAGCAATGATGACACCAATGAAGATAAGGGTGGTTAAAGCGCGCATTTCCTCAGGGATGCTTTTCTTCTTAATGGCGGCTTGTATGAATGTCGAAAGGGTTTCGATTTCGCTCTCGCCATTTAACAAACCCGCGCCGCGAGTGAAGCTGGTGATAATGAAATCATCCAAAGAAAGGGTGACAGCAAGTAAGAATCCGCTGAAGACACCAGGAGCAATCTCGGGAATAGTTACTTTCATCAAGGCTTGACGAGGAGTGGCTCCTAAGTCAATCGCAGCTTCGTATAATGAAGGATCCATCTGCTGCAATTTAGGGCGCACTGAGATGTAGACGAAGGGCAAACTTAATGACACGTGGCCAATTAATAGCGTCCAGAAGCCAAATATATCATCTCGGAAAACATAAGTTCCCAAGAAAACAAACATAACAGTGAGTGAGAAAGCGATAACTATTTCAGCATTCACAATAGGAATTTGAGTTGCGAAGTTAATCGCTCTTTTAAATTTGGGCTTACTATAGAAAACGCCAATAGCACCCAAGGTGCCTAGAAAAGTTGCTACAGCGGCCGAGATAATCGCGATGAGAATCGTATTGCCGAGAGCCACCATGATTGCCTTGTTTTTAAATAAATCGACATAGAGTTCGAACGAGAAGTTAAAACGACCACCGATTAACTCTGAATCGGAAAAGGAATAGACGACAAGAAAGAGAATTGGCAAATACATCAATAAGAGAATGAGCCAGATATAAGATTGACCAATTATTTTACGTAAGGAAAATCTCTTTTTCATTATAGATTTGCCCCCTTCGTAGTTTCTTTGTTTTTATCGCGAGTCAAGAACATCGACACGCCGATAAGAACCAGCATAATCATTGCCATCAAACTTCCATCATTCCATAACTTATTATTAAATTCGAGGTTAATGAAGTTGCCGAATAAAGTAATTTTTCCTTCCGAAAAGACGTCACTAATAACATAGCTCGACATAGTCGGCATAAAGGTCATCAAGGTGGCGGAAACAATACCCGGAACTGACTGAGGTAAGATGCTCTTAGTAAAGACTTGGCGTGGATTAGCACCGAGATCAGCGGCTGCTTCAATTTGTGATTTATCAAGTTTTAAGAACGTTGTGTAAAGAGGGAGGATGACAAACGGTAAGTAGTTTTGCACCATGCCAATTAAAGTTGCGAGGTATGGGAAACTACCACCATCAATACCGATCCAACCTAAGAGATCGCGAGTCGCCCAAGTCCTCAAGACGAAGTTGATCCACATCGGAGCAATGAACAAGGTGACAAGAACAACGTTTTTATTGACCTTCTTGTCGGCTAGGAAGTAAGCGAGTGGATACCCGATTAATAAACAAATAATAGTTGTTTGCAGTGCGACAAATAATGATACCCACAAAACATTTAGTTTCGATGGAGTGGTGAAAAAGTTAACAAACGCATCGAACGAAAACATCATGTTTTCATCAGTAAAAGCATATAAGAGAATGATTAAAATTGGTCCAATAACGAAGAGCAAAAGGAACAAAACATAAGGTATTGAAAGCATCTTCCTTTGGAAAAAGACGAGATGCGGTCTTTTGACCTTTGGGGTCTGGCTAAGCTTCGATGACATATTTGGAAATATCACCTTTCACTGTCAATTTGATTTTATCCTTTGGGATGATGAGGCTTACCGCATCATCAACGTTCCAAGTGTATGGGCTTTCTAAGATAAAATCTTCCTCTTCGGATGTACGTACCATGATTTGATAGTGATCACCGATATAAATCGTTGATGCGATGATACCATTCACATTACCATTATCAAATCCGTCGATAATTTCAATCGCATTGAGCGGAATCTCAGCGATGACATCGGCGTCCTTGAGATCATATTTTTTTCCTTCTGCGGATACTAGGTATCCATCTTCATCGACTTTTGAACCTTTTAATAAAGAGGTTAAGTCAACATCGAAGACGGATTCACCGATAATGAGTTGGTTCTTGTTGTTAATCCAGGCTTCAGGGTAAAGATTAGTTGTAATATCTTTCTTCATTATTTGGATATCTTCTGGGTCAACAGAAAGGGCAACTAAATCATCGACATTGTGATTCTTGGTGGTTTGGACAAGGACTTCACTCTTACCAACCATAACAACATATTCAAAATGGACACCTTTGAATATTTTGGTATCAATTCGTCCGACTAGTTGATCTTTATTGGGTTCTGTGTTCTTGGGGAGTCGGGAAATCACGACGTCCTCAGGGCGAACAACAACATCGACCTTCTCGTTGAGAGGGAAGTCATCAACGCAATCAAAGGCGTGATTAAGGAAGCG
Organism: Erysipelotrichaceae bacterium; assembly: GCA_012729405.1. GTDB lineage: Bacteria > Bacillota_I > Bacilli_A > RFN20 > CAG-826 > JAAYDH01. The sequence goes on from JAAYDH010000078.1 coordinate 3,809, forward strand.
AACTGTGCGGTCTCCGGCCATCGTCGCGTTATAAATATTAGATTCACCAATGAAGTTAGCAACATAGGCGTTAACGGGTTCATTGTAGATATCCATTGGTGAACCAATTTGTTGAATTTCACCGGATTTCATAACGACAATCGTATCGCTCATTGTTAGAGCTTCTTCTTGATCGTGCGTAACATATATGAAGGTAATGCCCAATTTCTTGTGCATTTCTTTTAATTCGAGTTGCATTTCTTTCCGCATCTTCAAGTCGAGAGCGCCTAAAGGTTCATCAAGTAGGAGGATTTGTGGATTGTTAACGATGGCGCGAGCGATGGCGACACGTTGCTGTTGGCCACCAGATAGAGTGGAAATGTCGCGATCTTCGAGTTCTTCCAAATCGACAATACGTAAAGCCCTCGAGACCTTCTCATCGATTTCTTTATTTGTCAGTTTGCGAAGTTTAATCTTTTTGTTTCCTTTTCGGTCAGTTACTTCGTAAGGAATCTTTTTCAGTTTTAAACCAAAAGCAACATTGTCATAGACATCATAGTGAGGGAATAGAGCATACCTTTGGAAAACCGTATTGATTGGTCTTTTGTAAGGCGGAACTTTCGTCACATCCTGTCCATTTAAATAAATCGTGCCTTTGTCGGGTGTTTCAAAGCCCGCAATCATCCTTAATGTGGTGGTTTTTCCGCATCCAGATGGACCAAGGAAAGTTACGAATTCTCCTTTGGTGATATCGAGATTGATGTCATCGACGACGGTAACCCCGTCAAATACTTTACTCACTCCTTGAAGCGAGATAATACAGTTTTCTTTTCCCATATTGTCCTTTACTTTCTGAAAATGGCGAATATTTTCATCAAATATTTCGCACAAAATATATAGTAATTTTTTTAAGAAAACAACATAAATTTTACCCCCCTATTTTTTAAAGCATGTTTTGCAAATTTTGATATTGATTAATATTAAGATATATTCTTACTTTTTTAATTTTTTGTTTCACCAAAAAAGGCGTTTATTTTTTCGACATTTTTTTTAATTTTTTTTGGAGCGAAATTATTGCCTATTTTTTCGGGCAATTTTTTGAATATTTTTTTGGGTATATTTTTTGACTGATCTTGAGCCACTTTTGGTACCATCTGTCCTATATAATATTAATTGCAGGAAAGTGTTATAATCTCTATAATGTTTTCCATGAAAGAAGGACGGTTTATGAAAAAAATCTTATTTGCATTACCTCTTGTTTTTATCGGAGCTAGTCTATTGACTGGTTGTTCTTTAAAAGAAAAAGCACGAATTACTTACGGAACATATATTGACGAGGA
>JAAYDH010000012.1 GCA_012729405.1 Erysipelotrichaceae bacterium
AAGGCAACAGGTCGTTTTGATTTCATATCGTCTCAATTTTACCCTCGAGGAGAGAAACCGGGGAGCTCCGTCAATGCAAGCGGCACTTGTCTCGCTCTTGGGGTTACTCCCTTTTGCTGAAGAAATACCACTTTTACCACTTTTACCACCGTTATTTGATAGTACATCTGTGCATTTCGGGGGGTTTTTGCAGTTTTTGCAGTAATTGCAGCACTTTTTGATAGTGCAAAAACCTGGTTTGAGTGCAAAAAGTAAATTGTTAAAGGGCGCATAGATAAGATTTTCTCCGAGAAATAATAGCACATTTGTTCTATTAAATCAAGAGCTGTTATGAAATAGAGGAGCGACGGCGAGAAACATCCGTGCGAATCTCTGCATGCAGCGCGGTAATCTGCAGTTTGTTGATATGGACAAAGGATTAAAGGCGGACTGCCACGCCCCCTTATTTTGATTCAAAAGTTCCTATCATTAATGTATCGGGGGCTCGCTACGACGGTCGATCTACCGCGGCTAATTATGGTCTTGCATAGGGCGGGTCTGGCTGGGTTACGGAATATTGGAGCTCGTGATTGGGCCCCGCACCTACCGGGGTTGATATATTATTGAAACTATTCCAATTGGAAAATGTCTGTAATGGCGGGTTCAATATGTGAGCATCGTAATTTCGACCAAACCGCTAAACCCGCCCCTACCCTGTTTGAATCATGGATCCATTGTTGGGAATTATGGGCTTTTTTGGGCGGGTCTTGCTGGGTTAGAGAATATTGGAGCTCTTGATTGGGACCCGCCCGTACGGTGTTTAAGGCGATTGTGTCGTAAGGAACGCGGTCATGATGCTGAGAGTGTAGATACCGTGTCAGAAGTCAAGGATTTTGATCAACTAATTTGCATAATTAGGGTCAAATGGTTTCCCTGACTTCAAAACCCCATACATCAGAATCACCAGTTTTCGCATTGCAGCTACGTAAATCTCCTTCTTCAGGTGTCCTGATGCCGTCATTCTCTCTGATAAATTCCTGATAACCGGATTGACCTTTACCGCTACTATTGCCGGTAGATAGAGTTTCCCTCTGAAGGCTGCATTCCCTTTTTTGCTGATTCGGGACTGCTTCTTAACCGAAGTCCCCGATTCCTGAATCATCGGATCCAAACCAAAATAGGCGACCACTTGCCCTGATGTTTTGAAAGCTGAGACATCCGGTATAAGAGCCATAAAATAACTGGCTATCACCGGTCCAATGCCAGGGATCGCCAGCAATAAGGCCTGCTTTTTCTTCATCTCTTCACTCTCTTTCAGAGCTGCCCCGATTTCTTTATCAACAAGCTCGAGACGCTGCTCCAAATAAGCCTTGTCTGCTGATTGCCAGCGGAGAACAGTTTCATCTTCTATGATTGATCCAATCCGATTTTTGATTTGTCCGAGCATTTCAAGAATCTTGTCGCGATATTGAATCAAATCCCTTAGATGCCTTGTTTCCTCGTCCACATCCTGCCATAAGAGCAGGTTTTCGCCTTCCTGGAGACAATAATTGGCTATCATCAGCGCATCGGTCTTGTCTGTTTTGTTGCAGTGTAGACGGTAGTCTCCATAACGTTTTATCTTCAACGGATTGATGACACTGACTTGATGACCGTGTGCAATCAGAAATCTTGCCAGGGCTTTCCAGTAGTTGCCTGTGGCTTCCATGCCGATATGCAGCTCT
>JAAYDH010000062.1 GCA_012729405.1 Erysipelotrichaceae bacterium
TCCCTGGAACTTCAACGAATCTATGTCTTACATGATTTTAAACATAATAATATCGGCCGACTACTCATGGAAAAAAGCAATCGAGGTGTGCAGACGAGAACAGCTGGGCTATCTATGGCTTGGAGTATGGGAACACAATGCTGCTGCCATTCGATTCTATGAAAAACAGGGGTTCAAGATGTGCCGTACGCATCAATTCACCCTCGGTGCCGATGTTCAAACCGATTACATCATGAAGCTTACGGTGTGATGATTATGCTCAACAGTTGAAATTAGTCCTTGTTTCTTGCGATGTGGTAAGAGTTGGATTTTAATAATTTATGTACAATCCAGACACCCTAATCCTTGAAGAACACTGCTGCGATGGCATAAGGTGTCATGTATAGCACGTGTGTAACAACACGTATGCATGATGCGTTTCCCGATTCCTGATTGTAGGTGAAAATCCTGGATATGATGTCACTTTTTATTACTTTAATGATGAATAGTCTGTATTTATAGCTTTTATAATGAATATTTTTAATATATTACTTAATAAGCGTATATTTTACTGAACTATGTAAGCGTTCTTACATTATACAATTTTAGTCGAAGTACAAATCGAGTAAATGTTATAGATATGAATTCCCACTCCATAGTGATACAATACAGGTGAACCTGCCTGGGCATTACTTTAATTTTTGGTAAGTACTCAGGTCTCCCGAGCAGATTTTAGCCCAGAAAAGCCAGGGAAAATGAGTTGTTGAACAGCTGAGCCAAGGCCTTGAACGCGTTGCCGCCGTTCTTTCTGATTGTGTCGATGATGGAGAAAATCGCACAGAAGTTGGACCCCCCATCGGCAGAGCGAAACGAACCTGCCACTTTCATCTTCAGTTTGCTCAGTCTGAAACTCTTCTCTCCGATATTGTTCGAAAACGGAACCCTGAAGTCGGTGAAGAATCTCAGCACGTCATCCTTCAGGTCCCTGAGCCTTTCGATGAGGCTGAGCGCCTTGCCCTTCTTCGGCCTGCCCCGTTTCATCACCTTTGGTTCCTGATAGGGGTTTCTTGAGAAAGCCCTGTCAAGAATCCGGTCGTACCGGCGGCTGAAGTCGTCCAACATCTCATCAGGGGCACGGCCGATTCCTTTTTTCAAGAGATTGCTTTTTACTTTGTAGAGCCTGCCCAGCAGCTTCTGCATCGACCGGGCCCATTGCTGCCTGGTGTTCTGGATGACTCCTTCCAACTCCCTGTCTATATGGGCGCCGCACACCGCATGGGTGACATCCTTGAAATGCTCGTGGTAATAGGAGCCCCAGCAATCATGGACCGCGACACCCCCGAAATCCTTGAGAATACCACCGGCGAGAATGCCGTCCACTCCACGTTTGGGATGGGAAGTGATGAGCGTGACCTTCTCGGTGGATGCGGTATGGGCCCAATGCACCTTTCCATCCACCCGTATGCCCGTTTCATCGAAAAACGCCTTCTCAGATGCAATCACGTGGCTTTTCAGCTCGGGCATAAGCGAATTGCAACGGTCCGCGCAGTCAGAAAGGATGTTGCACACCGTACCTTCGCTCACCGAGATGCCGCAGAGGCCCTCCATCAGCTCACAGATCCTGGATACGCTGACCATCCCGAACGAGGAGAGGGCAACGACAACCATCGCCTTGAGGTTGCCCCCGTACTGCAGGTAGGCGTTCACACCCTGGGGATAATCACCGCTGACGACCAGTCCGCTCTTGGGGCAGACGCCCTGCAGGCGGTCGTACCTGCTTTGCTGCGGGACAATGCTGACATCCACCACATTCCTCGAATCGACGATGCGAAAGGAGGGGCTGCACTTTTCAGCAAGCGCGCACCGGGCACACTGCGAGGGAAGGCAGCGGTGGATGGCGTCAGGGGTCTCCTTGAGTTGCAGGGTTGAACCCTCATGGCCCTTCTGGCCACCGGTCTTTTTCTTGGGGGAAGATGACCCACCCTTGTTGATGGATGATGGTCTGGGTTTGTTGAAGAAATCGGTTGAGGACGGCTTGCTGCTGTTGGTGCTGTTCTTGTTTTTCTGCTCCTCAAGCTCTGCTATCCTTGCATCCTTTGTAGCGATGACCTGCTTGAGATCGTCAATGGTGCGGGAAAGCTTGTCGATGATTTGGGACTGCTGCTTGTTCTGATCATTGAGCTCCGACAGTTGGGAAGACTGCTTGATTCCCTGCAGAACCAGTTTCTCATTGGTCGCGGAAAGACGGTCAATCTTGCGATTGAGCCGTTCGAACTCCTTCTTCCAAGTAGCTTCTGGTGCCATATAAATCCTATCTCCACTTGAAGATAGTATAGCATATTAGCCCATGAAATACAACCGGAATTCGTTAATTTACAAGGATTTATATCCAAATATCAAGGAGTTTTTACTTCTGTTGCAAGGAAGATAGTTGGATCATCTTCGCCTACAAAACATTGGCTGTAGACAACAATTGCTTAGGAAGGAAAACCTATACCTGAGCAGTTACAATTTTTGAAATAGTATCACCACCGGGTAAAGACTAGTCATACCGGTGGGCAGAAATTCGTCAAAAATCAACTGATAAAAAGTCGCCACCCCACCACGATTCCTCTAGAATGAAAACATCATATTTTAATCTACAAGAAAAATACGTGAGCAGGAGTGGCAGCTACAACATGTTAATTTATGTGCAAGAACGATTGAAGGTTGTGAGCAATAATGGCATCATTCTTCATGTGATTTGCCAGATTATTTCAATAATAGTTACTGTAACCATCCCGTAAGGATTACTCCATCGTAGTTGTATTCATCTCATGTACAATCCACCATTCACGTCAATTGTAGCCCCAGTGATATAACTAGAGAGATCACTGGCCAAGAACAGCACCGCGTTGGCGATATCCTCAGGTGTTCCAAACCGTCCAAGAGGTATGGTAAGTTTTGGGTCATCTTTCGGATCAGTAAGCCAACTGAGTCCTTTTGCCATTTCAGTTAGCGTTCGACCAGGGCACACTGCATTACTGGTAATATTGTACTGGCCACCGTTTAACGCAAAGCTCTTCGCAAGGTTGATTACACCTGCTTTCGCAGCTGAATAGCTTGCGGAAGAACCTCTTCCTCCCCGTTCGCCTGCCATGGAGGAAATATGTACCAAACGCCCGTATTGCTGTTCCTTCATGACAGCAAAAACAGCCTGGGAGCAGAAGAACACGCTTTTCAAATCGATATCCTGCATTCTGTCCCATTGTGTTTCAGTAATGCTCTCGATAGGAGCTGATTCAGTAATCCCAGCATTGTTCACCCAAATGTCTATACGTCCGAATAGATTTCTGATACTGTCAATTTTTTCTCGTATCTGTGCAAAATCTGCAACGTTGAATACCATGGATTTCGCTTGACAACCAGCTTGTATCAATTCACTTTCAAGTGATTTGATGCTTTTATCGTCAATATCGGTCAACACGATCTTCGCACCATGATGCGCAAGCTGCCGGGCAATTGCAGCCCCGATTCCACGCCCTGATCCTGTAACAACCGCCACTTTTTCCGCTAGTAACTTGTTCATCTCCAACTATCCTTTTATTTTCTTCCTCTCGAGCACGCAGCGCAGTGCTCGAGTCCATCCCTCTATACATTGCTCTTGTTTCTCTTTGGGCATGGTTGGATGGTATGTTCTATAAGTTATTGAAGATCTTCTTATCTGATCGTCATATAACCCCAATGCTTGTCCAGCAA
>JAAYDH010000130.1 GCA_012729405.1 Erysipelotrichaceae bacterium
CCACTTTTGATGATTTTAAGCATTTCTTGATTACCAGAATTCCTTGGGCAAGTTGAAAAACTAAATGCACGTTTTGGTCATATTTGCAGATCTAAATGTACACATCAAGTAATTCTGAATTAGTTGATATTGTAAATGCCGGACTGCTTTTTCATTATTGAAGTTCCAAACGCACCCCTGTGGAAAGGGCGTCTCTTGTTCGGCGGCCGGAAGGCCTTTTAATGAAAGTCGACGGTAAGACCTCCTTAGGATCCGATTCACGTCGACTTTCTCATGCCGGTCGACGTGAAACACCCCCAATTCGACCTCTACCGTCGACTTTGGCATATTTCTAGATGGAATTTCAATAGAAGTCGACGGTAAGACCCTTAATACATCCGTTTCACGTCGACTTTCTCAGACCGAGTCGACGTGAAACGCCCACCATTCGACCTCTACCGTCGACTTTAGCTTATTTGTGGTTTATTTTTCATTCAAAGTCATCTGTTTAGCCCCAAAATGGAGTAATTCACGTCGATTATATCCGGGCGGATCGACGTGAAATAGCTTATTATACACTCCTACCGTCGACTTAGCAGAATTATGGCAGGTGTTCCTAAAATGCGCTCTGGTCCCAGCCAGGCCCTCGTGGCAATAGCTCTAAGTCATCTAAGACAGAAAAAGATCATAGATTTAGATGACCTGCTGACGTGGGGAACCTCGGATCTGGACTTAAATCATCTAAATTTCAAAATAGGTCAAGATTTAGAAGACCTGCCGTAATAATTCGACGGGAACCCAAAGGTTTTCACGAGCTCCGCGAAGATGGTCTTTAAAATGGGTGTAAGTATTAACGACAGAAGATTTCGTAATATAATTAATTTTCGACAACCTTTTAACATTCTATGTTCTGTGATACTATTAAATAATGGAACGCACTAATCGTTAACAGCCGTCTTTCGCGGAAAAAACATGAGCTATTTAGAGATGTAATAAAAAACGAAGAAAAATATTAGGAAGGCGGTATTGATGTATGCAGCGAGGGAATGTATTAGTAATCGGCATATCAGGGGCCGGTAAATCTACCTTAATCAATGCAGTTCTTGGAGAGAATCAAGCTGTAACTGGCGGCGGAACAAAAGGAACGACAAAAGCGCTTTCGATTCACGAAAGTGAAGAAATACCTTTTCGCCTAATCGATACAATAGGATTTGAGCCATCATTTTTCAAGCAACAAAGCGCAATAAACGCAGTTAAAAAGTGGTCAAAAAATAGCGTAAAGAAAGGTGGTGAAGACAGCAAGATTAATGTGATTTGGTTCTGCGTGGAAGGCACCTCTCGAAAACTTTTTCCTAAAACAATTAACGATCTCCTAAGAGCAACATCAATGTGGAAATCTGTCCCGGTAATTGTGGTTATTACAAAATCCTATGCTATTCCAGACAGACAAGAAAACATTGATCTTGTGAATAATGCCTTCGCCAGCCAAAAGCGCTACTCCAAAAATTTAAGAAAAGTCATTCCGGTGGTTGCATCCACCTATGTCTTGAATGATGATGCTTACGCTCCGCCGGAAGGAATTACTGAACTAATTGATGCAACTAATAATCTAATGCCGGAAGGCATCAAAGCAGCGGAAGCCGACGTTTCCAGGTTTAAACTCAATCGTAAAAGGGCTTTAGCTCATGGAACTGTAGGGATTTTCACTACAAGCGGGGTAGTTATTGGGGCTGTTCCAATATCATTCGCTGATGCCTTGATACTGTCGCCGTTAGAAGTTGCTGAAATCAATGCACTTGCTCAAATATATGGGATCCGGAAGAATGAAAAATCCAAACAGCTCTTTGATACTATACTTCAGGCCGGCGCAGTTGCTACGATTGGGAAAACAGCTGTAAGTGCATTAAAGTCGATTCCAGGTATAAATCTGGGAGCAAGTGCGATAAATGCAATCATTGCAGGAACCATGGTAGCAACCCTCGGGGAAGGCAGTATATATGTTTTTGAAAAAGTATATCTCGGGGAAAAAAGTATTGATGACATTGATTGGGTTAAAAAAGTGATGGAAACAAAGTTTTCAACACAATTCATTGAGATTATTAAAACAATCGGAGAGAAGATTACAGACAAAATGGATGATCAGACTATAGCGAAAATAATAGCTGATATTGTAGGCCAATATTTCAACCCGACTGTAAAAAAGTAAGGAAAAAAATATCTTACCGGTAACGATTTGGATTCGCTCCGATTTTGAGCAGAATATCGAGTAATGTGTGGATTTTTATAGTTTTATACTTTTGGATCCACACATTACTCCACTTTTTGCTCATTTCTCACCTGGTTTTAACTTCTATTGGCTTCCTCTTAGCGCCAATGTTCTTCTAGCAATCCTTTACATACATAAAGCCCATCCAGCCAGCGCATAAGAAAATGACACTGCTAAAACAAGGTCATTTTCTCATCTCAAAACGGGTGAGATGCTCTCCCCCGTTACCCCTTCTATCCCGGGTTCGAGCCCCTAACCATGCAAAAAACAGAAAATCCCACACATAGTGGGGTTTTCTGTTTTGGTACTCCGTCCGGGGCTCGAACCCGGGACACCCTGATTAAG
>JAAYDH010000039.1 GCA_012729405.1 Erysipelotrichaceae bacterium
AAACGTCATAACAATTTCCACTACCGCTCGTATTTGGACTCACGAAATTAAGATTACCGCCCTCAGCGCTCAATCATGTGCCCTCGAGTTTGGTCAATATTTCTTGGACACAACTGCCGCGCAATGCGCTTCAAAAAATGTGACAAGCGCTACATGGAACACAATTCAATCCTTCTATAACGGTCTAAATGTTGATATTCAAAATGCCATTAAAGCATCGGCGAGCAACCAAAACGGTAACGCAATGGAACACGCCATGGCGCGGTATGATGACATCATTTCCAAATATGGATTAACTGACTTCTTAGGTACTGGAAACCCATCAAAAGGATTAAATGGAATGTCTAATTCCAGCAACTATATGCTAGTATTTATTTCTGTCATTGGAATGTTTACCGCCATTGGTTGTACGCTCTATCTAGTCAAAAAAAAGAAAGAAAAGCTTTCATAAAATACGAACAATAAATAATTGACCAGCTTTGCTGGTCTTTTATGAAGCAAATGTTATTTAATAACCACCTTTTTCTACCGGAATATAAATGACCGTGATATGATAGCAACATGAAAACTTTACTGAAAAACGCACGCATTCTAAAGATGAACGACGAACCATTATTCGATGGCGACATCGTTATTGAAAACAACCGAATTCTTTATATTGGCTCTAATGGCGAATCATATGGGCCTTTTGATATTGTTCGTAATTGTCATAGAAATTTACTCATGCCCGGATTCAAAAATGCTCACACCCATAGTGCCATGACTTTCTTAAGGAGTAAAACCGATGGCTATTCGCTTCACGATTGGCTTTTTGATGTCGTTTTCCCTCGGGAGAAACTACTTAAACCAAGTGATGTCTATCACCTCTCTAAGGTGGCTTATTTGGAATATTTGACTAGTGGAATTACTGCTTGTTTTGATCAATACTATTTTCCCTTAATGTCGGGACAAGCTGCGAAAGATGTCGGAATGAGAATTCTACTACTTGGAACTTTTAATCACGAAACAAGTGCTGAAGATTTAGTCAACCTTTATGAAGGATTTAATTCAGAGTCTGAAAGTTTGGTTCGCTACTGTTTTGGTCTCCATGCCGAGTACACGGCTACCCCAGAAGAATATAAAGCTCTTAATCAGGCAATTCATATGGCGAAAGCCCCTTTCTTCATTCACATCAGTGAGACAAAAAGTGAAGTGGAAGATTGTTTTAAAAGAAGAGGAATGTCTCCAGTCGCTTATTTGGAAAAAGAAGGTTTCTTTGACTATGGTGGTGGTGGCTATCACTGCATTTATTTCTCCGATGAAGATATTGCTCTTTTTAAGAAACGCAACCTTAGTGTTATCTCATGTCCTGGCAGCAATGCAAAATTAGCCAGTGGCGTAATTCCTCTAGAGAAATACCTTAATGCCGGACTTAATATCGGTTTGGGAACTGATGGTCCAGCGAGCAACAATTGCTTAGACATGTTTAAAGAGATGACTCTTGCCTTCAGCTTGAGCAAATTGAGCACCCAAAACGCCATGTCTCTCCCGGCAAGCGAAGTCTTAAAAATGGCAACCATCAACGGAGCAAAAGCGATGGGTTTGAGCGACTGTGATATTCTCGAAGTCGGCAAGAAGGCAGACATCATTGAAATCGATTTAATGAAGCCGAACATGCACCCAATTAATGATGTTGTCAGCAACCTTGTCTATAGCGGTTCGAAGGACAATATCAAAATGACAATGATTGATGGCAAAATCTTGTATCTAGAAGGCCAATTCTTTGTCAATGAGGCAATTGAAGATATCTACAACAAAGCACAAGAAATCACTGAAAGAATCGAACAAGAACTAGCCGCCCAAAAAGCGAATAAGCGATAATTTAATGAAAATAGCCAGCAAAATAAGGCTATTTTTTCTTGTTTATTAATTTCTTGAGCGATTCATCAAGCAATAAATCGTGTAGCTGTTGATAGGATTTTATTGATAGGTCCTTAGTTTTAAAATAGAGTTCATTAACCACTTTATCTTCCCCTGTCTTAGCTTTCAAATAAGCGTCCTCTGATATACCGTTTAATTGCTCTTCGATAACAGTCAGTAGACACCGGCGATATAGGGAGAGAATTGATGTTTCAAGCCAATAATCAAAATGACATTTTGAGAAATTTTCTTCAGCATTTTTAAACGAAATATAAAATGGCAAGCCATCGTTTGGATTGTGCCATAAATCGACATATGCACAATCAAAATTATGCTTTCTTTTGATGAACGAATAAGCGTCTTCACACACGATATTAATCTTATCTTTTTGTGGGATTTGGGGGAGAATCAAGCGTTGAAAAAGCTCGATAATTTTCAGATCTTTTTCTACAACAGTAAGCGACACAACTTCCTTCTTTGCGACCGCATTAAAAACGAAATATCCCATCCCTAATCCGAAAGTGACCACGTGACCACGCGCATTCTGGATTGGAGTTTGATGGGTATAAATTTCATTAGGGATTACTGACATCCAAACCTCGTCATTTTGAGTGAGGGCGATGTATTCGACCGGTTTAGTGAAATAGCCGATTTTTTGGACTTCACGATAGTCTTCCTGATCGACGAGAAAATCATCATACGCAAAGGCCTGGTATGGCTGATATGTCTGTTTAACAAAAGCATATTCGCCAAATTTTCTTTCAGGTATTTTTAAACAACGTGTATAGGGGTCATTTATAATTATACTTTCATCTAATTGTTTGAGATAAGGAGCAATTTGCTTTTCAACGGTCTCAAAATCCTCAGGATTGGAAATGTCTATTTCACACGTCTCTAAAAGGTTGTCTAGATATTCTTCTTTTGAATGAACGGGCTCGCTCTTTTCGGAGATAAAGAAAAAATATTGAAGCATCTCGGCGATTGCAATGTTGATGTTTTTAACTTCGAGGAGGTGGTTAACTTTGTTTAAATCAAGTTGGGTGAGTGCGAATTTCACGTCCCTATTTTATCAGTATTTTTCTTTAGAAAGTAGGATTTATCTTACAACAATGCTAAAATTAGGTATGGCACTCAAGAAAGCATATTGCACTCGTTGTCATGGCAAAGATCCAAAAGAACACATTTTCGAAGCCAACTCTGATGCGGAAGTTTGTTACTGTCCTCGTTGTATGAATAAACTTCGACCCAACGATGCAATCGATGCCTATGGCATTTTTATTAAGAAATTACTTCGTCAGGCTGATCGGACCTTCTTTTCGTCAATTGGATATAATAAATCTTATTCTCTTTACGCTCGGGTTCTCGATTTTGAACCGAGCAACATTGATGCTTTGTTAGGTCGATTATTATCCCTCACCTATATGTCGGCACTTAGAAAGACTCAATTTGAGAATGTTGTTTCGCTATTAAATAACGATAAAGAGTTATTCCGTAAATCCGCAAATTTAAAGGCCTATTTCACATTTTTAAACCGGGCGTGTCGCGCTTTAGATGAATATTATGCGAATATTCGTAAAAAGTTGATTGTCCGACAACATTTCCACGATGTCGACTGCATTAAAATCTACTTTAAAAAATTAAATGAAATCCACAACTTCCAAGCCTTCCTTATGAAAGAATATCGCTTCATTCAGGCTCACGGAGAGATTCTTGAAGTGAGCGATTCCATCGGGGTTCTCATTAAAAGGATGGAAATCACAAGAGAAGATCCAAATCAGAAGTGGACGACCGCTGATTGGCACACATATTCCTATGCCGGAATATCTAATACCGGTGATTTGATATTGGGAAGAAGCGATAAATCACGTCCGCAAAAAATGCCTCATCATCGTCCAAAAACTCTCTTAAAAGAAAAAACCAACCTCAAAGTGCGATTGGTTAGTGATCAGGTCTTTCCCAATTACTATTGGATTTTCATGCTGCTATTAGCTTCACTTCCAGCTTCTGGAGTCTTGTTCATCTCCACCTTAATTACTTTAATCTTTGCTCTTGTTAACAGCAATGGTGATCTGATTTTTGTCACCGTATTGTTATTCGTGGGGTTTGTCGCTTTTTTAGGAGCGTTTTTGTTTAGTTTCTTCCAGATGAAAAGGCGTTATCGTTTAATGAGTTGATTTACTCTTAAATAGGTTAATAATTTATATAGAGCTTTTCCGCGATGGGAAAGCTTATTTTTCATATCCTGACCCATTTCTGCGTAAGTGATTTGGCTTGTTTCTTCTTTGAAAATCGGATCATATCCAAATCCGGTTTCCCCGCTTGGTTGGATTGAAATTTCTCCTGGTATTCGCGCTTCAAATCGAAGCGGCTTGTCTTCAACATTTAAAAGGCAGATACTGCACACAAAAGCAGCTTTGCGATTCTTGTTCTCTAAACGCTTTAGAATGTCTTTAATCGCACCTTCATGACCGTTATGGCTTTGAGCAAAGCGGGCAGAATGAAGACCTGGTTCGTTGTTTAAAGCTTCAATTTCGAGCCCTGAATCATCGCTAATGATTGGGAGAGAAGAAAGCTTTTGAACCGAAAGAGCCTTTAAGAGAGCGTTGTCAAAATAAGTCTTCCCCTTTTCATCGACTTCGTCAGGGTGAAGATTCAAATCACTTAAACTATAGACAATGATTCCGTGAGGAGTGAGAATCTGACGAACTTCTTGCAATTTATGGGCGTTATTTGTCGCCAGCAACATTTCATAATGCATATTTAATCGTTGTAAGCTACAACACTGATGCCGATTCCATCACTGCCTAAGTGAATTAGATAAACGGGTCCGACACTTCGGATTCGAGATATCTTAGCACGCGGGAAGTTATTCTCGACTTGTTTTGTTAATTTATCGGCTAGTGCAAGTTGAGATAAATCAACAATCTTGATCCAAACATTGGTGAACCTATTGTACATTTCGTGAATGGAATTGATAAATGTGCCAAGCACTTTAGTCATGTTCAACTCTTTTTTAAAAAGTTTGAGTTTTCCTTCACGCATCTCAATGAGAGGTTTGATGTGTAGAATTGCTCCTAATAATCCAGCAATTTTGGAGAGTCTTCCTCCATTGACGAGATGTTTTAAATTTAAAACACTGAATTGAATTTTAGTGTTACCAATGCGTTGACTATAAGCATCAATGATGTCACCAAATTTCGCGTTTTCATTTTCGAATAAAGGCAAGAGAGTCTCCACAAGATTGGCTAGTCCATAATTACAAATTAATGTATCCGCAACGAAAATTTCCTCCTCGTTATCAACGTAGGACTTAGCGATTACAGCGGATTGATATGTTGATGATAATTCTTTAGAAAGAGGCAAACAAATGACATGCTTATAGCCTTTTTTGAACAATCTCTTGTAAGCTTCAGCAAAATCGTTTGGGGATGGAGATGAGGTCGATAAATTTTTGACATCATCCAACAAAACGAGAATCTCTTCGTCAGTTGTTTCTGTTTCTCTTTTGTTAAATAATTTGGTGTGAATATTTAAAGATACGACCTCAATACCATAATCTTTGATTAACTGAGGATCTAATGTGGTGGTGGAGTCGATGACGATTCCGATTGAACTTTTGTTTTTCATAGTTACCTCCTTGAATGGCAGCAGAACTTACACTAAACAATATTTATAAAAATATTTCTTAGTCTAGTTTCTCTTTCTATTTTAACTTAATTTTTGTTGTTTAATACAATAAGTGCTCATAATCAAAAAATAAAAATCGGGAGCTAAGTCCCGAATTCTTATCATCTGGAGCAGGTGACGGGAATCGGACCCGCATAACTAGCTTGGAAGGCTAGTGTTCTACCACTGAACTACACCTGCAGCTCACAGCGAGTTATATTATATAACTGACATGCGAGTTTGACAATTGCTTTTATTTTAAGAATTTCAGAAGTTGATTCTGGTTCATGTAACCAAGGGAGTGTTTGACGATTTCGCCATCCTTGAAAAGAATCAATGTCGGGATCGATTGGACTCCGAATTGAGCAGCGAGGGGAGAGAGTAAATCGACATCAACCTTTAAAATTAAGGTGTCTGCAACTTCGCCTCCGGAATCGATTTCATCTATGACAGGAGCAAGCATTTTGCACGGTCCGCACCAAGTCGCAAAAAAATCGACGAGAACCTTTCCTTTGTTAAATAAAGAATTAAATTCTTCCACTGTTTTAATATGTTTAACCATATAAATTTTTCCTCCTATTATAAGGTCAGCAAGTAGAATAATACTGCCAAGATGGCTATGTGCAAGGGGTAATAGAAGTAGGCCCCGTACTCAAACCACTTCCTATTATAGCCACGCTTTCCGTTGTAACACAAAAGAAGTGCTCCGGAAAAAAGCGAAAGCCACTGATAAGGCAAGAAGGGTGTAATTATTATCAAATCAACGATATATACCACAATCGCGAAGAAGATAACGGTACCCATGTTGACTAAATTGGTAACTCGGACATCAAATGAGGAATAATGTAGAACCTCGGCATCGACCCCCATGTCTCCAGCTAGCTTTTGAAGGTACATATCTTTAAAGATTTTAGCGATGTAAAAACCCATTATCATCAAAACCGCAAAACAGCCATATTGTGTCCTTAGAACCGGAGGAAACCAATGGATTGCTGTGCCGTTTGTTTTCTCATATGATGACACCCCAAAAGACAAGATAGAAATAATGGCCGGTATTAAAGAAAGTAGTTTAACTTTTATATCCTTATTTTTGAGTAGAAATACCCCTACAGCACCCAGGAACAAGTCCATGAAAATATTGCCAAAAAGCCTCAAGTTCGGAATATAGAACGGATTGTTTGGAATATAGAGTAGCATTGAAAAAGCAATCGCGATGATAGCCGCCATACCTCCTAAGCGGAGGGCATAGTTTCGAAAATTCTTTGTGTGAATAGCGCCTTCATATATCAAAAAGGCAAATAAGGGCATTGCCAATCTTCCCAAACCGCGCATAACTAGTACGAGAGCGGCATTTTCTTTTAAGAAGTAATATCCGATAAATAAGCCTAGGTGATCTAACGTCATGAAGAAAAAGGCCAATAACTTCAAGGTGAAGTTAGAAAAGATAAGGCCGCGCTGTTGTTTAATTACACTTGTTTCCATATTATCCAATACCATTAAGGATTAAAATCGAGCTGATAGCAACTAGATTATTGAGGATGTGAGCAGTCATTGATGAAGCTAAACCAAAGTAGTGGTAAGCAAAGCATAGAGCGGCGCCGGCAACCATGTATGAAGGAAGGTTGAGAAGTTCAATTATATAGGCATCTGTACTTTCGGCCATAAAGTCAAAATGAATAAGGGCAAATACCAAAATTGTGACAAGATATGCCACCCATTTACCGAAGCGAGCAAAGAAAGAAAATAATCCTAGCCGATAGGTCAATTCTTCACAAATTGGACCGACAAAGACAAAAATAATAACCGACAAAATCGGAAAAGCCACTGTCATTTGTCGAATCAAAGATTCGTTTTCATTTACCTCTAACTCGATAAACGAAGAAATAATGCGATTATAAATGGAATTAAAAAATAAAACTCCGACTCCGATTAAAACTCCCATCACATAAGGCGTCGCTTTTTTGAATGCTTTTAAAATATTTCTGTGATTGGTAAGCACTAAAGGAATAAGACCAAAAAATAAGATGCCATAAGTCACAAATTGACATATTGCCATATATAAAACTTTGTTTTCAACCGTATTTAGATATTGAAAGGAAAAAGAAACTATTAGGCCAATAACGTTTAGGCCGAGCCATCCGACGAGAAAGAAAACTATTTCCTGCCAGCGGGGCAACCAAGTTATTCCGCGGTGATTTTTGTGAGCATCGGGATTGGAGTTATTTCCGCCACATTTTGGGCATTGTCTCTCAACTGCATCGTAAATGTTCTCACATTTATCACAAACACTGCTCTTAAATAACATTTCCTTTATTTCCTAATAAAAAAACTATACACTAAAATTAACCAAAACGGGAAGAATAACTAGTAGTTATGAACCAGTAAGAGAGGTAATAATGTCAGCTGAATTATTTACTCAAATTGTCAACATCGCCCTGATTGTTATTTTCATTTTAATTCTCCTCGGCTTTATCTTTGCCGCCATTCACGGATATCGAAAAGGTCTATGGTCTTCAGCTTTCCGGATGCTTTTCATGTTCGTTTTTATTGGAACGGGCTTGATGTCGCTGTCGGCGATTGCTGATTTTATTGCCAATATTAATCTTGATTCTTTTATTCCTGTTGAAACAATTGTTATCACTAATACGAGTTCTGGAGTGACGTATTATGCTCCGATTACTTCTTTACACGACACTTTGGTGTCTGCCTTCCGTGGTTATTATTATGTTTTTAATACACAGGGCAACTACTTAATGGCGACCGAATTCGCTGAAGCACTTGCTGTGTCAGCGATTAAGTTAGTTACATTTATCGTCATCATGATTGTAACAGGCCTCTTGGGGTGGCTTTTCAGCACAATTCTCTGGCATGCCGCTTTTAAACATCTCGTCCCCAAACTCGTTCGTAAGAAGAGAAAAATTGGCTGGGCAGGAGCGATAACGTCAGCTGTCACTTATGTTGTGGTCACTTTCCTGATGATGTCTCCGCTGACATCGATGATGAATATCATTAATCAAAATTACGACGAAAGAAACGATCAAAACGAGATTGTCAGTTACTTAAACGGATTCGTTAGCGCTTATGATAATTCTTTATTCGCAAAGACTTTCTTTAACTGGACGGTTGATTCCGATTCAGGTATGACTCTCGATGCCAATATTCTCAGTACCTTAACTTCATCCTCATTGGAAAATGGTTCAATTAGCATTATTGGCAGTATTAATGAACTCGCCAATATTGCTTCTACTTTAGCGGAAAATCTCATGCTTGGATCTAATGGGCAAATTACTTTTAACGTCCCAGAGATGATTAGCCAAGAATACATTGAAGCTCTCTTCGCATCACTGAAAGGATCTTCACTGATCATGACAATCCTACCTATTGCAGTTCAACTAGCGGTAAGCGCTGATTTTCTAGCCGGTGTTGTTGACCCTTCTCTTATCGATCTTTCTGATGCCGAGTGGGACAAAGAACTTGATGCGATTGAAACTATCGTAATTGATATCGCAAATAGCGGATTAGTTGACTCCTTTATTACTGAAGAAGGAGAATTTATCACCCCGAGCAATATCGAAACTGTTATTGGTGGTCTAATGACAAGCGACGCTTATACCTATACTTATCATGCCTTAAGAACAATTAGTGATTCTAAACTATTGTCTCGCGCCCTGCCGGCAGTGGTCCAACTCCTAATCAATACTAACTCAGATGTGCAAACCTATTTGCCGTTATCTTTTGAAACCCTCAACGATATCGACTGGGGATTTGAATTAAGCACAATCTATGATTGCTTGTACCAAATGTATACCATCGACGACCGTATTCTTCCGGCAATTATGGGTCACCAGTGGTGATTCTGAGAGCGATGATGGCGAGGACCCTGTCGAATTAATGGATGTTATCGTTGAAAACATCACTGCTTATAGCCGGATTATTGTTGGTGAAACTAACTCTTCCAATCAACTAATTAACATCGATAGTGAAGGCCGCACTATAGTCTATCAAAACGGAAAAAAGATTCCAGGCCGAAGCTATTCATTGTTGGATATTTCTCTCTGCAAGTATCTATTTTCTGCTCTTCCACAGGCATTAGGTTCTCTTCTAACAGAAGAAGGAATGGCAGAAGCGATTTCTACGGTGATGGATGAACTTTCAACCGGTGTTTGGAGACTGAACTTTAAACAAGAATTCAATGCTTTGTTCTATATCCTTGCCGCATTCGCGGATAATCCGAGTGCCATAAATACACTGATTAGTGGTCAAATTATTCCTGAAGGTGGTTCGATTGGTGACATCGACCCTGAATTAATCAAAGTTATTAATAAAGCGATTAAACGCATTGATAACTCAAGAATTATTTACGTAATTTTAGTCCCGATGATACGCGACTTGCTGACAAGTGGCGAGATTTCGGACGCCTTTGCTCAAACCGGTATTGATATCGCTATCGTGCAGGATGGAATTGATAAAGCCGAAGCTTCAAAAACACTTGGCACAGAATTATCCAAGATTTTGAGTGCGATTAAACATATCGGAGTCTTGGTGGATATTCTCAGTGCTGAACCTGCTCTCGACGTGCCAACTCTCATTGAAGAACTCGGAAACGCTAATGAATCAATCGCTCATGCTCTTGATGCGATTTATAGTTGCCGTTTGATCAACCCAATCCCTGAAGATGATGATTCTTATGAATTGAATGAAAACTATATCAACGCCATGAGTTATATCTTTGGCGATTCGCTGGGTGTTGATGGTCTCGTCTTTGACGAAACATTGTTAGGAGATCCAAATATTCGTTGGGTTAACTCGACAAATAGCAACGGCGAATATTTCCATGATCGTTACGGACGACCCATCTATGATGGAGAAAACGGCGCAATCGCTAATGTCATTCGTGCTCTTGGTTCCTCTGGACTCATGGAAGTCATTCTCGATGAGCACTTCTTTGATGAGGCTGATTTAACTGATAATCTCGCTTCTTTGGAAACCGAATATCATCTCTCATCGCTATTAAAAACGATGGCAAAGAGTAAAGTGTTCTCCAGCACACTTGGCCATTTCCTCGATGCTCAACTACAAGAAACCGGCATCCTCGATTTAGATATCGGTGTTTCCTTTACAAACGTTCAAGATTGGGACACTGAAGCCGATAATCTCGGCAATTTACTCATTGCCATTGGCGAAGCCTCAATTAATATCGCTGACCTCGACCTGACTAGTGCGAAGAATGTTGTCGGTTTAAATAATTTGCTTCACGCTTTGGCTGATTCATCGATATTTGTCGATAAGACTAGCGGGGACTATCTCTTCTCACCTTGGTTGTATTCTAAAGTAAAAGATAGCCTCTCGGGCTTTTCTGATGACTCGACCACTTATGATTTGATTAAAGACCCTGTCGAATGGGATAACGCCTGGGGCGCCAAGGGAGATGACGACTATACGATTGTCGCTCGCGATTTCGCCTCTTTGATGAACAAAGAAGACTGGGTTGATGAAGATTTTGACTCCGATGATTTCGATGTCTCAATTTACGAGAGTCCGCTCAGTTTATATGCTAACTACTGGGACAATCCGCAATTCATACTCGATTACGCCTCCGTTTTTCAACAAGATGAAATCGGTCGAATATGTCAAATTATTTACTGGGCAACTCAAGCTTTGGAAGAAGATGATTTATTTGAAATGCCTTCTTCCGTTTTCTCTGGATTTCTCGACTCAATTAACCAAACGGTTGCTCTTCGAGTAGCCGTCTTCAATCTATTTGAAATTGCTAAAACTTCGTTGGATGAAGGCGGTTCTACCCCTGTCTTCGATTTGTCTCCTGCAAATACAACTTATCTCATTTCCTGCGATCAAGCGATTGATGATTATGAAACTTCAAGAACCCTTCGACAATTCGAAATTAACCATTTAGTGAGCGTTTATTCGGCCTACCGCACCCTATCCGATAAAGAAGTTTTGGATACGGTCAATGGTTTAGTGCTCGAAAATTTCGATGAGGAAGTTTCTGATTCTCTTCGTGATGCTGTCATTGAAATTCAAGAATCTAACGTCTTCCATCGCAAAGGTTCGATTAACGACCCTGATTTAGATAACGACAACGATGGTTTCTACCCAACCGTTCTACAAAACCTTATCAAATCCTTATTATCCAACGAGGCAATGAGCTCGATTGTTTATAACTCCGACAACCCGAAAGATATTTACTATTACTCGACATATGAGGATTATTTGCCGGATGGAATAGTTACCATTACTGATAATGACGTCATGAAGGCTAAAGTTGATTACACAGTCGATAGATACTTCGATTATGCTGGCGTTCATGAATTTGATTATAATAATCAAATCTCTGAAATCAACAAGATTTTTGATGTCGTTGATTCGATTATCAGCGGTCCAAACCCTCTCAGTCAAATGGACTTTAACGCTCTTGATATCGAAAGCTTTGACACCGATGGTGTGAGAACCGCTCTCCTCGCCCTTAATGAAACACAGACTCTCTATGATTCTGTACCTAACTTAATCTACAAGATCATGAATGGTGATTTTACTGCTTTTGAAGGAGTTAATTTAGCAGACGCAACTATTTTTTATCACTATGATTATGATGCATCAGGAACCACCAATTACGAGACGAAGTACGACGAAGACGAAATCTTCAATATCATCCATCTCCTCGATGATTACCAAGACTTCACGGATGTTGTTGGATTGGGTAATATTCAAGACCTTTCAGTTATGAAGAATTTACTCGATAGCGGCATCATAGAAAACGTTTTGACACATACTTACCGGAGCCATATTTTACATACCTCAAATCAGTATTTGACTAATCCGAACCACATGACTATTTTCGAGCAAGTCATCAATATGATTGTAACTAAGTCCGGCTTCAGTGACTATACATATGCAACTGACCCAGACACTCAAATGCGCGCCAGAATCAAGGCCGTCACGGCATACGACGAAGCCGCAAAAGACGATCCGTTAGTTTTGAATCCAAACGGATACCATGAATTCTGGCTTAATCCAGATCTTTCAGGAAATGATGAGATTCACGCCTTAATCAACTTTATGAAAGGCGGGCAAGAACTACTCGGAGAAGTTGGAACAATGGATGTTGCCAATTTACAAATGAGCAATTTTAGCCCTATCGACATTCGCGATTTAATTTACGATCTCAACCGCGTTGATTTCCTCAGCGACGCTGTACCTATTTTCGTTTCACATGGCTTCGATACGATTGGTTTGAATAACCTCGCCACCTATGGCGGAACCAGATATACTTATTACGATATCGGCCAGCTCCAATATGGAGGCGCTCGCGATGGTTCAGATTTTGCAACCTCTGAAATTAATCTTATTTACTTAGCTCTAAATAACCTCGCTCAATATGACATTGAAAGCAACTTTGTTGCTTACGATAATTTCCAAAATCTCGCCAACTTCTCAACGTTGGTGGGGACCGCCTATTTCGATGGCATTATGACCTTCGTGACTGATAGTCACATTTTCAATACTGACCCAAGCGGCAATTATGACACGATGTGGTACATTGCTCCTGCCTTACCAGCCTCTGCTCGCGGCTTGTTGCTGTATAACGCTTTGACAGCTGGTCAATCTGATCCGGTTCAGGGAACCAACTTTGGTGACTACATCACTGGAGCGACACCAGAAGAAAAAATTGCCACTCTATCGAAGCTTTATACCTTTGATAATTTTGATAAAATCGCCGAATCTCGTGGCTTATACACACTCGCCGCTAACTCGTTGAACATCGATACCAACAACCTGACGATTTCAGACTTCTCATCAATAACCGACTCGCGTGACGCGATTAATGAATTGACGCGCGTTTCATACGATGCCTACAGCGACGGAACTAATGTCCGCTCATATATCGCTAGCGAAATCGCTTCCGGATTACTTGACGATGTTATGGAAGAACAGTATCCGATTATTGATGGATATGGTTACTATTATGAAATCATTCAATTCGGTCCCGTTGATTACGTGAGCGTCAATCAAAATGCCTACGATAATATCAATGAAAATGAATGCGACGGTATTGAAGGGTCATTTAAAATTGTCATTATGCTCGATAATATCTCCCACGGAGGTAGTACTCCAACTCGCACGGAAATTGAAAGCGCCTTCA
>JAAYDH010000123.1 GCA_012729405.1 Erysipelotrichaceae bacterium
GATGGTGTAGCCGTCCAAAGATTTGCGATGTTCAACGGCGTCTTCATCCAAAAGCTTCAATTCTGACAGTCTTTTCCCAAAAGCAAGATACATGGCTAATAAGGTAGTCAAAACAAAGAGCCAGGGCGAAAAATAAGCCACCGTGATCACGCTTAAACCGGCCAGGACCCGTAATACAAAACCCATCGCGATCACAATCACATCCAAAATCATGATTTTCTTGAGCCATTTTGAATAGACAAGCATTAAGAGGCTGTAGGCAATGAAAATCAAAGCCAGGTTCAAAGAGAGCAAATAGGCTGCAATCAAGACCAGAATAGACAGGATAACAACAAAAGAAACTGCCTGTACTTTCGTAAGGCGACCAGATGCCAACGGGCGAAGTCTTTTTTGAGGGTGCAATCGATCTGCTTCGATGTCCATCAGGTCATTCACGGTATATGTTATGCCGGATACGAGGCAAAAAAGAAACGCGGCCGCGAGGACCCTCAGGAAGGGGGTCACCTGGGTCATCTGCCCATCAAAAACCAATCCGGCAAAAATGACCAGGTTTTTCGTCCATTGACGCGGACGGAGAGTTTCTATAAATGCCTTAATCATGCGGATATCTTATCACAAAGAGAAGTGGAAAATAAGCGTGTTCAATAAGAAAAGCCATCCTTATTACAGGAATCAATAATGATTATTGAAGCATTGTGATTTCATTGATTTCTTTCTACAAATTCGTCATTTGGGATGGTAAAATCAATTTATTTTCACAAGAAAAAACTAATTATTAGGATGGACGAAATTATGTGTCCGATTACAATTGAATCATCGCAAGGCAACTCTTTCGATAAAGTCTGGAAGATAATCAGGTTTCCCCTCTTTCTACTGCTCCTGACCATTCTCACGTATGGACTCTTTAGCTTGCGTCCGGGTTTCTACCTGGACGACTGGTATATTGTCTTATTCAAACAAAAGTTCGGTGCAGATGGCTTTTGGCTATATTTTTCGGAGGACCGACCTTTAGAATCCCTGCCATACGTTATCTTTTTTTCAATATTTAACGATTCCCCTATCCTATGGGCGCTTTTTGCCTTGGTAATGCGCTGGGTCTTTGGATTGACCTTTTGGATGACACTCAACCAATTTTTCTCAAAACAACGACGACTCTGGTATTGGGCGACGGTTATTTTTACTGTCTATCCTGGTTTCAAGTTTCATAACTTTTCAATAATGTTCTCGATTTTTTATGTGTTCTTCGGATCGCATCTACTCTCATATTTTGGGATGGGACGTGCCATCGAAAACCGTTCAAAACCGCGAATTTACGCATTCTGGACCATTCTGAGCATGCTTTTGCTGTTTTTTGGCATTGCTCCGGTAGAGTATTATGTCGGAGTAGAGCTGTTTCGACCGATCTTACTTTGGATAATTCACACCAGGCTTTATCCAAAAGAATCCAAAAAGATCGCCAAGTTTGTTTTTATTGATTGGGCGCCTTACCTTCTTGTTTTTATTGCCTTTCTTTTTTACCGTATCAGTCAGAGGGATGTGTATTCCTACAGGATTAGTCTCCTTGAAAAGCTGCAAACTACGCCGATTATTACGTTATTCCAATTGATAAAGGATTCTACCTTATCGCTTGCTAACGGATTGTTACGGGCTTGGTTCGAAACCTTCAGAACCCTGATAAATGGATTAATGGTTCATAAGAATTACGCTATGCTCGGGATGGCGGCAATCGGTTTTATATTCGTTTTTGGAGGATTAATTTACCTCTTCCGTAAAGAGAAATGGCAGCTAGATTTTGAGCCTCTTGGCTGGTTACTGATGCCCATTGGTTTATTCTTATCGGCGATTTCTCTCATTCCTTTTTATGCCGGTGGGTTCGAGGTTTCTTTGGATTTCCCCTGGAACCGTTTTTATTTAGCGATGCTGCCAGGCATCTCCATTTTTACCGTCGGTGCTATAGAATTTCTGTTTCGAACGAATAAAATCAAAAATTTCGTGTTTGGCGCACTTTGTTTTTTAGCGATTGGTTCTCATTATGTAGTCGGAACTGAGTTTGTTGAACAATGGAATAAGCAGGCTGATTTAATGAGGCAACTTACTTGGAGAGTACCTGGTCTACAAACAGGTACAACCTTGATGACTGCCGATTCTCCAACGGAGAAGTATTTCTCAGGAACAGCTTTGACTGGTCCGATTGGCATAATATACGATGCGAATAATTTGGAAAAGAAGTACAACTATTTTGTTGTCTTGATGGATTCCAATCAGGCAGAGAGAATCCCGAGCCTCGATTCGAGTCAGGACTTCTCAATCACCTTAAGATCACTTGAATTCATTGGTAATACAGAATCGATTCTAGTCTATCTGCAACCAGAAGTGGGGTGTGTACAGGTGCTTTCTGACGGTATCGTACCCAATGTTCCAAATTTGGAACATGAATACAGTAAATGGAAAGAATTAGCATTCGCATCTAACCTTGAAACCATTGTTACACGCCCTGTTCAGCCAGCAAGCCTTCCATCTCGTTATTTCGGCGAAGAAGACACCAACCAGTGGTGTTTTTATTACGAAAAGGCTGACCTTGCGCGTCAACTGGGGGATTGGCAAGGTGTCATTGATTATTATCAGGATGCAAAAAATCAAGGTTTCAAACCCTTGAATGGCAGCGAGTATCGTATATTGGTTGAAGCGTGGCTCCAACAAAGCAAATCTTCGAACGCTCTTACCCTAAAGGAACAATTGACGCTTGAATTCCCGGAAATAAGTGGGCATTGGTGCACAATTGCCAAGGAGTTACTCGCTTCCGAGGTTTTGAGCAAGAATGATCGCTCCATTCTAACAACATTAAGCACTCAGGAAGCATGTGGAAATTAGACTGAAGGATTTATATCTGTTCTATCTCAATACTAAAATTTAGATTTGGAGCTGGTAATGTGTAAAAATATCTTACTTAAGATGAGTAGATTTGAGAGTAAACTTTTAGATTTTTACCAAGATAATGGACAATTATAGCTGTTCATATTCATCACCATCTCAAGTCTCTTATTGAGAAACGATCTCCGCATCTATAATTCTACAGATTTCCTGCATTTTCTCGAACCCTGGGGGAAGTTTTTAGAACAAAATGGAGGGTTTAAAGGCATAGCCACACTGGATAGTGACTACAGTGCTGCTTATCTATATATTTTGGCATTTCTTACTTATTTACCTGCTTCGCTTCTCGCAAAAATTAAAGTAGTCTCTTTCATTTTTGAATATGCAACTGCCATCATAGTCATGCTGATTATTCGGAATATATTTAAACTCAATAAAAAGAGTTACCTCCCCTATCTTGGATATGGTTTGGTATTATTTGCTCCGACTTTAATTTTGAATGGGGCAGTATGGGGTCAATGTGACATAATTCACACATTTTTTATTGTTCTTTCCCTCTACCTACTCATCAAAAATAAATATACTCTTTCGTTTATCTCGTTTGGGTTTGCTTTGGCATTTAAACTCCAAGCAATTTTTTCCTGCCTGTTCTTGTATTGTTTTATATCAAGGAAAGAAAATTTTCTGGGTTAAATTTCCTGCTTATTCCGTTGACAATTTTCGTGGTTTTTCTTCCCGCATGGGCACTTGGCAAGCCAATTTCTGATCTGTTTTCAGTTTATTTTAACCAAATTGGGCAGTATAAATCACTTGTTTTGAACTTTTCCAACATCTATAGTCTTATACCCGATAATTATGAATACTTTCACCGTTCGGGAATCTTTATAAGCTTTGCTGTATTGATCGGTTTTTATGTTCTACTTTCTTTGACAAAAATCAAACTAAAGCCTGCTGATTACATTTCTATCGCAATGATAACCGTAATGATTTGTACTTTTTTTCTGCCTTCGATGCGTGAAAGATACAAGTTTACTGCGGACATACTTGCTGTTCTCTATTTTTTCTTAGTTCCAAATCAATACTTTGTGCCGCTGTTAATTTGGTTCATAAATGTGAACGCTTATTATCCATTTCTTTTTCAATTTGGTCCAATTATTGATTTCCGAATTATGGCTCTCGTTTATCTGGAGCTATTAGTTTTTCTTATTATGTACACCTTTAAATCTAAAACAATATCTCAAACTTCAATGGAAGCCGGATAATCTTCTACTTCAACTCAAATCATGCGTGCTTTATGTTTCGTGAAGAGAGATTACGTGTCAGATTGTCTGGCTTTTATTATCTTTGACTTTCAAGGTTTACACAATCTTTACAGCACCCTCTGGTTTTGCATGCTGGCCTTTACAGATGCTTCAAATCTGGCAAGTAAATCTTCCATGGTCCACCAACTACGACCAATGTGCTCATTGTCAAGGCAAGTTAGAAATGTCCTAATCTCAGCAATTTAGAAATGTCCTATTGTGTTGATAAAGTAGTAAGCACTGGCTTTCCATTTATCTTCTTTCCATAGGTCCTCCAGGGGTGGTCATACGC
>JAAYDH010000122.1 GCA_012729405.1 Erysipelotrichaceae bacterium
AAGATAAAATCACATATATGGCTGAGATGAAAATTGACGGTCTCGGAATGTCCCTTGTTTATAATAAAAAATTAATTTATGCCGCGACTCGCGGAGATGGCGTTGAAGGAGAAGATGTTACCTCTAACGTTATAACGATTAAATCGATTCCAACCAGAATTAATTTAGAAGGTGATTTCGAGATAAGAGGCGAAGTCTTCATGCCCAAAAAATCACTTCATAAATTAAACGAAGAAAGAAAGAAAATAGGGGAACCACTTTTTGCAAACGCTCGAAATGCAGCCGCAGGTAGTATTCGTCAACTTGATAGTTCAATTGCTGCATCTAGAGGGTTGGATGCTTTCTGGTATTACTTTGTAAACGCTAAAGATTTTGGCATTCGCTACCATTCTGAAGCACTTAACATGGCCTCAAAATTAGGTTTTAAAACCAATCCCGAGAGAAGACTTTGTTATGGAATTGATGAAGTGATTGATTATATCAAAGAATACACTTCATTAAGGTCCACGCTTGACTATGATATCGATGGAATCGTTATTAAAGTTGACGACATGAAATTATATGACAAATTAGGTTACACCGCCAAAACACCAAGATGGGCGGTTGCCTATAAATTTCCACCTGAAGAAGTGGTAACAAAACTAACTGATATTATCTATACGGTTGGAAGAACAGGAAAAGTAACTCCTAATGCGGTATTAGAGCCAGTTCGAGTTGCAGGTAGCACTGTCCAAAGGGCAACGCTACATAACGAAGACTTTATTGTTGAAAAGCAAATTATGGTTGGAGATTATGTTGTATTAAGAAAAGCAGGAGACGTAATTCCTGAAGTAGTTCGCGTTCTTATCGAAAGAAGAGATGGAACACAAATGCCTTACCACATGATTGAAAACTGTCCCGTCTGTGAATCCTTGTTAGTGAGGAAAGACGCGATGCGCTTCTGCGTTAATCCATCATGTGGAGCTCGCCAAGTTGAATCTATCATCCATTTCGCCTCTCGCGATGCGATGGATATCGATGGATTAGGGGAAAAGGTTGCAGAACAATTCTTCAATCAAGGATTCTTCCGAACAATAAATGATGTTTATGATCTCGTTAAACATCGCGAAGAAATTATAAATTTAGACGGATGGCAATCAAAGTCCATCGACAATTTATTGAATGCTATTGAAGTGTCAAAGAACAACTCGTTGGAGAAGACTCTTTTTGGACTTGGAATTAAAGAAGTTGGAGCCAAAATGGCAAAAACTTTAGCCAAAAAATTCGAACATATCGACAATCTAATTAAAGCAACGGAAGAGGAACTTCTCGAAATACCAGATATCGGGCCAATTGTCGCTCAATCAATCGTCACATATTTCGCGAACGAAAATAACTTACAAATTATCAATTCATTAAAAGAACACGGCATCAATTTTTCCTATCGTCTATCGACAACTCAAGCCGCTAATTCGTTCTTCAGCGGGAAGACGGTTGTATTAACTGGAACTCTCTCTTCTATGGGCCGTAAAGAAGCTACTGATTTATTAGAAAGCCTCGGAGCGAAAGTTACCGGCTCAGTGTCAAAAGCCACCGATGTTGTAATCGCCGGAATAGAGGCTGGGTCTAAACTCGATAAAGCCAACTCTCTCGGAATTACTGTCTTGAGCGAGGAAGAATTTAAAACTTTGATTTAAGTTTGAATATCAATAAAAAATCCACCTTTCGTCTTTAACAAAGTGCGAAAGGTTTTTCTTATTTAAGAAATTGTTAAATAAAAAAAAGTCCAATATGATACAATACTTCTGTGGAAGTAGGACTTATATTATGAAAAAAGTAGATATTCCTCTATTAAAAAAAGTCGCTAATAACCTCATGTTTGACATGAAAGATAGTGAATACAATACTCTTCTTGAAGAGTTTGATGTCATTCTTTGCCAGATGGAGTTAATCTCTGAAA
Organism: Erysipelotrichaceae bacterium; assembly: GCA_012729405.1. Classification (GTDB taxonomy): domain Bacteria; phylum Bacillota_I; class Bacilli_A; order RFN20; family CAG-826; genus JAAYDH01. Next base: position 1,940 of record JAAYDH010000122.1, read on the forward strand.
TTCCTGGTGTTGATGATGTTGAACCGATGACATTTCCTTTTGATGTTACCACTGATTTCTTAAGGGAAGACATCCCTACAACCCCTCTTGCTCAAGAGGAGGCTTTAAAGAACGCTGGTGAAGTAGTGGATGGTCAGATCAGATTACCAAAGGTGGTGGGCTAATATGGATTTCCTTGCACTCGATATCTTAAGCCTGCATCAGGCTTTATTAGATGGGAAGATTAACCCGATAGAACTAATAAAACTCTCAATTGAAAAAGCAAAAAAAGATCAAAACAACGCTTTTGAATATATCTGCGAAAAAGAAGCTCTCGCTGCCGCGGCTAATCTCGATCCCAACAAAAAACACAATCTCTTATGGGGTATTCCTTATGTCTTGAAAGACAACTTTTCGACGAAGGATATCCCGACTACTGCTTCAAGCAATATTTTAAAAGGCTATGTTCCAATTTATTCGAGTGAGGTTTATCTTCGCTTGAGTGAACAGGGTGCCATCTTGATTGGTAAAGCAACTCTCGACGAGTTAGCAATGGGCGGAACAGGTATGACTGGACACAAAGGTTTTACCTTTAATCCTTGGGATCCTACTCATAAACGGATGATCGGCGGTTCAAGTTGTGGTTCGGCCGCAGTTGTTGCTGCCGGAATTGTTCCCTTCTCTATCGGGTCGGATACGGGAGACAGCGTGCGCAAGCCCGCTAGTTTTTCCGCGCTAGTCGGCATGAAGCCTACATGGGGTCGAATTTCTAGATTCGGACTTTTCCCCTTCGCCCCATCTCTTGATCACGTAGCTTGCTTTACGAGAAACGTCACTGATTCAGCAGTTGTTCTTGAAGCCCTCGCTGGCCGAGATGAAAAAGATAGTTCATCCGCGACTGCTCCACTTGAAAAATATTCCGAGGCAATTAAACCTGATTTAAAAGGGAAGAAATTTGCTGTTATAAAAGAGATTAATAATTCCATTAGTAATCCCTATATTCACGCTGTTTTTGATGCCACTGTCAAGGCGCTACAAGAGCGAGGAGCAATTATCGAATATGTTTCAATGGACATGAAACTCTGCAAAGCAATATATCCTACATATATCGTTATCTCTTGCTGTGAGGCGACCAGCAATAACGCAAATTTAGATGGCATTAAATTTGGTCCAAGATTTGATGGAAAAGACTATGAAGAAGTGATGACTAAAGCTCGCACAGAAGGGTTTTGCGAAATGATTAAACGCCGATTTGTTATCGGCAGTTATGCTCTGTTCAAAGATAATCAGGCCGAAATATTCCTTCGTGCCCAAAAAGTCCGTCGATTAATCGTTGATGCAACCAATAAAATTCTCGAAAAATGCGATGCCATTTTATTGCCCGCATCTCCAACGACCGCTCCTTTATTTAATGGTGGTAACAGCGATAAGCTATCGAATGAATATCTCATTTCTGATAATCATCTTGCAATTGGAAACTTTGCTGGACTTCCATCTATCGTTCTTCCTCTCGGTTTTGAAAACGGATTGCCGTTTGGCATTAATGTCACCGGAAAGAAATTTGCAGAAACAGAAGTTTTCTCCTTAGCAAAGGGAATAGAAGATATCACCAAATTAAAAGATTTAGTAGCAAAGGAGGACAAATAAGATGAATTTTGAAGCTGTAATCGGACTTGAAATCCATGTCGAGATGAACACAAAAAGCAAGATGTTCTCGACTGCTCCAATTCGCTATGGCGCTTTGCCAAATAGCCTGACTGTCCCCCTCGATTTCGCTTTTCCTGGCACTATGCCGGTGGTCAATAAACAGGCGGTTATCAACGCCATTCGCATTTGCAATGCTTTGCATATGACTATTGATCGCGAACTTTGGTTTGATCGCAAGAACTATTTTTATAGCGATTTGCCAAAGGGTTACCAAATTACCCAGCAACAAAGACCAATCGGCTCCAATGGCTATCTTGAAATTGAGACATCATTAGGCAAGAAAAAAATTAGTATCGAAAGACTTCACCTCGAAGAGGACACCTGTAAACAGCTCCACTCTTGGGACTGCACACTACTTGATTATAATCGCGCCGGTATTCCACTTGTTGAAATCGTTTCCCGCCCTGATTTAAGAAGCGGTCAAGAGGCTCGCCAATACGCGGAAAAGATTCGCTCTATCGTCTCCTTTCTCGATGTTAGCAACGGCAAAATGGAAGAAGGTTCTCTCCGTTGTGACGTTAATATTTCTTTGCGTCCAATCGGAAGCGAGAAATATGGCACAAAAGTTGAGATAAAAAATTTAAATAGCTTTGCTAACATTGAAAAAGCTGTCGACTATGAAATCAAACGACAAGAAATGATTCTTCTCAGTGGTGATTCCGTTATTCAGGAGACAAGACGCTTTGATGAAGGCATTAAACAAACTGTTTTAATGAGATTAAAAACTGATGCGGTTGATTATAAATATTTCACTGAACCGAATATCACTCCTATTAGATTGAGTGAGGAGTTCATTAAAGACGCGATTGAAACCTCTCCTGAATTAGCGGAAGTCAAACTTGCTCGTTATAAGGATTTAGGGCTTAGCGACTACGATTCTCAAATTCTCATTTCTAATAAAAACACATGTGCCTACTTTGATAAGGCAATTAAGTCAGGACCCAATGCAAAATTATTGGCTAATTGGATTATCGTTGATGTGCAGGCTGTTCTTAACAAGGAAATGATAGAAATCGATGACTTCAAGGTTTCACCAGAACATCTCGGAAAACTCGTTTTAATGATTGAAAAAGAGCAAGTTTCTAACAAACAAGGACGCGAAATCTTCCAAAAACTCCTTGAGAAAGACGAAGATCCAGAAGTCATTAAAAAAGCCCTCGGAGTCGATCTTATCAACGACAACAACATGATTGCTGAAGCAGTAAAGCATGTAATCGATGAGAATCCGCAAGCAGTTGTTGATTATCATAACGGCAAAGATCGTGCGGTGGGATTTCTTGTTGGTCAAGTGATGAAAAAGACGGCCGGAAAAGCCAATCCTGCCATCGTGAGCAAATTGGTTATTGAAGAATTGAAAAGGAGATAGGTATGGCAATCCTAGTTACTGGCGGAACCGGCTACATTGGTTCACACACTGTTGTTGAATTATTGACCCATGATTTTGATGTGGTTATCGTTGACAACTATTCCAACTCTAACCCTGAAGTTTTGAATCGAATCCTCAAAATAACTGGCAAAAGACCAAGATTTTATCAAATCGACATTCGAGATGAAGAAAAAATGAGAGATTTATTCATAAAAGAGAAAATCACAGATATCATCCACTTTGCTGGCCTTAAAAGCGTCGCGGAATCAGTTGCAAAACCTGATTTGTACTTTTCTAATAATGTTGGAGGAAGCAAAGTTTTACTTCGTTTAATGGATGAATTCGGCATTAAAAATATCGTTTTCTCCTCTAGTGCAACAGTCTATGGAGTGCCCGATCATGTCCCTCTTAAAGAAACAGATAAGGTTGGCGGGTGCACTAATCCGTACGGTCAAAATAAACTCGACATCGAATACCTTCTAAAGGATTACGCCTCCGCCCATTCGAATGCGAACATCGCAATTCTTCGTTACTTTAATCCGATTGGAGCTCATCCATCAGGATTGATTGGTGAAGATCCAAACGGTATTCCAAATAACCTAATGCCTTACGTCACTCAAGTAGCGGTTGGTAAACGGCCGTTCTTAAACGTATATGGTGATGATTACCAGACGGTCGATGGAACGGGTGTTAGAGATTATATTCATGTTGTCGATTTGGCCCGCGGGCACTTGTACGCCTTACGTAAACTTGCCGAGAAACCCGGATTGGTTATTTACAACCTTGGAACTGGTCGTGGAACAAGCGTGCTCGAATTAGTTCATGCTTTTGAACAAGCTAATGGACTGAAGATTCCTTATCAAGTCGCTCCTCGTCGTCCGGGTGATGTCGATGAAAATTACGCTGACTGCATTAAAGCCTATGAAGAGATGGGCTTCAAGACGGAATTCGATGTTGTTGATGCTTGCCGCGACTCTTGGAATTGGCAAAAGAATAACCCCAACGGTTATAAATAATTGAGGTAATCGATATATGAAAAAGAGATACGAAATTGCCCTTTCCGATGGTCAACAATTATTCGGTTTACAATGGTTGGTTGATAATCCGGTTGGAAATATTTTGCTGATGGAAGGAATGGAAGAACATTCCACCCGTTACGACGAATTCGCCACCTTTCTAAATTCTAATGGATTTAATGTTTACTGTCTTGATACATTCGGACAAGGTGAAAACGTTGCCAAGGATTTATCTAATCGCGGTATCTGGCCGGTCGATGGATTTAGAAAACAAGTCGATGCTGAAAATGAAGTGGTTACTCTCTTGAAGAAAACGGGTCTGCCGACTCATATTTTCTCTCACAGCATGGGATCCTTTATGGCTCAATCCTTTATTCAAAGATACCCTAATCAAGTGGGAAAAGTGGTCCTCTGTGGTTCAGGTAGTAAGAATCCTGCAGCCAATTTCGGCTATCTCCTCGCTAGAATTCTCACTACTAAGAAATCGAGAAATCGAAGCGCTCGATTCCTCAATAAGTTAATGTTCGGAGGATTCAACAAAAAAATACCCCAACCAAAAACCGACTTCGATTGGCTTTCATACAATGAAGAAAATGTTAATAAGTATATTGCCGACCCGTTAAGCGGATATGGACCAAACAACGGATTCTGCTTAGAGTTCTTGAAAGGTTTGAAGTCTCTTTACAAGAAAGCATCTTTGAAGAGTATTAATTCGTCCCTCAAAATCTTTATTATTTCCGGCGAGGAAGATCCTGTCACTTCCTATTCAAAATCCGTTAATAAATTGAAAGCAATGTATGAATCCGTCGGCGTTAAAGAGGTTCAAACCAAAGTTTATCCTCATATGCGCCACGAAATTCTCAACGAAGTTAATCGACTGGAAGTCTACCAGGACATTGTCAAATTCTTTAAGGAGTAATAGGCTTATTAGCCTTCATCTCTCCCCCTTTGCGCCTGTAACTCAGCTGGATAGAGTACCATCCTCCTAAGATGGGAGTCAGACGTTCAAATCGTCTCAGGCGCGCCAAATTATTCAAAATACAGGTCAATCCTGTATTTTATTTTTTCTAGAAGCAGAAAAACAGTTTTCTAAGAGATTAGTATTCAAAAATCTATGATTAGTATTGATTTATTGCCTCTTGGTGTTATAAAATCTTAGCAGTCCATTTGGGTCTGTAGCTCACCTGGGAGAGCGCCTCCATGGCATGGAGGAGGTAGCCGGTTCGATCCCGGTCAGATCCACCATATAAGAAAAGTAAGGATGATACAATAAATGTCATCCTTTTTCTTTTGCATATAGGACAATTCTTCCTATCTGCCAATGCCAATAGTCTAGATTAGTGATTAAATCAGCTGCTATTCTAGGCTTTTTTATTTTCTTTAAAACTA
>JAAYDH010000080.1 GCA_012729405.1 Erysipelotrichaceae bacterium
GGCGAGAATACGATCTTCGTTAATGAGAGTGATGTCTTCAAGGCAACTATCCTTAATTTCTTTTCTGAGAACTTCATTTAGTTTGCTAGCCGTGGTAGGAAAAGAAGTTTCGTTATTCACCAACGCTAAAAACGGCGCTTGGTGGGATAAAGATATTAGTAATCTTTTGTGCCTAAACTTAGAAAAAGAGACCAAAAAATCGTTATTTCCCAACACTGAAATATTGCTGATGTAGTTTTCAGTAATCTTAATTTTAAGATTATCGCTAATCGCTTTAAGAGTGGCTAATGTTAGTCTCATTGGAAACATTTTAGCATAATCGTTTGCCTTAGTATAAATATGTATTTATAATTAACACAGTAAAAAATTATGGAAAAAGGGTTGTTAATAATTCTTAGCGGACCATCTGGAGTCGGGAAAGGGACCATTAGAAAGCGAATCATGAAAAATGATAGGCTCAATTTAGTGTACTCAATTTCGATGACGACTCGCGCTCCCCGAAACATGGAAGTCGATGGGCAAGACTATTATTTTGTCTCCAAAGAGGAGTTTCAAAGTAATATTGAAAACAATAATTTCCTCGAATGGGCCGAATTTGTCGGCAATCGTTACGGAACTCCAAAGGATAAAGTTGAAGAGCTACGCGTTCAAGGTAGAAATGTCTTCCTTGAAATTGAAATTAACGGAGCAGAACAAGTCCTCTCTAAGGTTAAGGACGAAGGCGTTATCTCTTTCTTTTTGATGCCGCCGTCTATAAAGGCTCTCGAAAAGAGAATTCGCAAACGGAAAAGCGAACCCGAAGAAATCATTCACGAGAGATTAGAAAAGGGTAAGAAGGAAATGACCATGACCAGGGATTACGACCACATCATCCTTAATGATCGCGTCGGTCGAGCCGCTCATAAAATTACCCGATTAATTCTTAAAAAAATTCACGAATTGAATCTTAATAAATAGGACGAACTTGCTGATATGCGTATTGTGGAAATCTTAATTGAATATGCTAGTCACACCTTGGATCGTCCTTTTTCTTACCTCTACGATGGAAACAAAAAACTCGGTCCTGGTTTTCGTGTTCTCGTCAATTTCAATCGTCGCCCATTAGTGGGATATGTCCTTTCAATTAAAGAAACGACATTAACCCAAGACGAACTTGAAGAGCAAAGTGGTTATCGTCTAGAGGATATCGAAGATGTAATTGATGAAGCGCCTTTGCTAAATCAAGATTTGTTCGATTTAGCGAAACGCGTTAGCCAATATTATCTTGCTCCTTTTATTAGCGTGCTCCAGGCGATGCTTCCACCTTCTCTTTCGCCGCGAAAATCATCTTTACGAGCCCCAAAAATCGCATATGAGCAATATCTCACCATTAATCGATATTCAGAAATAGACCTGACGGATAAGCAAATTGAAATCCTTAGGTTGGTTAAAAAAGAAGGTCAGATACTTAAAAAAGAAGTCGGCTCTCCAAGTGTTGTCGAAAAACTTCTCAATAGAGAATTAATCAAAATTGTAAAAGTAGAAAAACGAAGGCTTTCAATCCCTGATTACAAAGAACAAAAGCCTCCTTTGCTGACCGAAGACCAGAAAAAAGTAATCGACGAGTTCAACGGAAGTGGAGATTCAGTTTTTCTCCTTCAAGGCGTTACTGGAAGCGGAAAGACCGAAGTTTATTTAACGCTTTGTGAAAAGGAACTAGAAAAAGGAAAAAGTGTTCTCTTTCTAGTACCTGAAATATCGCTTACTCCAATGATGATGGAATATTTCATCCGTCGCTTTAGACATCAAGTTGCCATCTTGCATAGCGAGTTAACTCCTGCCGAAAAATACGATGAATATCGCAAGATTGCCTGTGGTGAAGCCAAGGTGGTGATCGGGGCGAGAAGCGCGATATTTGCTCCCTTAGAAAATATTGGTTTAATTATTCTCGATGAAGAGCATGTTGAATCCTACAAGCAAGACTCGATACCTTTTTATCACGCTCGAGAAGTAGCAATTATGCGAGGTGAAATGCACTCGGCAAAAGTACTTTTAGGAAGCGCAACTCCTTCGCTTGAATCAAGAGCGAGAGCAAAGAATGGTGTTTATCATCTCCTGCGCTTAGACAGGAGAATTAATGAACAAAAATTACCAGCGACAAAGATTATTAATCTCGCTGATTATCACA
>JAAYDH010000136.1 GCA_012729405.1 Erysipelotrichaceae bacterium
AAACATTTTTTCAGACTTAAATGCAATGTCGTTTTTTCTAAAGTCGATTGCTTTAAACCTTCCGGATGTCTTAATCAGCAGTCTGATGTCAAACACTGTTAAAATTAAGTAAAATTTATGAATATAGTGAATTATTTGATCTCAAAAATTTTCTGCGGTTTTGAGAGAAGGGGGTTGTAGTATCCCCACACTGCTATCAGCGCCGCAGAGCCTGCCCCGCTTAAGCGGGGCGCTGAATATCTTCTATTATTCACCCCTTTCAGGGATGAATAATCGTGAGGTACTCAGGCACCCCGGGCTGTCGGCCCGGGGTTATTAATATACGGCCTGCTTCGCGGCCGCTAAGATATCCGGCTTGCTTTTTGGCCGGTAAGATATCCGGCTTGCTTCGCGGTCGCTAAGATATGCGGCCTGCTTCACGGCCGGCAGGTAATATCAGAATTATATTTGGCCGGTTAATCTGTCCCGGATGATAATTTCCATGAGTCAAAGAGACAGGGTGCCTGAGAGGAGTAAATGCAAAGCAATAAACATATCCGGACTCTTTTTCTTTAATTCTTTGGCTTCGCCGAGCTCCGCTTTGTCCCGGTTCTTTTGCTCCTCCAAAAGAACGAACCAAAGAAAAGGAGTCCGGAAAAGACAACCACACCCTGTTTGTACGCCCGCTACACAAGCCATAAAGGCGCTACCAATTAAACTTTCTTCAACATGTTCAACTTTTTTCAACGCAACCTATACCATATCCCTGTAATACAGTTTGTTAAACCCCGTTTTACGGGGTAGGGGGTCAGAAATAGCACAGCTGATTTAGGGGTCGAACAGGCAGGGAATTCCAGTAATAATTATATCAAATTTATTTTGGGTGACTTTCGCACAAAAAAGGAAAAGGGTAATGTAAAAAAACCATCCCTTTTAGTTACAGGGACGGTTTTTATATTTCTTAATTGAAAGGTGAATCATCGAAAGGGCTGTCAAAACTTCCGTCATCACCTTTTAATCCTCCGGAATCTCTTGGAGGAGGGTTTGGAGGAGTTGTGGTCATCATGACAAGAGATATTGAATTATCAAGGACAACCCTTGTTATCTCCGGTTTCCTGTATGATTTTCCTGATGTTATATTGTTGTTATTGTTTTTCAAAGCGTATGTAATCTGCAATTTTGTAACAAAAGTACATAAATAATTATTATCAACAAATATTTTAACTGACTTACTATTTGACCGGAAAGGGCGGCCAAAGTCAATTTATCTTATAATAATTTTTCCAACATATCTGTCCTTGCCTGAGCCTATTTCAACTAAGTAGAGTCCTTTGCCCCGGGGTGACTGTATTTGTATAAGTGAATTCTTGTTAAACTCCACATTAAGTGATTCGGATATTCTCTTTCCTGCCATATCCATCACTCTGACAGAACCGGTTTTCCCTGCCCAGTCGTCTGCGATCGTTTCTATGTTGATAAAGTTGTATGCATGATAGATGTTGAATTCATTTATCCTTACCACAGGGGCATCATATCCTGTTGTAATGTATTTTACTATAAGCACAAAGCGGTCGCTTATCGTTTCAGGAGGAGCTGAGAAAGTAAGATCCGGTGTTGCTTTCAGGT
>JAAYDH010000079.1 GCA_012729405.1 Erysipelotrichaceae bacterium
AGAGCAGAGAAGAAGTCCGTTTAGCGATTGGAAATGGCGTGGCAAAATTAATAGAGAGAACCATACCAAAAGATGTACAAAAACATGAGTATTTATCTACTCTAGAGGTTTTCAAAAAGTATTATAGCGAACATTATGATATCGAAACGAAACCTTATCCAGGGCTACTTCCAATGCTCAGGCAATTAAAGAAATCAGGGATGGCTCTTGCGGTCTGCACCAACAAAACACAATCAATCGCGAATATGTTAGTGGATAAATTTTTCCCTGGTGTTTTTGATTATGTCCAAGGCGATGAAGTGGGATTACCTAAAAAACCGGAACCTCATATGGTTAGTAAAGTCCTCGACTTTTTCTCTTTAGATAACACCCAAGCTATTTATGTTGGAGACACTGATGTTGATCAGATGACAGCTTTAAATTCTCATCTCGATTTTTCTTTGGTTGGTTATGGCTATCGAACAAAAAAAGAGCTCGCTTACCTTTGCCCTGATAGCAAAGTGTTAGCTAGCGCTGAAGAACTCCTTACCTGGTTATTGGAACAAAAAAATAGGAGTTAACTCCTATTTCATTGATTTAATTCTAGCGTCGATGAAGTTATAAATTTCATCGCGTTTTACTTTGTAGCAAGTCGCGAATTCATCGAGAATAAAGTTACTTGCATAATCTAACATATCAATATCAGCAGCGCCTAACTTAACTCCTTCCGGATCTCGTTTATAAGTCCTGTATTGAGCGAATAGGTAGGCGATATCTTCGACATCACCAGAACCGAGGCGGCGTTTAAAGGCGTCTCTTCTTTGCTTGGTGTTGGGATTGAAGTCCTTTTCGATGATGCTGATTTTTTTAAGTAATTCATCAGCTTCTTCGATTGCCATAATTGGGCGAATGATGTTGTTGCTTGAATCGAAGGGAACATAAATAGTCTCGGCATCACTGCGATTTGCGCGCACGAGAAAATAATGTTTGCCACCCATTTCCGTTATACCAATAACAATGGCCAAACCATCTCTGCAATGCATTACTTCATCATTAATTTTAAATTTGCTCATATTGTGTTTCTATTGTATCAAAAAACACCACCTAAAGATAGGATTATACAAGTTAACGCTCACATTTCGATAAAAACAATCCGGTTTATGAGGGATATTTTAAAACCATGTATGGCAGTGAGTTATCGGCAAATCCAATGATGGGGATTTATTTCAAATTATTTTTAATATGGTTCAGGAAACTCTCGGCGAATACTTTTAAAAATCCAACCGTGTTCTCATTGGTGATGGCACCATCAGGATTGATGACATTCATCACGTTGCCAATATATGCTTCTGGCTGAGCCATGACCGGCATATTCAAGAATGCTAAAACTTGGCGGAGGTGATGATTGGCCCCGAAACCACCGATAGCGCCTGGCGAGACACTGATAACTGCAGCTGGTTTTGCATTAAAGACATTTTGCCCGTATGGACGAGAGCCCACATCAAGTGCATTCTTCAATGCTGCTGGGACCGAGCGATTGTGTTCGGGAGTGGCAAATAAGACGGCGTCAAAGCCTCTAATCTTGTCACGGAAAGCGAGCCATTCTTTCGGCTCTCTATTTTCGGATTCTAAGTCCTGATTGTAGATAGGCAGAACACCGATATCGATGAGGGTGTACTCCATTTCTTTTGGACTATTTTTGATGACTGTCTCAACGACAGTTTTGGTAAAAGATTTTTTTCTTAAGCTGCCAACTAAAACAGCAATTTTTACGTTCGACATATTATCTCTCCTTATGTGTTTGTGCCTCATTTTAAGATATTAAAACAATTGCGGCAAATGAAGTGCTTAATAATTTATTTTTTCTCGGAGGAATGTTCCTTTATCCAATTCATCAAACGCCTCATATAATTCTTCTCGGGTGTTCATGACAATCGGTCCTCCCCAAGCAACTGTTTCGTGAAGAGGGAGTGAACTCAAGAATAAAATTTGAGCTGGTGAATCTCCCGCTTTAATGATGACTTTGTTTCCGGATGTCAGCTTGACTGCGGTTTTTTCTTTTACTATCTGATTCGCAACGTAAAATTGGCCAACAAGAGAAAAGAGCATAACTGTTCTCTCTTCTTGAACATCAATAGAAATTTCTGAATCAGGATTAAGATGGATATCATAGTAATCAAGAGGTAAATATTCGCTCTGGTGGCCGTGGTGATTTTTATAATTGCCAGTCAGCAAACGAATGTAACCTCCTTCAAAAGGTATTTATTCGATTTGGTCTTTGTGAATGCTGAGATATTTGGGATGCGTAAACTTGTCCTTTTTCGGCAAGTTGAGCCAAAGTTGAACGCCGAGCATTCTTTTGGAAGCGGGTAATCTTTCTTCGTGAAGAATGCCTGATCCAGCAGTCATCCATTGAATTTCACCATCCTCGATTTGATCTTTGTTTCCGAGGCTATCTTGATGAATCATGTGGCCTTGATAAATATAGGAGATTGTTTCAATTCCTCGGTGAGGGTGGAGAGGAAATCCGGCGATATAATCCTTAGGATTACGGCTATCAAAGGAATCGAGCATAAGAAATGGATCAAACTCTTTTACCGTCGTGTTAGAAAGGACTCGAACAAGACTGACCCCGGCTCCATCTCGTGTGGCAAAACCCTGTACGCTAGTGGCAATTTTTCTTTCCATAGAAAATTCCTCCT
>JAAYDH010000131.1 GCA_012729405.1 Erysipelotrichaceae bacterium
CGATTTTGGATAGTGCCATCACATCCATAAAGCCTTCACAGACATAGATGCAATTTGCGATGCGAGCTTTTTCTTTTGCAATATGATAGTTGTATAACACACTGCTCTTATGAAATAAGAGAGTTTCAGGTGAGTTTACATATTTGGCTTCGGGTCCATCGCCGATTTTGCGTGCGCTAAAGCCGATAACACGGCCTTCAGTGTCGCAGACAGGGAAAATAGTGCGACCTTGGTTTTTGTCGCTGTAATTGCCGTTTATCATCGTGGCGATTCCGACATCTTCGATGGTTTTTAACGAATGTCCTTTCGATTGGAGAAACTGGCAAGTGGCTTGTCCATCCTTGGGAGCATATCCGAGAAGGAATTTGTCTTGAAGGCTCTTATCCAAATTTCGGGATTTGAAATATTCTAAGCCATCTTTTCCTTCTGCGGTATTGAGTGAATATTGATAATAGAGAGTCAAATCTTTCAAACATTTGAAGAGAGGAATCTTTTCCGGATCTTCTGGTTTGACATACGCTTGTTTCTTGTCAAGTCGCTCATCGTGATACCCAGAGATATCCGCCACTTTTTTCATAGCTTCCACGAAAGGTATATGGAGATATTTTTGGACAAAAGAAATTGCTGATCCACCAGTTCCACATACGAAACATTTAAACATCTTTCGTTCAGGACTGACGCTCATTGAAGGATTGGTATCGTCATGAAAAGGACACTTGGCGACATAGTTCTTTCCCTTTTTAATGACAGGGATAAAAGATGATACCACGTGGACGATATCGGCATGATCTAATACATCATTTAGTAAGCTATCATCAAATGGCATTCACGTCTCCTTTATTAATAGAAAATTTTCACAGATAAATATTTTTCAAGATCTTTAATACTTAAGCGAATTTGTTTCATGGTATCACGGTCACGAACGGTGACAGTGCTGTCTTCGAGAGTTTGAAAATCGACAGTGACGCAATAAGGGGTTCCGATAGCATCTTGGCGGCGATATCTCTTACCGATACTTCCAGTATCGTCATAGACCGTCGGCATATAAGTTGAGAGAATCTTTTGGACTTCCTGAGCTTTTTCTTCTAGTTTCTTGCTCAAAGGCAAGACGGCAACTTTATAAGGCGCAACCGCCGGAACTAAGCGCATCACGATACGGGAATCATTCTCGCTGATTGCTTCTTCGTCATACGCGTTACATAAAGTCATTAAAATTAAGCGATCGAGACCAACGGATGGTTCGATGCAGAACGGGACATATTTTTCGTTTATTTCAGAATCGAAATAATCGAGGGCTTCACCACTATAGGTGGCGTGGCGTTTTAAATCATAATCGGTGCGGTCAGCAATGCCCCATACTTCACCCCAACCAAACGGGAAACGGTATTCGATATCCGTTGTTGCTTTGGAATAGAAAGCTAATTCAGCTGGTTCATGATCGCGGTAGCGCAAATCTTCTTTTTTAATCCCTAAATCAGCAACGAAATCTAAGCAGCGTTTTTTCCAGAAATCGAACCATTTTAGGTCTTCTCCCGGTTTGCAAAAGAATTCCATTTCCATCTGAGTGAATTCACGGGTTCTAAAAGTCATTTGTCCAGGAGTGATTTCGTTTCTAAAGGCCTTACCGACGTTACAGATACCTAAAGGTAGCTTGCGACGGGTGGTACGTAAAATATTCTTGAAGTTAACAAAGACACCTTGAGCGGTTTCAGGACGGAGATAAACAACTGATCGGTTATCTTCGGTGACGCCGACGTGAGTTTTGAACATCATATTGAACTTGCGAATATCGGTAAAATTGTGACCGCCACAGTTGGGGCACTTCACATCATTGTCGCGAATAAAATCCATCAATTGAGCGTCATTCATCCCAGCGACATCAGCGTCAGGGAATTGCTTTTCAATTAATTGATCAGCGCGAAATCTTTGCTTACAATCCTTGCAGTCGAGCAATGGGTCATTGAAAGTAGAAACGTGTCCGGTTGCTTCCCAAACTTTAGGATTCATTAAAATAGCAGCATCGATGCCAACATTAGTGGGAGATTCTTGAACGAACTTCTTCCACCACATTTTTTCAATGTTGCGTTTAACTTCTGATCCTAATGGACCATAATCCCATGTATTGGATAAACCACCATATATTTCAGAGCCCTGATATAAAAATCCCGAGGTGATAAAATGGTTGGTGACTTTGTCAAAATCAAATTTACTCATAATAGTGCTCCTCCTGAGAGCGTGCTCGTTTAGTATAGGTACACGCGAGAGGAATTGTCAACCCATTATGAGTGTATTTTGTTTATGTTTGTTATTTATTTAATAAAGCAGCGGTTTTAAGAGTAAATCCGTACGAGTCACTTATGAAATCGATAAACTTATTGAAGAGGAAAAGTGCGTTCTCTTTTGTGCAGTGAGAAGATTCAGCATCGCTCCTAGCGGAGTTGAACACTTCTCTGACAAGCAACATCTGTTCCTTCGAGAAGTCTCTTTCCGTGTCTTCGTGCAAACAAGATCCGCAGACAAATCCACCATCTCTAAATGAAAAAGTTTTGATGTCTTTCTTACTTCCGCAGAATACGCAACGGTTCACTTCGAACTCATAACCAGAAATCTTAAAGATCTTGGCCATATAAATGAGAACCGGCATCCATGGATTATCAGTATTTTTTAATGTCAGTATTACATCGATTAAGTCTTGATAAATACCGACTTTTTCTTCATCTTGGAGAAGGTTCTTTGTCGCTTCGGTAATTACCATTAAAGAACCGAGATAGTAGTAATCATTTGTCACCTTCATAGGAGAGGAAACAATATTGCTCGATTTCAAAACCGGATATTTAAAATTACCTTCCTGCAGTTCGATATCAGCGATAACTAAATTAGTATTTAAAGCAGCGTTTTTGCTGTTGGGTGAAAAGAGTCCCCTCACTAAAAAAGTAATGGTTTCATCACTACTTACGGCATTCACAATACCGTCTTTTTCTTTATAGGGAGTAACGGATATTACCACCACTTGCATACTTATTTTTCCAATTTGTAACCAAAGGTTTCGAGAGCTTTTTCATTGCTTCGCCAATCCTTTTCGACGCGAACCTGGAGCTCGAGGTAAACATGTTTTTTTAAGAGCGTTTCAATATCTTGACGGGCTCTCGTTCCGATGAGTTTGATGCGTTTGCCATTCGCCCCAATGACGATTCCTTTTTGGCTGTCTTTCTCGACGATGATGTTGGCTTTGATGGGCATTGGGTTTTTCTCCCATTCGATGTTTTCCATATAAACAGCGATGGAATGAGGCACTTCTTCCTTAAGAATTTTGAGAGTTTTCTCGCGGATAATCTCTTTAATCTGGAAGATTTCATCTTTGTCAGTTACCACTTCCGTGGGATAAAAAGGCATTCCCTTCGGCAAAAGAGAAAGAACTTTTTTCAAGAGATCGTCGAGATTAAATTTTTCGGTCGCTACTGTCTCCACGATATGAGCTTCTGGTAAATAGGAAAGATACTTCTCTTTCAGCTCATTAACATGTGGGAGACGAGCCTGGTCAATCTTATTAAAGACAATAATTAAGGGTGTTTTTTTAATATCTAAATGTTCGAGTAGATATTCATCCCCAGTTCCGAAATGTTGTGATGCATCGACAATTAACATATTGACATCAACATCATGGGCAGTGCTATAAGCCATCGTGTTCATTCTTTGTCCAAGAACTTGTCTAGGCTTATGGACTCCGGGAGTGTCAACAAAAATAACCTGAGCTTCCTCGGAGTTGTAAATACCACGAATATTATTTCTTGTTGTTTGAGATTTATCAGTAACAATCGAAACTTTTTGATTTAAGAGACCATTTAAAATGGTTGATTTACCGACATTGGGTCGACCGAGAATCGAAACAAAACCTACTTTCATCATTTGAGATCTTCGGGAGAGAAAGCAAAAGGCAATAATTCAATCGAATTCGTTTCTTTAACCATGCCTTTTAAGTTCGCCATATAAATAGGTTTGTTGGATGGATATAGTTCGCTGATTACTTGACGGCAGGCTCCACATGGGGAGATTGGTTCGTCAGTATCTCCAATTAACGCAAATGCTATTAAATCTTCTTTTTTGTAGCCATGCATATAAGCATTGTAGAGCGCGTTTCTTTCAGCACACATGCAAAGAGGATAGGATGAATTCTCGATATTCGCTCCGAGAAAAACACTTCCATCCTTACATTCGACGGCAGCTCCAACCTTGAATTTTGAATATGGTGAGTAGGATAGCTTTGTCGCTTCCTTTGCCTTTTCAATTAACTTTTCTTTTTCCATGACTATTACTCCTTTTTTCAGTATTTTATCTTGTAACGCAAACATCATTTTTTCTTCCTCGCTGCTCATGTGATCATATCCTAGCAAGTGCAACAATCCGTGAACAAACAGGAATTGAAGTTCTCGTTTGAGTGGGTGACCGTAATCATTTGCTTGTTGAGCTGCTTTTTCTACCGAGATATAAATATCTCCTAAACAGACGGAGCGAATCGGATTCCTGAGCATCTCCAAGGGATTACCTTCCCCATCTAAAAAAGCGAAAGAAATGACGTCGGTGGGGTGGTCAATGTGTCGGTAATCGCGGTTCATTTTATGAATAAACTCGTTATCGACTAAACTCACACTCACGATGACATCATCGCTGAGGCCGAGATGATGGAGGGTCTTGCCCAATAACCGCTGGTATTCCTCTTCATACGAAGAGAAATCGGGAAATGATGTTTGAAAATCTAGTTCCATTTTTAGGGACTATATGATAGCACGACCCATAGAAAGTTGCTAGATTATTTCATCATTTTGATGAAGGATATTGGAAAGCGAGACCTTAGCTTGTAAATATTTGATTCTCTGATCGGGAAATGAGAAAAGATTGTTCAAATTGGTATACAAAGCGAACTCGACTGATAAATAAAAGATGATAAACGGGATTGAGAATTGCTCATTGACAATCATAATTCCACAGGTCGCGATTAACATGACAAAAATGAAGAAATATTTCTTTATTAAAACCCGCTTCCCATACTGGTAAGTTTTCTCATGCAATTCATTTTCTCTTTGACGAAAGGCTTCAATGTCAGTCGCCTTAAATAATGCCCTCTCCTCAATTTCTAAATCTATCTCTTTCTTTTTGAAGATGTCGTGCAGATAGAAAGCATCGAAAAAAGCAAGAATTAAAGGCGCGATAATCAAGAACATATTTCTCGGGTCGTTAAGGATGATTATGAAAGTCAAAAATGCGCATATCATGAAATAGTAAACAAAGTTTAAAGGCATGCTCATCATAAGCCGCTTAAAACTTTCAAATCTCTCATGAAACAGGCGATAATTTCTGATTTTAACATCGCTTTGGTCGAGTATTTTTAGGTCAGTTTTACGCATCAATTTGAATAGACTACCCCGTAAACATATTTCGCACAAAACAAAAGCAATTAAAAAAGTCAACGGGATGATAAGTGGGGTAGTTTTATCAAAGAAATACACTGACAAAACTCCGAATATTCCCGTCATAATTTGAGCGGCAAAAGGGAGAATATAATCCTTTTTTTCTAGTGTTTCTTGGTGAAGAATCGGGCAAGGTGTAATCGCGTAGTTGCGTATTAATAAGCCGGTTCTTCCCCATAAGCGAAAGAATTGTTTAAAACTCAAAGAATACGTTCCTTTTTCCGGGTCAGCAATAAACACTCGTCCACATTTCATCTTCGTAATTAAAACCGCGTGTTTGCCTCCGGCTTCGTTATCGAGGCTGACGAGGATAGGGAATACTTCGTTCTTTTTGATTTCATCTTCGTCTTCGACTTTAAATCCGATAATCTCAACATTGTATTGTAAAGCTAACGCAGTTAATTGCTGATAGGAATAAGGCTCCTTTCTCTCGTGAAAAGGCAAGTAGAGATAATTGCTATCTTTATGGATAGTGGCTAGCATCATCTTTAAACACGCAAAACCGCAATCAGAAGATCCAATTTGAGGTATAAAGTACATAAAAAACCTCCTAATTCATAAGAGGGGAAAAACTGATTTTTGTTAGGAAAAGAAATTAATATAGAAAAAAAGACTCTAATGAGTCTTTAAATCTTGAAAGTTTTTTTGAACTTTGTGAAGAAGGAATCTTTTGGATTGCTCGCAGCACGGAATGATTCCAGGATATTTTTCTGTTCTTTTGAGAGCGAAGTAGGAACTTTTACAATTAGGTGTACATATTGGTTCCCTGGTTTTCCAGATCGTAAATCCTTGATTCCTTGCCCTTTCATTCGAAGAATTTGTCCGGGTTGCGTGCCGGCGGGTATGTTCAATGTCACCTCACCATAGACGGCTGGAACATCAATGTCAGTACCAAGGACCGCATCGACAAAATCGAGAGGGACGTTGATGTGAATGTCGTTTCCGTCGCGGGTAAAGTTAGGATGGGGTTTGATGACCACTTCAACATATAAGTCACCGTTGGGACCACCATTGGCGCCCCTTTCTCCAAGACCGTTCACGCGAATCTGTTGTCCTTCATTAATTCCAGCAAGAATATGAACAGTGACATCTTTTTTCTTTCGGTTGTAGCCTTTGCCGCTGCAAGATGGGCACTTATCCGTGATGATTTTGCCGCTACCGCCACAGTTGGGACAGGCTTCTTCGCTTTCCATTGTGCCGAAGAGACTTCTTCTTTGCATGCGGACATATCCACGTCCATTGCAAGTAGGACAAGTTTTGACATCGTGAGGAGTGCGTGCTCCTGAACCGTGACAGGCTGAGCAGGTCTCGTCGATATTCATCGGGATCGTGATATCGCGACCTAAGACAGCGTCCATGAAGTCGACTTTGACACGCATGACCACATCATTACCTCTTCTCGGAGCGGTCGGGTTAGCTTGTCGACGACTTCCGCCACCAAAGAATGAGTTGAAAATGTCACCAAAATCGAAGCCTTCGCCTCCAAAGCCCCCACCAAAGGGATTAGCTCCTCCTGGGTTGCCACCACCGCCTGGTTGTTCGAAAGCGGCATAGCCGAATTGATCGTAAGTTGAGCGTTTTTGATCATCATAAAGGATGTCATAGGCCATCTGTACTTCTTTGAATTTAGTTTCGTCACCCGACTCTTTGTTATCAGGGTGAAATTTTTTCGCTAGTTTTCGATAGGCGCTCTTGATTTCATCCTTAGTGGCTCTTTTGGACACACCAAGGATTTCATAACAATCTCTTTTTTCAGCCATATCCATCCTCCTTTTTGATAAATCACCAGTAAAGACGAAACTCTACTGGTGAAATGAATGTTAATAATTAAGCTTTATGCTCGTCTTTGCTGGTGAAATCAGCATCGACCACATCATCACTGGAACTACCAGGTTTCGCATCGCTGGCTTTGCCATCTGGTTCGGCAGAAGCGCCTCCCGCTTGAGCTTGTTGCATGTAAGCAGCGGCTTGTTCGAGTTCGCTGATGCGGTTTTTCAATGTCTCAATATCGTTATTATCTAAGGCCGCTTTTAACTCATCGCGCATTTTTTGAGTTTGCTCTTTTTGAGTCGGATCCATCGATTCGCCTTTTTCTTGCATTGCGACATCGATATCGCTAATTAAGCCTTCGGCTTTGTTCTTGATTTCGATTTCTTCTTTTCTCTTGCGGTCAGCTTCAGCGTTCTCTTGAGCTTCGCGAACCATGCGGTCGATTTCCTCTTTGCTTAAACCAGTGCTACCAGAGATGGTAATGTTCTGCTCTTTTTGGGTATCTAAATCTTTCGCATTGACTTTAACAATTCCGTTAACGTCGATGGAGAAAGTGACTTCAATGCGTGGCTGGCCACGGCGAGCTGGTTTAATACCGGTTAATTGGAAGTGACCTAAGAGTTTATTGTCGTGAGCCATGGGGCGTTCGCCTTGATAGACCATAATATCGACAGCGGGTTGATTATCCGCGGCTGTTGAGAAGATCTGGCTCTTGGTTGTGGGAATAGTTGTATTACGTTCAATTAAAGGAGTCATCACGCCACCGAGAGTCTCGATACCGAGAGTTAAAGGTGTGACGTCGAGTAAGACGACATCCTTGACATCACCAGAGACGACGCCACCTTGATAGGCGGCACCGATGGAGACGGCTTCGTCAGGATTGACAGATAAGTTGATGGTTTTACCAGTCATACTCTTGACTAATTCTTGGACAGCTGGCATACGGATAGAACCACCGATTAAGATGATTTCATCGAGTTCTTTAGCGGTGATTTTCGCATCAGCAAGAGCACGTCTAACCGGTTCTTCACATCTCTTCAAGAGATGTCTTGTCAAATCTTGGAATTTTGCTCTCGTGAGAGTGGTCTCAAAGTTGACCGGTCCAGTAGCCTTCATGCTAATGAATGGTAAGGAAATGAGTGTTTCCATCGAAGCAGAGAGTTCAATCTTGGCTTTTTCAGCTGCTTCTCTAATTCTTTGGAGCGAACCCTTGTCGGTGATATCAACACTGGATTCAATCTTGATTTGTGCTTTGATCCAGTCAGCTACGATAGTATCCCAGTCATCACCACCGAGCTTGTTATCACCAGCGGTTGAGACGACTTCGAAAGTACCTTCACCGATATCGAGGATGGAAACGTCAAAGGTTCCACCACCTAGATCGAAGACGAGAATTTTTTCTGATTTCTTGGTGTCAAGACCATAGGCTAAGGCCGCGGCGGTTGGCTCGTTGATAATACGAACAACTTCCAATCCGGCAATTTGACCAGCATCTTTTGTAGCTTGACGTTGCGCATCGTTGAAGTAGGCCGGTACGGTAATGACGGCTTTTTCCACTTTGTGACCGAGGTGCGCTTCGGCGTATTTTTTCATATAGGCGATAACTTTTGCGGAAATCTCCTGAGGAGTGAAATCCTTGTTCACACATCCGATATGGACTTTCTCGGAAGTGCCCATTCTACGTTTGATGGAACTAATTGTGTCAGGGTTGGTAACCGCTTGACGTTTGGCCGCGTTACCGACAATTTCTTCACCATTAGCTTTAAAAGCTACGACGGAAGGTGTGGTATTCGTGCCTTCAGGGTTTGGGATGACTTTGACAGTGCCATCCGCTTGCAAGTAACTCACGACGGAGTTGGTGGTACCTAAGTCGATACCTAGAATAATTTCTTTTGCCATAAATTTAATGTTTCCTCCTTATGCATCACATTTGCATTGGTCTTCGTGTTTTGGCGCATCCTCAGGTTTCTGAGCCTCAGGATTTTGTTCTGGTTTGTTTTCTTTGGCTTTTGGTTTGCCAGTGACTGACACCATCGCGTGACGAACAATCATGTCGTGCAGTTGGTATCCTTTTCCGTAAACATTAGCCACTAAATTCGCTTCTCCATCGGTTTCCACCACATCCATGGCGTTCATCTTCAGAGGATCGAACTTATCACCAACTTGGGGAGTGATTTCTTTCACTCCTTCGTTTTCTAATACCGACACCAGATTTCGGTAGATATATTGGAATCCAGTCAAATAGTTCTTTAAAGCTGGATCAGTTGGTTCTTGTTTCAAAGCGAGATAGAAGCTATCGAGGATGGGAAGCAAAGCTTCAATAAATCCTTCAGCGCGATATTTAAGCGCTCGCGATTGCTCCTTTTCTAAAGTGGCGCGCAGGTTCCTCGTATCAGCATAAGCGCGGTAGTATTCATTTTTCCAATGCTCCACCTCGCTTTTGAGTTTGACAACTTCGTTTTTTAATTCTTTACGACCACGGAATTCTTTTTCCGCGGTTTCTTTTTCTTCAGCTGTCTCAGCATGATTCAGCTTTTCTTTGTCTTTATGCATCTCCACCATTCTTTCCTCCTTTATCTTCTTTATTAGCGCTAGCATCAAACTGGGCAAAGTATTCATTGAGCTGCTCGGTCAAATACTCAAGAGCGCTGAGCGCTTTGTCGTAATCCATACGAGTTGGCCCGAGCAACGTAATGGTTGTCTCGCCTTCAGTACCTAGTTTGACTTTTGTGGTAATGGTCGAGACATCAGGATTGCCCTCTACATTGCCAATTTTGACGATGGGGTTTTGGGCGTCGCTTTTGAAATCGCCTTCCACTTGTTTCAAGAGGTGACGATCGTTAAGCAGATGGAACATTTTCTGAAGCTTTGCCGCATCGTTTTTAAATTCAGGATTATTAAACAATTCTTCTCTTCCATATAAGGAGAGGCGGTCACTCGCAAAGCGGACAAATGTTTCCAGTAAAGCTTGATAAACCAGATCGTGGCTGACGATGTAGTCGCTGAGAAGCGGTTTTAAAGCTTTTATCTTATCGACTAACTGGAACACAGGGGTGCCTTTAAGTCGATCATTTAATAAGATTACGCACGAGGCGATGTCGTTTGCATCGAGACCTTTTTCTAAAAGAAAGGTCTTGTTTTCGACATATCCTTTATCGGTGACGAAGACAGCGGTAATCGTATTGGGTCCAATTGGTACAAGTGAAATATTCGCTAAGCGCTCTTCATTTTCATCCGGTCCCATGACAACGCTGACGAGCGAGGTCATTTGTGAGAGGATTTCGCAACTCGATTTAATCACTTCTTCAATAGATTGAATCTTGGCGGTGAGAATATTTTGGAGTGAATATTTCAATTCTTCATCGACGCTTTTGTCGCGGAGGTGTTCGCAATAATAGCGATACCCTTGAGAACTAGGAGCTCGACCGCTTGATGTGTGAACTTTTTCAATCAAATCCATCTTTTCCAAGGCCACCATTTCATTTCGAATGGTCGCGGAAGAATAAGGGAGATGATATTCGTCAATCAGAGTTTGACTTCCGACTGGTTCGGCGTGTTTAATAAAATACTCAACGATATATTTAAGGATTGTATCGGTGCGAGATAAAGCCATATCACAACCTCCTTTTAGCACTCATTTGCTTTCAGTGCTAGTCTAATTATAATGTGTTTGTTAGCAGTGTCAACACCTAATTGCTAAAAATTTACAAAGAATCAGCTTAAGTCAGAAAAAAATGGCTTTTCGCCATTCGTTTTTGCTGTAATTTAGTAAGAAAAATGACTAATCGCTCATGAATTGAACGATGATCGTATCGAGGATCATCATCCCTTCATATGTCGGAATCAAATGTCTGTTTTCAACTTTTAAAAGGCCTTCTTTAACAAAACGAGCAATGCTTTCTTTATGATTTTTTTCAAAATCTTCCCCGAAGCGTTTTTCGTACTCATCAAAAGATAGGCCAAAAATAGTTCGTAACGACAACATGATGTAATAAGTCTTATCGTCGTCATAAGTGACTAACTCTTTGCTCTTTAAGAAACGACCAGCATTATATTCGGTGATGCTGTTGGTGTTCTTATAGCGGTATTTGCCCTTAAACGCACTCGCTCCGAGGCCAATCCCATAATATTGATTATCTTTCCAATAGGTGAGATTATGTTCGCTAAAACGGCCTGGTTTTGCCCAGTTGCTTACTTCGTAATGGATGAAACCAGCTTTCTTTAACTCTTGAGCGATTAAATCGTATAGTTCACGGGTATAATCATCGCTCACTTCCTGAATGCCATCGAGATAGAATTTGGTGTGTGGATGGATGGTTAATGAATAACAAGAAATATGTTCTACATTTAAACTAATCAGGTTTTGAATATCTTTGAGGAGCATTTGCTTATCCACTTGGGGCAAGCCGAGGATGAGATCGACGGAGATATTATCAAATCCGATTTCTCGCGCATTTGCGATAGCTTCCTGAACATTTTTAAAGGTGTGGCGACGATTGAGAATCTTGAGAATTCTATCGTCGGTTGATTCCACTCCTAAGGAGATACGATTAACTCCGTATTTCTTGAGGAGAAGAAGTTTTTCTTCAGAAAGAGATTCTGGATTAGCTTCAACGCTATACTCTTGGACACCTTGTGCGTAAGGCCACACCATCTTTAAGAGAATTTCGAATTCCTCGTCGTTTAAAGCGGTTGGAGTTCCTCCTCCGATGTAGATTGTCTTTAATGAATGATCAATTTGCAAAGCGGTTAATTCTTCTTTTAAGCGAATTAAATATTGATCTGCTAAGGCAGCAAAAAACTGCAACTTGGGAAAGTCGCAGTAGTTGCAAATGTGCTCACAAAAAGGAATGTGAATATAAAGGGCAGAAGGTTTATTTGTCATCTTCCTTATCTTTATAGTTGCTGATTTCTTCCGCGGTCTTTTCATCTTCAATGGGGACGAGAACACGGTCGAGTTCTTCTTTGACGATTTCCTGTTCATCTTTCTTGTCTTCCTTGAGTTTCGGATGCATCAAGCGATGGATGATAAAAGCGACTAAGGCGATTAGGCCGGCTGCTCCGAGGATGATGAGAAATATAATTAAGTTGTCCATAATTTGGCCTTTCTAGTCTCGAGGAATAGGCGAGTAAACGTGTTTGTTTTTCACCATTTCTTTACGATAATAACCCAATTCGACTAAATGTTCCATAGTTGTTCGTGCGGTCTCGTATGCACAGCCGAGGGATTTCTTGCATTGAGCGATGGTATATTTCTTTCCTAAGGTGCAGTGACGAGCGTAGAATTTCGCTTCGTTCCTTTTTAAGGAAGGGTCTAATTCAAGGAGGTGTTCTTCCAGTCTAGCCGCCTGCTTTTCATCGAGGACAGGAGGGATATAACTGACTGCGATTTTTTCCACCATGACTTCACGAGGTTCTTCTTTTTCAAGGACTCTCACTTCCGGTTTTTCGATGACTTTCGCAGGTTCTTCTTGTTTAACTGGAGCGACTTCTGTCACATACACTGCTTTCTCTGGCTCGACCAATAGGGTGGCCTCGGGTTGAACAACCGCTTTTGGTTCAGGTTGAACGATCGGAGCGGGAGCTTCTTCAAGGCGATAGTAATCCGATTTCATCTCTTCACTACTGCGATTGGCGATGTAATCGAGGATCCGATCGCACTTCTCGTCGATATAGGGAACCATGAAGTTGACAAAGTATGTCAGGTCATTGGTCTTCTGCACTTCGAGAGTGATTTTCGCAAGGACATCTTGTTTGTCATTTAGGAGCGACTCTAATGGTAATAAGAGACCCAGCTCAGACATACCGGTGTGAGCGAAAACGGCCTTGGTCATTAAGAGGGCCACTTCATCATTATATGATGGAAAAGGACGAACATAGTTAATGTAGTAATAAGTAGCGATACCTTTAAGCAAGCCACTGGTCTTTCCGTTTTGAATGAAAGCGAATAACTCGCTCATCAATGTTTCAATTAGATTAGCGGGAGCAGATGTATAAACCGGATCGATTAAGACACGATTAAAAGCATTCTTATCATTCTCGGTGCGGTAGAAACTAGTTAATTCTGCCTCGCCGATTGCCTTGGCGTATAGTTCAGCGAAAAAATCAATATCAATTGGACTGGAAAATTTGCTTTTGATAAACGCTAAAGCGTTCATATAGTTGAGTAAGACGCGATGAGAACTAGAGATCTCACGAACATCACCTTGAACAAGGGAACGGAGATATGGTTCAGTAACATCTAAATCATACTTAGCAGCCACATATTCGAGAGATTTAATCATCCATGCGTCTTCAAAATGTTTCGCATCGCCAGTTAAGGGACTCATGCGCATATATTCTCGCAAAACGCGGAGAATCTTGCCTTCAAGTTCATTGACAGAGTTCGCCACTGTTGGGCAGAAACACACTAGAAGCGAATTGCGATCAACACTTCTCAAAGTTAAATATTGGTTAAAAGCGCTGCGGTAAGAGAGAATGTTCGACCAGATATTATCGATGAGCGACATTTTTAAATCCTTACTTACCTCGCTGCGAGTTGCGTATTTGGTCTCAGTAAAGCGAATAGCTAAATCGTTGCTTGCCATAAAAAGTTACCTCTATCTGGCTCCATTATATAAATAATATAAAAAACAGACAACTATAAAACGAAATATCTACTAAAATTCTACTAGATTAAAACTAATTATCATCGTCGTCAATCGATAAGATTGACATAAAGGCTTCTTGAGGAACTTCGACTGAGCCGATTTTCTTCATCCGTTTCTTGCCTTCTTTTTGCTTTTCGAGAAGTTTCTTCTTCCGGGAAATATCTCCTCCATAGCATTTAGCAAGAACATCTTTTCGGACGGCTTTAACTTCGACGCGAGCCACTACTTTACCACCGATTGCGGCCTGAATCGGAATCTCAAATTGTTGACGGGGAATGACTTCTTTAATGCGGCGGATAATTCCAAGTCCGCGGCGATATCCATCGGGGCGA
>JAAYDH010000040.1 GCA_012729405.1 Erysipelotrichaceae bacterium
AGTTCAAGATTACGATCACACGATAAGTTGTGCAAATGAGGTTGTTGTATGGAATTAGGTAGTAAGAACCCAAAAAGGGTAAGTGTTCCAAGAGCAAACCACCTAGCGAGAATAAGCGTATGCGACACGATTTTATTTTTTAGAAAACATGGAAACCAAACAAGGTGCTTGATCATGGGGTTAGTTAAAAAAATTGCCAAAGGAAAAGAGTTTGATATTCTCTACTTAGTAAGTGGTGGAAGTCAATTATTGCCCGTGATTGTAAAAAGTTTACCAGCGAGAAAGCAAATTGCAACTTGTAAGATTAACCAATGGTGTCAAATATTAGCCGATGGCATTTCATACATTGAAGATAAAAGGTTCAAGAGCATTTATTACGCAGTCGCATTACAAGGTTGGTATGTTCCAAAGGTTATGGATATTTATGAAGATGATAGCGAACCAATGAACGAAACCGAATACGCAGAAGGAAAAGACTTTTTAAGCCAATTTGAAGAAGATTAAAATAATTATTGCAATAATAAAAGAAAGGAATTAAACTATGGTTGTGAATAACTTAAAGGAGATTAGAAAAGCGAGGGGATTAAATCAATGCGAACTAGCCAACAAAATCGGTGTTGTGCAAAGTGCAATTAACCATTGGGAAAATGGCGTAGTTGACCTAGCACTAGCGAGATTTGACACGATATTAAAAATTTGTGTAGCATTAAATTGCAAGGCAGTTGATCTATTCCAGGATGATTACGCAAAGAAATGTAAGCGATTATCAAGAAAAACCCACTGATGAGTTGCTGTAATGCAACGAAACGCCCTTAACTGGGCGTATGGGTAAAGTCCCAAAGGAGAATAAAATATGAGTGGCGTAGAACAATGGGCGATATGTCCATGTGGCAAGTGCGAACACAAAGGTTGTGGAAAACAAGGATCATGCGAATTGTATAAGGAATACCGAAAGCAAATCAAAAAGAACAAGGACAAACACCACAATGAAAATCATCATATTTATTTGGTAAAATGATATGAACGAAAGTAGAACCTTGATAAATAATTGGTCGAACTCACTTCAATTAAGTGGAGTAATAGCGAAACAACCGCAATTCAAGACCATAACAAAGAACAATGGTGTTCAAGTTCAAACCGCAACATTTATTCTTGCCCAACCGACAAATACAACGGGCATAGATTATACCAAGTCAATACTCTGCTTCACATATTCAAAAAAAGTAATCGAAGTGTTGAAAAGTCTTGAAAGGCAAAGCGTGGTTGCGTGTCTAGGAATGCTGGCGATAAAGGGTAATCGGCTATACCCACAAATAGTCGAAATAAAATTAACCGATGTGTTAAGAGAAAAATTGATAACAAAGGAGTAAATTATGTTAAATCAATTAGTCATTATGGGTAGATTAACCCAAAGTCCAGAAGTGTTTACGAGCGAAAATGGAAATGTAGTCCGTTTCACAATAGCCAATAATGGTTATAAGGAAGAAACCTATTTCATCCCTTGCGTTGCGTTTAGTAAAAATGCCGACACAGTGAAAAACCATTTAGATAAGGGCGATCAAATTGTTGTCGTGGGAAAATTAACCCAAAGAACTTATCAAGCCAAAGACGGAACTAAAAGAACTGCATTTGAAGTTATCGTTAATGAAATCACATTCGTTGACATTAAGCAAAAGGGCGAACCAAAAGCCGAAGTTGACGATTTACCAATTCCCGAAATCGACCAAGATGATTTTCTTCCTTTCTAAAATGGTATTGATATTATCGTTAAAATGGTATTGATATTATCATTATACTAATTTATAATTATTGTAAGGAATAAAATACTATGAAAATTGAAATTAACTATACAGATGAAGAACTACAAAACGAGATTTGGAAACCAATACCCTTTTTTGAAGGGTTATATGAAGCGTCAAATCTAGGAAGGTTGAGAACCTGCGAAAACAAAACAACCTATACAAAAAGACATGGAATTAGACATTGGCAACAAAGGATATTAAAACCAAAATATTGTGTATCAACC
>JAAYDH010000075.1 GCA_012729405.1 Erysipelotrichaceae bacterium
ATATCCGCTATTACTAAAGTGATGTGATGTTATTCAGTTTTCAAGGTACATTTTTTGATCTATTTCTGGTAGGTCTATTTTTTTCTGTGTATTTTCCTTAATCTATGTACTATTATCTTTCACACTTTACTCCTTGAATTTCCATTAACGTTCGTTGATTTAAGTATTTTTCTGTGATAACATTACATGTAAGGGTCTTTTTGCATAATCGACATTTCACGTCGGAAAAACAACTTTACGATACATGTCTTGTGAACACATTCATAATATCATGTATAAATTTTAAAACAATACGAAAACTTCTTCTGGCATGAAAAATGACAAAGAAAGGGAATTCAGAATAGTATGACATTTGCGGATAAATTATCTTTCCTCATGAAGCTTACGAATACCAGCAACAAACAGCTGGCTGATGAGATTATCCTGGATGCATCTCAAATCAGCAGACTGCGTTCCGGGGCTCGTAAACCTACTCGCAATGCAGAATACATTTCAGCGATGGCAGATTTTTTTGCCGACGCCAGTAGAAACGATTACCAACAAGTAGCCTTAGCGGAAAAGATTGATGGACTCTTCCCCTTAAGGTCTTTGAGTCGTGCCGTTCTTGCAGGGAAATTGCTGAAATGGTTGACAGAAGAAAAACAGGATAATTCTGAAGACGAAGATTCCGGGCCGAAATATAATTCTGTGGGAACTTTTTGGGGTCCTACAGCTACAACAAAAGCTATGGACAAACTGTTGTCCATGGCACTCGAACGAGGCGAACCCACATTGATTCAAATGTATTCCGATGAAGAATTTGTGTTAAAGGGTGAAAGTGCGGATTTTTATAAAACGCTTCCGGATAGATTACGGGAGTTATCAGATATAGGCTGCAATTTTCAGCGTATCAGTAGACCGTATATCGATCAGGATTATATTTTTTCATCTATTTCATTATGGCTACCCGTTTATATGGACGGCATCGTCGAATCATATATTTCCCCCCAATTACTTGAAAGCGTATATCACCGAACTATAGTCGTTATACACGGTATAGGGACAATGGTGTCTACTTCAGTAGGGAATCCATCCAAAAGTAACCTGTGTTATCTTTTTACCGATGAGGCGATCATAGAATATTACGCAGAAGAATTCAACAATTACCTGTCCATGTGTAAGGTGGAGGACTTGGTATATAAAAACAAAGATGCATTGAACCGAATTCTCCATTTCATGACCATGCAAGACAATATCAACGGAGATATCATTCAGGAAAATTATTCTCTGTCTCTCATATCAATGCCCATGCAGCTTTATAACAGTTTTATAAAAGACGAAGCAGAACACCTGTATGATAATCTACAACCTTTCATGAACCAACGAGACGATTATCTGGAAGGTATGGGAGAAGATAAGTTTACGGATATAATCAATGTACTGCCTCCGGAAGTAATTCGAAATGGAAAAGCGGAATTGTCTATAACCTATGACACCGACATGGAGCGCAGATATTATACACCTGAAGAATACCGACAACATTTGTTGGGTATAGTGGATTTACTGAAAAAGCACAAGAATTATCAGGTGGTCATTGCAAATACCGACAAAACCGACGCTAATATGATTTTTCTCTATGGTGACAAGAAAGCGGTATTGACCAAAATTCATGACGATCTGTCATTGATGGAGATAACTGATTCCGAACTGATTATGATATTTCAACAGTATCTACAGCAGAAATATCACTTGGATAATTACACGGAGAATGATAGACGCCACGTGATATATTTCTTGGAACGTTTAGCATCGAAAATAATTAAGTAATAAAAATAATATAATATAAATACCTGCGATTAGTATGACCGCAGGTATTTTTTAATTAGCTATTCGATTTCTTTGGTGATAGATTACAGAGTTACATTCTGACTGCTCCGTCAACAGACAGGACCTCGCCACTAACATAACTTGACATATCGCTAGCCAGATAAAGGAATCCTTGTGCTATATCTTCAGGAAGTCCGGCTCTTCCCATAGGAATTGCCATAATGATTCTGCTTTGAACCTCTTCAGGTAGATTGGCGACCATTTCGGTTGCTATAATCCCGGGAGCTACGGCATTCACTCTGATATTGTCCGGCCCCAGCTCTCTCGCCAATGCAAGTGTCATTCCGTTAACAGCATATTTGCTGGTAGGATAAGCAACTCCCTTAGGCTGAGCATTAAGAGATACCATGGAACTGGTATTGATTATGGATCCAC
>JAAYDH010000011.1 GCA_012729405.1 Erysipelotrichaceae bacterium
AAATCGGCACGCTCAACTTCGAGCAAATATTCAAAGCTATCCAGTTCGGTAAAAGTCTGAATGTTTGAACTAATAAAATGCTGATCAGCAATTGGGCGAAATTTGCTATAACTTAACGTTGGTTCAACATCAAAGGAATAGGTTAGGGAATTACCGTCAATTAAATATAGTAAAGGGGTAGATATATGAGAAGGAAAAACCTTTGGAAAACGCGTGGCAAGAGTTGCATAAGACTGAGCGATGTACTCGTATGAATATATTAAATAATTACGTTTGCTGACATAGGAGGTTATGGTCTCTTTAGCGGCCTCACAATAGGAGCAAGAATTGGAGTAGATTAAAAGAGCAAATTTGCTTCCTGAATTCATCAGCGAAGTGATGTCGTTAACTCCGAGTTCAATAAAAGTTTGATATTCATCCATCACAACTGAATCAATATTTTTGAAAGTGTAAATTGAGTACGGACTTTTGGGAGTCTCACACCCAGTTAAGATTAATAATACAAAAGGTAAAACTAGCCACTTTTTCATCAAAGAAACTATAAACTATTTTTGCAAATAAAGAAATGTGGGGAAGATACATATCTTGTTTTTATTGCTATTTGTTGTTGAAACAATTAAAAAAATATAAACTAGTATCGTGTTAAAGTCTTTAAGTCTTTAAAGTGAGGTACAAATATGGCAAATGAAAACCCCGTCATCGATGTCCAAAAGGAGATTGATGAATTAGTAGCCAAAGGAGTCAAAGCCCTCGAAGAATTCGAAGGGTTCACTCAAGAGCAAATCGACTACATTGTCGCAAAATGTAGTGTCGCCGGACTAGATCATCATGGCTCATTAGCAAAAGCCGCGATTGAAGAGACAAAACGAGGTGTCTTCGAAGACAAAGCGACCAAGAATCTCTTTGCTTGCGAATATGTCGTCAATAATATGAGACATCTTAAAACGGTCGGAGTGATTGCGGATGATCCGGTTACTGGGATCACCGATATTGCTGAACCAATTGGTGTTATCTGTGGCATTACTCCTGTCACTAATCCGACATCAACCGTTATTTTTAAGAGTCTTATCTGTTTAAAAACTCGTAACCCAATTATCTTTGCGTTCCATCCTAATGCTCAACAATGCAGCAAGATGGCCGCTCAAATTATGAAAGAAACTGCAGAAGAATCGGGTGCTCCAAAAGATTGCATTCAGTGGATTGAACATCCGAGCATGGAAGCAACCAACGCTTTAATGAATCACCCTGATGTCGCGACTATTTTAGCCACTGGTGGTAATGCGATGGTCAAGGCAGCTTATAGCTGCGGAAAACCCGCGATGGGTGTCGGAGCCGGAAATGTTCCTGCCTACATTAATAAGAGCGCAAACATCGAGCAAGCGGTTAACGATATCGTCCTCTCTAAATCATTTGATAACGGCATGGTCTGCGCTTCTGAACAAGCTGCCATTGTCGATAATGAAGTCTATGACGAGACTGTCAATCTTTTCAAACGTTTTAAAGCCTATGTGGTTACCGATGAAGAAAAGAAAAAATTATCTCGCTATATGTTTGGTTACGCCATTGGCGACAAGGATGTCGAACTCGGGAAATTAAATCCTGTCGTCGTCGGTAAGACCGCTCAATTCATCGCTGAACAATCTGGATTCAGTGTTCCAAAAGAGACATCCATCCTCCTCGTTAAATGCGATGTCGTCGGTGAAAAAGAGCCGATGAGTCGCGAAAAATTATCCCCTGTTCTCGCCTTAATTAAAGTTAAAGACGACAAAGAAGGTTTTCAAAAAGCAGAAGAAATGGTTGCCTTTAATGGTTTAGGTCACAGCGCAGTCATCCACTGCAAGGAGCAAGCGATGGCTGATGCCTTTGGCGAAAAAGTTAAAGCAATGCGCATTATTTGGAATTCACCCGCAACCTTTGGTGGTATCGGAAATGTCTATAACTCATTCCTCCCATCTTTAACCTTAGGATGCGGCAGTTATGGCCATAACTCCATTGGAGGAAATATCAGCGCTGTCAATTTGTTAAACATTAAAAAAGTGGGTAAAAGGAGAAATACTGTGCAATGGTTTAAAGTGCCTCGAAAAATTTACTTCGAGCGAAATTCAATTCAATACTTACAATCCTGTAAAGATTTAAACAAAGTCTTTATCGTCACCGATACTTCAATGGTGGAGCTTGGCTTCTTCAAGAAGATCGCTGACCAACTCAATTCGAGAAGAAATAAAGTTGTAATGCAACTTTTTAGCGCGGTCGAACCTGATCCTGATATCGAGACGGTTCGCAAGGGTACGGAGATGATGAACATCTTCAAACCCGACACGATTATCGCTTTAGGTGGTGGTTCGGTCATGGATGCTGCGAAAGGCATGTGGTTGTTCTACGAACATCCAGAAATCAATTTTGATGATTTGAAACAAAAATTCATGGATATTCGCAAACGCGCTTTCAAGTATCCTGAACTCGGAAAACAATCGCGCCTCATCTGTATCCCAACCACCAGTGGAACTGGTAGTGAAGTTACTCCTTTCGCGGTTATTTCCGATAAGAAAAATAATAAGAAATATCCTCTCGCAGATTACTCGTTAACTCCGACAATCGCAATTGTTGATCCCGAATTTACCACC
>JAAYDH010000099.1 GCA_012729405.1 Erysipelotrichaceae bacterium
AGCCCTTACTTCCTTTAGCAAGTTGGAGGAAAAGATGAGTGAAAACGGTTACCACAAGTGAGAAAACTTTTTGTTAGCCACTTATTTAGAAGGCGGAACATGCTCTTGCTGGAAAAACTTTGAAAAAGTATTACAAAACTACGTCAACACGGAAAATGTTCTCGTTTATAAAATTAGCAACTCTTTATTCAATTCCGGAAACGCGAGCAAATTGCAGGAGTGGGGATTAACCAGTTTAGCTGGCGAAGATAAAACTTCTTTCGCCATCATCAAAAATGGAGAAGTGAAGAAAGAATTCATCGATGATACGAGCGACTTTTTCAAGCGCAACGACACTTTCATAAAAAAGTTAGATGAATATATTCTTAAACCTAACATCTATTATGTCGATCAAAATATTCTCGATGATGCAATTGCTAATGATGATAAGGTTCTCGTGCAATATCATTGGGAATTCTGCCCAGATTGCCAATACCTTCTCCCTAAGGTGATGTATCCATATGCTAATAAGCATAACTTTGAACTCGAATTATACATTATCGATATTGGGAGATTGACTGGATGGGATCCCGATTTAGAGGAGCCTTTCTCCAATTTCAGCACCTCAAATCAGGACTATGTTGACTTCTTAAGAGATCACGGGATGTCAGAAATAGGCAACGACACCTTTGGATATGACCGCGGGTTTGTTCCCACCACTCAATATTGGGAAGATGGCGTCCTAGTAGATGCCAGTGTATATTTCAACGATGCTCTAACTAAAGAAGCTGGTGTATGGAGAGTGACTCGCTCCTTTTATTCCGAGAAAAGAAAAAATAGTCTCAACTACCTTAACGAAGTAGAGACTAAAGTTCTCGAAGGATTAATTGTTCCTGAATCAGATGTTTCTATCAGTTTGAGCGATCCAAATGCTGGATCATGGCAAGCATCATCCGCAGCGGTTTATCATAACCCGCTTCTCGAGGCTTTCCTAGATACCTATGCTCTCTAATTATTTGACACTTTGATAATATGTATCGAATTTGCTGTTCAGGCGACTGAGCAGCTTTTTCTTTGTAAAAAAACCGGCAAAAGAATGCTTGATTGATGTCTCAATTAGGTGATGGACTTCTTCTTTTGTTAATTTGAAGGCTTTAACCATTTCCTTCATATCGCGAATCGCATCAGTATCCGAGACAGTCATGTTGTCGCTATTGATTGTTACGGGAATGCCCTTTTCAAGGAATTTGCGAAGCGGAACATCCGAGTAGCTCTTAAGGGACTTAGTTTGTAAGTTGCTGGTTGGGCAGAACTCAAAGCAGACCGACCTTTCCTTAACGCGAGCGATACTCTCGTCGTCTAATGAAAGATGAACACCGTGACCGATGCGCATCGCACCATTATCAAGAGCCATTATTATTTCTTCACTACCAGTGGCTTCGCCACTATGGATTGTAATGTTTAAGCGATATTTTCTCGCTAAATCATAAATCTTCTTGTAATAAGTCCCTGGATGAAGCGCTTCCGCGCCGGCTAAATCGACCGCGACGACGTGATGGCGGCGTAACTTCTTAGCCACCTCGATTGTTTCGAGATTTTCTTTTTCGGAAGCATGTCTCATGCAGCAAAGAATGAGATTGGCTGAGAATCCCTTGGTCATATGAAGCCCTTCTTTTAAGCCTTGAATTGCGGCTTGGACGGCCTTTAGTTGACTCATGCCTTCTCGAGTGTGGAGGAGAGGCGCAAAGCGAATTTCTGCGTAGATAAAGCCCATTTGCGCTAGTCTCAAAACAAGTGAACGGGTGGCAAAAGTCAAATTTTCAGGTTTTTGTAAAAGTTTCAAAGGTAAATCAAATCGTTCTAGATAAACTTCTAAGGAAGGGCAATCGTTAGAAACGTATATGTTGTTCGGAAAATCTTTTCCTAATCCGATTTTTTCCTTTCGGGATAAAACGATAAAATCCTCTTTGCTGAGGGAACCATCAAGGTGCAAGTGTAAATCAATCATAAAAACTCCTAATTATGTATTAAAAATTAACGCATTATGTAAAAACAATTCAGGGGTAACTTCAACAACAGAAGAACTAACCTTCAAATAATTGGGAAATAGTTTCTTGAAAATATCAATTTGCCAATTGTCAGGATATCCTGCAGGTGGGTTTTTGGTCTGATAATGCATCGGAACGACCAATTTCGGTTTGATATAATCAACAATGGTTTTTGCCTCTTTCGCGGAAATTGTATAATATCCATTGATTGGAATAAACAAAACGTCCGCCCCTTTAAAGGAATCGAAAAGAGTGAGTGGCGAAGTATCTCCAACATCACCAAGATGAGCAAAGGAAAAGCCACCTAAAGTGAAAATTCTGCCGTAAACTAAGCTTCTTTTAGCCCCTTTCTCGTGATCGTGAGGGAGTAAGCACTCTTTATAATCCAATGTTTTGTTTGATTGAATAAGTGAGATGTACTGTCTCGCGTTGTGATCGCGATGATCATGAGACGCAAGAACTAAATTCGCGCTGAGATTTTTGGGGAACAACCATCCGTTAACGGAGCCATTTTCGTATGGATCAAAAACAACCGAATAATCTTCGTTATTGATTTTGAAGCTCGAATGTCCTAAATATTCAATTTTTACCATAAACCTACATTCACATTTTTGACTTTAATGCTTATCGCGCCATATAAATATGTCTATTATTATTTTAACAAATGTTAAGAAAAAGACCACATAATAAGCATTAAAACGTTTATTTAGATTCTCACTCGAAAATTTTGGCATTTATTAAGTTTTCGCTTTTACGATTTGCTATAATTAATTTATTAAAGGAGACTTACATATAGTCATGGGTAAAAAGAAAAAAATCGTCTAATCAAGCCTTACGATCCGAATAAGAAGAGCATTTTTAAGGATTTCAAAGAATTTATTAGCCGCGGTAATGTCATTCAACTCGCTGTTGGTGTTATCATCGGTGCCGCATTCTCGGCAATTATCACCGCCTTAGTTAATCACATCTTAATGCCAGTCATCGGTTTAGCTGTCAACGGAGGCCTCGATAACTTCTACGTTATTCTTCCTAACAGCGTTCTCGCTGATGTTCAAGATGGAAAGGTTGGTATACTTGCCAACAATGAAAAGTACTACACTTTTTTGAGTAAAATCGATATGGGTTTATTACTCAACGCTATCATCAATTTCATCTTAATCGCTCTCATTCTCTTCATGTTAATTAAAATCTTCAGTGCGATTCAAAGAGCAAGAGAAGCTTCAAAAGCCAAATGGTTAGAAGCCTATTACGAGAAACATCCAGAATTAAGACCGGTTCCAGTTGATCCTGGAAAACCCGAACCAACGGATCACGAATTATTAAAAGAGATACTCGCTGTTCTAAAGAGTAAAACAGGACACGTAGACCCAAAAGAGTAAATAAAAGCTACCCGAAAAGGTAGCTTTTTTATTGTTTGTAGTGAATTAGATTTTATCGTTAGAGCCGAGAACATTGATGATCTTGTGCTTAACGATTTCTTTGACGTAGGCACGGCCATCACCGAGATATTGGCGAGGATCGAAATGATCGGGATGCTCGA
The DNA here is from genome assembly GCA_012729405.1 of Erysipelotrichaceae bacterium. Lineage (GTDB taxonomy): Bacteria > Bacillota_I > Bacilli_A > RFN20 > CAG-826 > JAAYDH01. The sequence continues at coordinate 3,568 of JAAYDH010000099.1, forward strand.
CAAGGTGCTTGCGAACCGCGGCGGTGACCGCTAAGCGAAGGTCGGAATCGATGTTGATTTTGCAAACAGCCATCGTCGCGGCTTTGCGAAGTAAATCTTCGGGAATGCCGATGGCGTCAGGCATTTTGCCACCAAACCTATTGATAATTTCGACGTATTCTTGAACAACACTAGAAGCACCATGTAAGACGATGGGGAATCCTGGTAATTTCTCGCTCACTTTTTCAAGGATATCGAATCTTAAGTGGGGAGTTTGGCCAGGTTTGAATTTATAAGCACCGTGGCTGGTTCCAATCGCGATAGCAAGTGAATCAACCCCAGTGCGGGTAACGAAGTCATAAACTTGATTTGGGTCTGTGAAGTTTGCATCCGACTCTGAAACACTGACATCATCTTCGATACCAGCTAATTGGCCGAGTTCGCCTTCAACGGTCACGTATGGAGTATGAGCGTGAGCGTATTCGACGACTTTCTTAGTTAAAGCTACATTTTCTTCATAGGTGAGATGGCTTCCGTCAATCATGACTGAAGTGAATCCAGAATCAATGCAGTCTTTGCAAAGTTCAAAGCTGTCGCCGTGATCAAGATGAAGAACGATTGGGACATCAGTGTCTTCAATAGCGGCTTGAACGAGGTGCTTTAAATAGACTGGTTTAGCATATTTTCTCGCTCCGGCGGAAACTTGCAAAATGACGGGTGATTTAAGTTCTTTGCAGGCTTCGGTTATGCCTTGCACAACTTCCATATCGCTGACGTTAAAAGCTCCGATGGCGTATCCGCCCTTATAAGCTTTTTCAAACATTTCTTTAGTATTTACTAATGGCATAAATATTACCTTCCTTGTACGTCAAAAATTATATACTCAAATTCAGTACTTTTTAAGCAAAATGCTAATTTATTCGCCTTTAATTAATTTCTTCTTTAATTTGGTGTAGGTGCTGGAAGAAAAATAAGTGCGATTTAAAGGAACAATGGAGACGATTCCGTGGTTGATTTGATATAGGTCAGTATCCGGTTTAGCCCGGGAAATATCTTCGACATAACGATAGGCGAAATAGCCATCTTCTTTTTTGACAAAGTAGTTGCGGTCTTGACGGTAATGAAGCTTTCCCACCGCAATACCTTTCACTTCGTCATCAGGAAAGTTAACATTCAAAAGGAATGTCCTGGTGAGGAGATGATTATCAAAAATATAATCCCACACTTCTTTGAAGTGATTCATAACTAAGTCAAAGTTTGTTTCCACA
>JAAYDH010000138.1 GCA_012729405.1 Erysipelotrichaceae bacterium
CATTCTCAAAAAGTAAGGCGTTTTTTTCTCTAATAATGCAAAACGGACAATCCATTATAAACTCTTCACGTTTGTGAGTTCGACAAAGTCAGGAAGAGACTCGCACCAGGCGCAAAAATCACGCCACTCAGAAAGCCGGTGTGCGCGTCTTTGAATATACATGGTTTTCAGCTGTTGATAGTTCGTTGTCATTGTTGCTCCGAGGCAAAAACCACACGGCAAAGAAGCAACTAATTCGCGCCACTTTTTGACTTTTTCCGGCGAATCATCAGGGATTTGAATGTATTTTTCTTTTAATTTCTCGACTAAATCAAGAACTTCGGGATTAGTGTCACTGACAGCTTGGGTTCTTACATCGAATTTAAGCAAGCAATGCATTGTCGATTGACTCGAAACGAAATCAAACCAGTGATACCGCTGCGCTTGTTTCCACCAATAAAGAGGGGCGGTAACATCCATTTGAACAAGGATGCCTTTAAGGAAATTATCATGACCTAGACCATTCCTCGCTCCACCTAATTTTTGAGCTCTTAAACGATCCTTATCAGTAACATCTCCATTATCAATTACAGTTCGCATTGGGTTACCTGAAGCTTTGTAGGCTTTTTCAATCCCATAGACTGATGTGTTTTCAATTTTAAATTCCATATTTTTCACCTACAATTTCTAATAAATTTTCAAATAAAGTTAATCTGGTTAATAATCCAACTCCGCCCGGAACAGGGCTTTGAAATTTGACCGGAAGGTTTGGGACTGCATCGCCATGAAGTCCGTTTTCATCCCGTGTGATACCCACGTCCATAATTATCGCATCAGGCTTGTATGTAAAGGCGTGATCAAGATATCCAGATTTGCCAATCGCTACGACAATAATATCGGCGTGCGAGATATAAAACTTCTTATCTTCAAGCGAGGTTTTAGAATGTAGAACAGTGACGTTAGCACTTTCTTTAAGCAGTAACTTAGCCATGGGCTTACCAACAATATTGCTTCTTCCAATTACAACTGCGTTTTTACCAAGAATTTGGACATTCTCGTGATGGAGATAATTCATAATTCCTTTTGGAGTACAGGGGGAGAGCTTGCTCAAGGGGTGAAAACCATCGACATCTTTATAAGGGGCGATAGCTAGCTTAACTTTTTGTTCATCAATCTGAACAGGGAGAGGCATTTGAACGATAAAACCATCGACGTCTTCGTCTTGGTTTAGTCCGGAAATGACTTGCATCACGTCTGCTTCGCTCACATCGACTGGAAGTTTAATTAATTGAGCCCTAATGCCCAATTCTTCTGCGTCTTTGAGTTTTCCATTAACATAAGCGATACTTCCAGCATCCTCATTAATCTGAACAATTACCAAAAAAGGAGGTCTTGCCATTTTATTGACAAGGTCTTTTATTTCTTCTTTGCGTAATTTAATGTATTCCCTAATTGTCATCTTTTTTGACCGTAATATCTAATTCTCGTCCTTCATAGTGGCGAATTTTAACTCCTGCTAAAGCGAGCATTTTGGTCGACGCTTTAATGGCGATCGTGTCCGCATATTTATTTAATTTATAAACAATTTCTTTGATTCCGACTTGAATAATTGCCTTCGCACATTCGTTACACGGAAAGAGGGATACATACAAAGTACACCCGCGCAAAGCACTCCCATTTCGCGTGTTGAGAATCGCGTTCATTTCCGCGTGGCAAACATAGAGATATTTGCTGTCGAGGCCTTCGCCTTTTTCCCATGATAGCTGATTATCATCAATGTGTCGTGGCATCCCATTATATCCGATTGCGACGACTTTATTATCGTCATCCACGATGCAGGCTCCGACTTGAGTGCTTGGGTCTTTACTTCTTAATGCAGAAAGTTGGGCAATACCCATAAAATATTCGTCCCAGTTAATAATTAATTTTTCCATGCCCTTATTGTAGCAAAATACATTTTGATATCATAGTTTTTTATATATAAAAAGAATGACTAATTAGCGTGATATGTCTATAATGGTAACACAATGGAATTCGTTGGAATTGATACCTTTTCACTCTTGGATTTCGATAACTACATCTCAATAGTTTTGTTTTCACCAAGTTGTAATTTTCGTTGTCCGTTTTGCCACAATGGAGAAACGGTTTTAAAAAGTCGCGAGGAGATTCCCTTCTCCGAAATCGTTGACTTCTTAAAAACGAAAAGGGGTCTAGTAGATGCGGTCGTCATCTCGGGCGGAGAACCGACATTAATGCCTGAGCTAAAAGATAGAATCAAGGCTATAAAAGAACTCGGCTTTTTAGTAAAATTAGACACCAACGGAACCCATCCAAAAACTTTAAAAGATCTCATCGATAACAACCTATTAGACTATATAGCGATGGATATTAAAAATAGTTTGAAACTGTATCCCGAAACGTGTGGAGTCTTATCAGTAAATATAAACACTATTATTGAATCTATCAATATATTGAAGGATAATAATGTCCCCTACGAGTTCCGGACTACTTTGGTCGCAGAATATCACTCCGAGGAAAGTGTCGAAGAACTCGGAGAACTAATCCAAGGTTCTGAGCGCTTATTTTTGCAAAAGTTTGTCGATCGAGAAGGAGTCATTAAAAAAGGACTCCATGAAGTCCCTTTCGAAATCGCTACAAAATTTCAAAGAATCTTGCAAAAATTTGTTAAACATGTTGATTTTCGCGGCTATTAACCGATGTATTTAACTGCTTCAAGAGCAGCAATCGCTCCATCATTTGTGGCTGTTACCAGCTGGCGAACAGACTTTTTTCTTGTATCCCCAATGGCATAGAGACCTTCCGTTTTAGTTTTCATGTATTCGTCGGTAATGATGAATCCTTTATCGAGTTCAACCAAATCTTCAAATACTTCATTGTGGGGTAATTGACCAATAGCGATAAACACGTTGTTTGTCTTGTACTCGTGGATAGTCTGATCCTTAGTATTCTCAAAGATTAGACCGGTTAATTCGCTATCGCCTTTATACTCTACTAGGTTCATCCATGGTGTGATGATAATGTTTTCGGTGTTCTTCACTTTATCGATAAGAATTTCTTCTCCAAAAAGCTTATCGAACAAAGTAAACATATGCACTTTCGGACAATAATTTGATAGTAGCAATGCGTATTGTAGTGCTGTGTTGGCATCACCGATTAAATATGTATCTTGGCCTTTATAAAATGCTCCGTCACATACTGCGCAGAAAGAAATGCCCTTGCCAGTTAACTTATCTTCGTTTGGAAGATTCATATGGCGATGCGTCACGCCGTTTGCGATGATGACCGCTTTAGCTAAATGCTCACCATAGTTAGTTGTCACTTTGAAAATTCCGTTTTCTTTGACCATTCCGGTCACTTCTTCAAGTTCAAACTCCGCACCTAGTTCAGTAATTTGACTGAACATTTGATCGGATAATTCGATTCCGGAAATCGCTTTGATGGAGGGGTAGTTTTCAACGCGAGGAGAGGTCGCAATCTGGCCACCAAAGTTTTCTTTTTCCAAGATTAAAACATTCTTGCCACTCCGTAGCACATATAATGCGGCGGTCATGCCAGCAGGTCCACCGCCGATGATTAGGACATCATGCACCATGTTTCAAACTTTCGATATAGCCTTTGATGTTTGAAGCATTCTCATAAACATCATATCCGTCTCCATTAGGAACGACGAGGGTTGGGGCTTTCATGATGTTGTATTGTTCGCTTAATTCACGCTCTTCTTCGGCATCAATAACCTTATATGCAATGTGATCTTTGTCTAATAACATCTTGGCCATCTTGCAGTTAGGGCAAGTCTTGGTGGAGAAAAGAAGAGTTTCTTTTAGAGTAGGTTTCATTTTTTCTGTATGCTCGCTTTCTTTATCCATTTGGATAGTATGAGTAAGTTTACTATGAGCGATGTCATACTTTTCAC
>JAAYDH010000004.1 GCA_012729405.1 Erysipelotrichaceae bacterium
TAGCTTAAAGCTCTTTCGCCGAGAGCACCATGGCCGATTTCGCGGCGACCTGGGCTGCCCATTCGACCAACTTCACCAACTGAGTAAGGCGGGAAATTGTAGTGATGCATCCAGTGGCGGGTTTCCTCTTCGGTTAAGTTATCGATGATTTGCTCATCGGACTTCGCACCTAAAGTGGTGACAGAGAGAACTTGAGTTTGCCCACGAACGAACAGGGCAGATCCATGGACACGAGGAAGAATATCGATTTGAGCGTCCAAAGGACGGATTTCATCGAGTTTGCGTCCATCTGGACGAATCTTCTCTTCAGTAATTAAACGTCTGACCTCTTCAGCCACTAAACTTTCGAGAATATTGTTGACCATCGAGTAGGTCTTTTTATGGGTTTTCTCATCGGGGTAAGCGCGAGTATCGTAGTCTTCAAGGATCTCATCTTCGATAGCTTGAATCGCGTCTTGACGTTCTAATTTATCAAAAATTGAAATCGCTTTAACTAAACGCTCTTTTGTTCTCGCGGTGACATCAGCAACGATGGCTGGTTCAGGTTGAAACAATTGTATTTCGCGTTTTGATTTGCCAATTTCTTTTATGATTTCTTCTTGCCAGGCACAAAGGCTTTTAATCGCATCGTGACCGAACATTAAGGCATCAAGCATATCTTCTTCGCTGACTTGATCAGCACCAGCTTCGACCATATTAATGGCATCTTTGGTACCGGCAACAGCGAGATTAATGTCGCTCTTTTCTCTTTCTTCGATTGTTGGATTGATGATGAACTTACCATCGACACGGCCGACATAAACACCTGCGATTGGCCCATCAAATGGAATGTCAGAAATACCCAAAGCTAGGGATGAACCTAACATCGCGGTCATTTCTGGGGTGCAATCTTGGTCAACGGACATAACCGTATTGACGATTTGCACTTCGTTACGGAATCCTTCCGAGAACATCGGACGGATGGGACGGTCAATTAAGCGAGCGGTTAAGGTGGCATGTTCGCCAGCACGGCCTTCTCTTCTTAAGAACGACCCAGGAATTTTTCCGACAGCATATTGCTTTTCTTCATAGCCAACAGTTAAAGGGAAGAAATCTCCCTCTTTTGGCGAGTCGGAACAACAGGCAGTGGAAAGAACAGCTGTCTCATTCAATCTAACGAGCACGGCGCCATCGGCTTGCTTGGCCATTTCGCCTGCTTCAACGACAAACTTCTTTCCTTCGAATTCTAATTCGAATACTCTTTTCATCTTTTTACCTCTTTTACATTAAAATGATTTCTTTATGATTCTATCAAAGATAGTAAACACATTCAAGTGTTTACTGAAATAAAAAAACCGCCATTTGGCGATTTCTTCTGTTGTCTTTTACTTACGTAATTGAAGTTCAACAATCAACTTGAGATAAGCTTCGCGGTCTGTACGAATCAAGTAGTCTAATAAACTACGACGTTGGCCGACAAGAATCATCAAGCTACGCTTACCGTGAGCATCCTTTTTGTTTGCCTTCAAGTGAGCGGTTAGAGCAGTAATCTGTTCGGTGAGAATAGCGATTTGGACTTGGACGGAGCCAGTATCTTTCTCGTTCTTGCCGAACTTTTTGACGAGTTCTGCTTTTCTTTCCTTGGTTAATGCCATGAGGAATCCTCCTAACTTTTTCTTAACTCAAACCCGGCATCTCGTTGAGGAATCGAGAAACTGAGCTTAAGTCGCTGTGAATATAATATATTCGCTATCTATTTATAGCAAATACTTTTTTGCTTTTTCTAAATCTTTCTTCATCTGGAGTTTCAATTCTTCTAAGTTGTCGAACCGAATTTCCGGACGAATGAATTTAACGAAATCAACGAAGAGATGCAATCCGTATAGATTGCCATCGTAATCGAGAATATGAACTTCAATGATTGGTTCAAGTAGCGGCATGATTGTCGGATGGGTTCCGACATTGATCAAACACTTATGCTTAACTCCATGAGGATAGGCATAGCCAATATAGACGCCATTTTTCGGGTGGACGTAGTAGTAATCTAACTTTAAATTAGCGGTTGGAAAATTCAAGGCTTTGCCATTTTGTTTTCCGACCATCACTAGTCCAGATAAGCGATAGTTTCTTCCTAACATTTTGCTCGCTTCTTCCATATCGCCGGTTTGAATGGAACTAGCAATACCGCGAGAAGAAATCTTTACCCCATTTTGCATTAGCAACGGCAAGATGTTAACTGTAAAGAAATTGCTTAGGTAAGCGGGATTGCCTTCGCCGCGAACTCCAAAGCGATAATCATCACCACAGTAAATTTTGATTGGATTGATAGAGGCGAGAATGATGTTGATGAACTCATCTTTAGTCCGCTTGGCGGCATCGATGTCAAAATGCATTAAAAGGAAATAATCGACACCTAATTCATCGAGCAAATCGGCTTTATCAGCCGGGGAAGTAATCGCCTCGTTAAAAGCGATTTTTCCAAGGACGACAGAAGGAGAATTATCGAAGGTAAGAACTCCAACTTTATAACCTTCTTTCTTCGCGCTATTAATAATGGCTTGGTGGCCGAGATGGACACCATCAAAGTATCCTAAACAGAGGACGATCCGCTCGTTCAGTTGAGGAGGGTTTTGAAATGAAAATTCTATCAATTCCATGATTACTAGAGACCTCTGAGACAAATGAATGTGTCTGCGTTTTTTCGCTTATAGATGGCGAGAGCTTTTCTCTGCTCATCCATCAGTAAAATTTTATCATAATTTGGCGGTAAATTCGCCAAAATTATTTCCATTCCGTTAATCGCTTTTTTCGCATCGAAAGGTGATAGAGCCACGAATGGAATTAGTGTTTTTAGCATTTCCTCGATGCTGATTATTGAACATTCAGAAATTTGATCTAGCTTTATGCTTTTATCAACTGATACATCGCCGAGTTTGGTTCTTCTCAAATTACTGAGATGGCCAACTGTGCCAAGTTTTTCGGCAATCGTTTCACCTAAATTTCTCAAGTATGTGCCCTTCGAAACACGGCATTTAAAAACAATCAAATCTTCAGAAAAAGACAAAAAATCGCAAGTTTTTACATTTATTTTGCGGGCTTTTCGCTCAATTTCGAGGCCTTCACGGAAATAAGTGTATAGTTTTCGACCGTTGACGTGAACCGCGCTGGTCATTGGGGGTATTTGCTCCTGCTCACCGATTAATGAAAGGAGGGTTTCCTTGACCTGAGATGTGGTAATATTCGGGACAGAACTCGTCGCGACAACATCCCCAGTAAGATCTCCCGTATCGGTCTTGCTACCTAACTTTAGTTCGGCAACATATTCCTTATCAGCTTCTTCCCAAAGTGGAATAGTTTTTGTCGCTGAGCCGAGGCAAACCATCAATAGTCCAGTCGCAAAAGGATCGAGGGTTCCAGTGTGGCCCACTTTCTTCTCGTGCAAAAGATGCTGTACCTTGTTGCAGACATCCCGGCTCGTCCAATCCTTGGGCTTATCGATTAATAAATAACCATTCATCTTTTATTTTCTACTTATATAGAATATAATTTTCACGATATGAAAGCAATTCGAACGATTCTTGCTTGTGTCCGGAAGGCCGATCAAGCCTATAACCTGATTGAACACGGGGACAAAATTATCATTGGTTTATCCGGAGGCAAAGATAGTCTTTCTTTAACCTATTCTTTGTCGCTTTATAAAAAGTTTTCTCACACTGATTTTATCATCCAACCAGTCATTCTCGATTTAGGCTTTCCTGGTTTTGATCCCACTCCTTTAAAAGAATTTTGTCAATCCCTTGGATTAGACTTAATCGTTCATGAAGCCAAGGAAGTCTATCCCATCTTAAAGAAACAGCAAGGCGATCTCAAACATCTGCCTTGTTCCATCTGCTCGAGAATGAAAAAAGCCGCGATAAATAAAGTCGCCGCTGATTTAGGATTCAATAAGGTAGCCTTTGCTCACCACGCGGATGATGCGATTGAAACTCTATTTATGAATGAGATATATGGTTCCAAGATTGGAACATTTTCTCCCAAAATGCATCTCGAGCGAGCAAATATCACCTTTATTCGACCCTTCATCCTCGTGAGAGAAAAAGACATCCTTTCACTTGTGAAAGAAGAAGGATTTAAAGTATGCCCTTCTCCCTGCCCAGCCGATAAACACACCACTCGCGAAGATATCAAACAATTACTCCATAACATTTATAAGCAATTTCCGACTGCTAGACAAAACTTCTTGAATATGCTCGACAACTATCCTCAGTACGACCTATGGGGGAATCAAATCGCATGGCAAATAAATCAGAATGGTTTAAATATGAAGCCTGTCGTATCCGCGAAAGACGGACGAGATATGTTTAGAATTCGAAATGAAGTATTCATTGTCGAGCAAAACATACCAAACCACGAAGAATTCATTGAAGAGGAAGAGCAGATTGCCCATAACTTCTTGATTCGATTGCATGATAAATCAATTGGTTTTATTCGCTATTTAGAAAAGGAAGATGAATTTTGGATCGGTCGGTTTGCCATCCTAAAAGGATATCGGCATAAAGGATATGGTAAGTTAGCCTTTAATTATCTGGCTAATCAAATTGAGGCTCGTCATAATCCGTGTAACATCAATATTCATGCCCAACTATATCTAAAAGCTTTTTATGAGTCATGTGGCTTCATTCCCGAAGGCGAACCTTTTGACGAAGTTGATATTCCTCATATTAAAATGGTAAAGAAAGTTTAAAAAAGATGCCTAGGCATCTTATTTTTTTGATTTTTCTAATAGTTCAGTAATTCGTTCTTCCCTTTGGAAACCTTCATCAAGAATGAAGATTAATTCTGGGATGCGACGAGTATCCATCTTCTTGGCTAAAGAGGTGCGGATGAAGCCTTTCGCGTGCTCTAAGACCTCCATGCCGTCTTTTACTTGTTCGGGTTTAATGAAGGAGACATACA
>JAAYDH010000134.1 GCA_012729405.1 Erysipelotrichaceae bacterium
CGTGTTGTTTTAAGACCAATATCAGTAACAGTGCCTTTAAAACCACCGACTTCGATAACATCTCCGACATCGTAGTGGTGTTCAAAAATGATAAAGAAACCAGCAATTAAGTCTTGAATGAATTTTTGAGCACCTAGACCAACAACTAAACCAACAATACCGAGTCCAGCTAACGCGGGCAGAACACTGACACCCCAAATAGCTAGAATGATAATTATGCCGATGATGGCCAGAGAATAGTTAATAATACTTATAATGACTTTTGATATCGTTTTGCGTCTTTTCTGTAGAGGTCCAGGCTTATCGCCGATACGTTTTAAGGTGATTTTCGAAATCCTTAAAATCAGTACCCAAACAAAGATAACAATAACCGTTCCAATTAATGCTGGAACTGAAGTTTTCAAGAAAGCGACAACATCATTCCAAAACTTGGTAAGGATAGGAATGATATCATAATTCCATATGAGAATGATGCCGAAAACGCCAGCAAAGAAAACGACCATCGAACCTATAAACATTAATAAGATTACCGACTTTTTAATTGTTTCCTCTCGCCTCTTTATTAAAAAACGTTCTAAGACAAAAAGGGCGAGAACAACAATGACGATCGCAACAGTGATGATAATCTGTAAAAACAAATCCATAAAAAACCTCCAAAGTAATTAAAATTATAACATAAACTTTTTAATGATGTCCGCCCATACATCTTGCAATAGTTGTCGTTTCTAATAGAAAATTCATTTTTATTTTCTTAGTTATCAATCTTTTTAATTCTGACAGTTTTGATGAAATATATAAACATCGCGATAAATCTCTTCTGGCTATAAAAAATCTATCCACTCTATTGTAGAAATCGCTCGTAAAAGTGCATGGCAACATGGGCTTTTTTCTTTTTCTTTGCTAAACAAGTATTTTGGAGTGTAATCATATTCAAAATAAATTATTTAGGTTATATTAATTTCAAGGGTGGTTTTTTTATGAACATTTATCAAATTGCCGTTGAAGATGTCCAAGGCAAAGCTGTCGTTTTAGAGAAATATAAAGGAAAAGTCCTACTGATTGTCAACACTGCCACTCAGTGTGTTTTCACTCCTCAATATGAATCATTGCAAAAGATATATCAAGACTATAAAGACCGTGGTTTTGAAATATTAGATTTTCCCTGCAATCAATTCCTTAATCAAGCTCCTGGCACCGAAGAAGAAATCAAAAAGTTCTGCAGTCAGAAATATTTCACAACTTTTGATCGATTTGCTAAAACTTTTGTTAATGGTCCTGACGAAAATCTCTTGTATACCTATCTTAAGAAGTCAAAAAAAGGATTATTTTCCAGCAAAATCAAATGGAACTTCACCAAATTCCTTGTCGATAGAGAAGGAAAAGTCGTCAAGCGTTTCAGTCCTAGCGTTAAGCCAACAAAAATCGCTAAGTATATAGAGAAACTTCTCTAAGTTAAGAAAGGATTAAAAGAGTAACCCTATGTTTCTAGCATGGAAAGAGATAAGGCATTCGAAAGCCAAATTTGGTCTGATTATTTCTGTCGTCGCTCTCGTTAGTTATTTAGTCTATTTTTTAACTTCACTAGCTTACGGCTTAGCTTCCTCATATACCAACGGGGTGACCAAGTGGAAAGCCGATGAAATAGTGTTGACTGTCGACTCTAATAATAACGTCATGATGTCCTTTATGAATAATGAGGATTATGATTCAATCGATGTGCAAGATGGCAAAAGAGCCAAACTTGGTTTATTCCCTGCAGTCATCAAAGATGCAGATGATGATACCAAGGATACTCGGGAAGAAATATATGTGTTTGGCATTGAAGAGAATTCTTTCATTGCCCCTAAAGAAGTTATCACTTCCGGTCTAGAAAATAATGAAATCATCGCTGATAGTGGTTTAAAAGAACTTGGCTATGCTGTTGACGATAATGTGAGAGTCGCGGGAACTTCTTTAACGTGGAAGATAGTCGCTTTTACCGAAAAAGCCACTTATCAAACCGCTCCAATTCTTTATGCTAATTTAGCCACTTGGAGAGAGCTTCGTTACGGTTCTAGTTCATCCGATTCATTTAGTGCGGTTGTCGTTCAAGGAACAGCGACTTTAAGTAGCGATACTCCTCTTCAAGTCTATTCAATATCTGAATTTATTAGTAATTTGCCTGGCTATAATGCTCAAGTGGCCACGTTCAGCATTATGATTGGTTTCTTGATTGTTATCGTGGCGTTTGTCCTTGGAATATTCATCTATGTGTTAACTATTCAAAAGACCAGTATGTTTGGGGTTATGAAAGCCCAAGGTATCTCCAATCTTTTCATCGGTAATTCAGTGGTGGCGCAAACAATTATTATTACCGGTATTGGAGTCGCGATTGGGCTAATATTAACATTAATATCAGGCTATTTCCTCGGTGGTTTTGTACCTTTCGCGATTAATCCTTTATTCTATATTGGCATAACCATTGCGTTCTTCCTGTTCTCGATACTCGGTGGTTTATTCTCCGTACGAGCGGTCTTAAAGATCGATCCGCTTAAGGCGATTGGTTAGGAGGAATAAATATGTCAAAACTCATTGAAATGATCAATATCACAAAAGACTTCATTCAAGGTGATGATATCGTCCACGCTTTGAAAGAGACTAACTTCTCCGCCGAAGAAGGCGAATTAATCGCGATTATCGGCCCTTCTGGCTCGGGAAAGTCGACCTTCTTAACAATCCTTGGCGGTCTTCAAACTCCGACCACAGGACAGGTATTAATTGGTGGTCAGCCGTTTAGCAAACTAGCACTCAAAGAAAGATCGAAAGTCCGCTTTGAAAAGATTGGCTTTATTTTACAAGCTGCCAATCTCATTCCTTTCCTTTCTATTAATGATCAAATGGTTCTTCATAATCGCGTTTTGCGGACCAAACCCAATCAAGAAAGAATTGAAGAACTCTACACCCGTCTTGATATCAAGAAGCTCCAAAAGAAGTATCCAAATGAATTATCTGGAGGAGAAAGGCAGAGAGTTGCCATCGCCAAAGCCTTATATCATGACCCAGTTGTTATCTTAGCGGATGAGCCAACTGCCGCTTTAGATACTAACAGGGCCTTTGAAGTAATAAAACTTTTAGCCAAACAAACTAAAGAACAAAAGAAAGCGACCATCATGGTCACTCATGATGAACGCCTAATTGAATTCTGCGACAAAGTTTATGTTATTGTCGATGGTGTGATGAGCCGTAAAAAGTAGCGATTTAATCAAAAAATAACACTCAAGAAACCGATGCTGGATATGATTTATTTTTAACGCATCGATGTCGATATGTGATTTCTTAGTATAAGAACTTACGTCAAGAATATAGCGTTCGGCTCGGCGAAAAAATCCGAGTAAAGCAAACATCAAAAAGATTATTTTGCGTTATTAATACGTAAACTCGCCTACCGGTGTTTAGGAGAACATTATGGAATTTAAAGAATTAAAAATTAAAGACCTATTCATCAACCCATGTCAGATGATTGGCAAAGAATGGATGCTTATTTCCGCTGGAGATGAACAATCGTTCAACACAATGACCGCTTCTTGGGGTCATATCGGAGCGTTATGGGGCAAACATATTAACGGAAGGCCAACTGTTGAAATCTTTGTCAGACCATCTCGTTATACTGATGAATTCATTGATAGTAACGACTGCTTTTCGCTTTGTTTCTTTGACAAAGAATATCAAAAGGATCTCTCTTACATTGGAAGTCATTCCGGACGAGATGAAGATAAGCTTGCTAAGGCCAAACTCCATCCCTTGTTTGTTGATCAAATTCCCGCTTTTCAAGAGGCTAGGATGATTATCATCGCGCGTAAACTCTACAAAGGAAAGATCAAACCAGAAGGTTTCATCGATAAATCAATCATCGCTGATTTCTATGATAGCGTTAGTGGACATGCCTATAATAACGCTTCATATCATAACGTCTATATCGGCGAAATACTGAAAGTACTAGTTAAAGAATAAACAAAGTTTGCTTAAACAAAAATTTCTACCACGCCTATATGTTTATTAAGACAATATTAATTCATTAATTCGAAAAATATTGAAAAGAGCCGCGATTGTCTTCGCGGTTTTTCAATGTTAAAATGCAATTACACGTAATGAGACATAGTGAATAGTCGGCCATCTATTTTGTCTATTTCTTGGCACTTTAATTAGTAATTGTTACGTAAAAGCTTTTTAAGGAGCAACAATATGGCAAAAGAAATCTTAAAACAAATGTATTTAAAGGGTGAATTTATTCGCGAGGATGATTACGCGAACCCCTTCCGTAAATCACTTGATCACTATTTTCAAACCGGTAAATATGAAAGCATCCTCTATACAGCGGACTGCTTGTACTCAGTCGCAGAAGAGACGATGGATGAATTGGTCTTTGCATCAAAACAATATCTTGTCCTCGGTTATTCAGATTATAGCAACCGCGATATGGTCTGGCCAGAATGGGCCAATGATTTTGAACACATTCGCAAATTAGCATTCCTAATTGGTTGCAAACGTGGTGGTGGAAATGATTTGCTACGTGTCATCCAACTAAATGTCAAAGCCCCACCTGAAAATGACCAACTTGATGTCTTTGTCGATGGTCTCCTCGATTGGTCGAGAAGCAATCGTTCGGACAAAGAACCATTCCTTTATTTCGTCTACTCGTTCAAAGATGGCCAAAAGCCTTTTGGTATGGACTTATTAAAGTACTGTCAAGAAATGGTCAGTAAAGATAAACATTTCATCATTAATTTGATGTATTCTTTGACTGGTCTTTCGCGGATCGGAAGTGCGATCGTGATGAGTTTAGATGAAACCGCGGGCAATATGATTCGTGAATTCACCACCAGTTTTAATCACTATGTCATGGATGTGACAAAAAAGGCAGTCAGCAATCTATGATTCATCAAATGACTCTCTGGGATAGCCCGTTTCACGCGATTAAAGAAGGTCGGAAGAACATCGAGATGCGGTTATTAAGTGAAAAGAGAAAGCAAATTCAGGTGGAAGACGTTATTGAGTTCTCCCATATTGAAACCAACGAGAAATTGATTTGCATAGTCACTAACCTGTTCGTTTATTCTTCATTTGAAGAATTATATAAACACCACGACAAGATTTCTCTTGGCTATCGAGAAGATGAAATCGCTGATCCAAGGGACATGTTGGCTTATTATAAACAAGAAGATATCGATAAGTTTGGTGTTCTTGGGATTGAATTGAAGCTCAGTGAATAAAAACTAAAAAAGAGCATCACGCGATGTTCTTTTCATTTGCCTAAATCATTGGGCGGGAGCGGTTGGCGGTGCGATACCGACATCCTTATTCTTTGGAACAAGTAAGGCTTTGTATGTTGTATCCATTAGAATGGCCCCAATTGGAGCAAAAATTAAAATTGATAAAACAGATATCGTCAAGACGAGATTTGCGTAAGGAATCAAAGTTGGATCAAGTCCTTGCATACCAACTAGTGTCCCTCCAATAGCGGCTTGGACAGTTGCCTTGGGGATCTCGGAAATCGCGACGAATAATCTTTCTTTGAAAGTAAGTTTGGTTTTGATTAAGCAGAGGAATGTCGATAAAAGGCGGAACGCCATCGCGAAGAATAAACCAGCGATAACAAGTGGTCCGGCTGTTCCGATTGTTTTCAGTTCGACGGATGTGCCGACAAAGACGAAGAGAAACATCTCGCTAAAGACCCAAATTTTATCAAATTTAGAAGTTAATCGATGAGCGGCCACTGGTCGCTTGGCTAAGACGACAATCCCCATTGCCATAACGCCTAAGAAACTAGATAGAGAGACAGGTGTGGAATCAAGGATGTTTTCAACGAACAAGAGAAGGACTGAAAGTCCAATTAAAATAATTATTTTATAGGTATCGCGAATATGAATCTTTTTAAAGAGATATGAACAGCCAAATCCGAGCAAGATACCAGCCGCAACTCCGAAGATTAAACTGGTTGGAATTTTGATTAAAGTAGTGGGATTGAAATCGCCTCCGTGAGAGAGCATATTCACTAAAGCGGTGAAGATGACGATGCAGTAGACATCATCCGCGCTGGAACCCGCGATAATCATTTGAGGGATGCTTCTCTCTTTGCCGATGTTACTATCAATGAGTTTCGTCATTCGGACAACGACAACCGC
>JAAYDH010000093.1 GCA_012729405.1 Erysipelotrichaceae bacterium
AATAAATTGAAGGCATCCTTCTCCTTCTTACTGATCAGTGAATATGTTAAGCACTCGTCGATTCCGCGATCGAGCAAGAAATAACGAATTTGTCGCATTCTCTGTTGAGACGGAGTTAAAATTCCAACCTTCGTATCAAATTTGGGTAAGATAGATGGAACGTTGTCGTATCCGAGCAAACGGATTACTTCTTCGCTCAAATCAGCTTCGCCAACAATATCTAGTCGCCAGGTGGGAACTTTGGCGACAAAGTATCCTGTCACTTCCGTCAATTTAACTTTGAAATGGAGTCTCTCGAGAGCGTCTTTTATTTGCTTACCAGTAAAACTGGTTCCGAGACGGGAATTGATATATTTGACATCAGAGCTAATCAATTTATCTTTTTCTTCCTTGCTCTGATACTCGACGACATTGCTGAATTTCTTTGCTTCGCCGAGATCTTGTAATAATTTGGAGGCAAATTCAATCACGTATTCGGCTTGAAAATCGTTGGTACCTTTGACGAAGCGGGTGCTTGACTCGCTCGCTAATCCAAGGCGATTAGATGTGTGGCGAATACTCGCGCTCTTGAAGGAGGCGGCTTCAATATAGATATTTTTCGTGTTCTCATCAACTGCACACTCGAGTGCGCCCATCACACCACCTAAGCACTTGGGCTGGCGGTCACAGGTGATAACTATATCGCCAGGAATGATGTCATATTCTTTTTCATCGAGGGCGACAAATTTTCCTTCGTAGTCATCGCGAGCAATGAGCTCTTTCTTTTCGAGTTTGTCCGCGTCGTACATGTGTAAAGGCTGACCCGTCATTAACATGACGTAATTACCGATATCGACAATATTATTGATGCTTCTCACACCCATGCCCGCTAATTGTTCGATTAACCAGGATGGTGATTTCTTGGTGACGATACCACGGACTTCTTTGCCTGCGAATTGAGTACAAGCCTTGGTAGCAGAACCGACTTTTAAGCCAGTCTTGAAGTCAACGAGAGGTTCGACTTCTGGAATATTAACAGGACGGGAGAAAATAGCTCCCACTTCGCGAGCAATATTGAAGACAGAGAGTAAATCTGGGCGATTCGCCAAGACTTTAAGATTGAGGATGACATCATCAAATCCGATATATCCCAAGACATTCTCTTCGCCAATAGGGGCATCCTCTGGCAATTCTTCAATGCCGGCTTTTTGGACTTCAGACAAATATTTGCCATCGACACCTAACTCTAAAAGAGAGCAGCACATGCCGTTAGATTCAATTCCGCGAATTTTCGCGGCTTTGATAGTAATTTCTGGGAGCTTAGCTCCGACACGAGCGACGATGACTTTTAAACCCGTGCGAGCGTTAGGCGCTCCGCAAACGATTTGAGTGACACCATATTTGGGGCCCATATTCACTTTTAAAACATGGAGATGGTCGCTATCGGGATGGGGAACACATTCGCTAATTTGCCCAATGACTAAATCAGTGCCACTGGCTAAAGGATAGACTTCTTCGACTTCAACGCCGGAGAAAGTCAACTTATCAGCGATTTCCTGAGGAGTAATTCCCTCTAAGGAAACGAATAGCTGGAGATTTTTTATACTTACTAACATTTTCTTGTACCTCTCTTCGGCTTATCTCTTCTTGAATTGATGCAAGAAGCGAACATCGTTCTGATAGAACTTACGGATATCATCGATTCCGTAGCGAAGAATCGCGACTCTTTCGATGCCAATGCCGAAGGCATATCCGGAATATTCTTTCGGATCGTATCCGTTTAACTCTAAGACGCGAGGATTAACCATCCCACCACCGAGAATCTCGATATAGCCGGTGTCCTTGCACATCGCGCACCCTTTGCCACCGCAATTCGCGCAGGTAATATCGATTTCCACACTTGGTTCAGTGAATGGGAAGAAAGAGGAGCGGAGGCGAATTTCGCGCTTCTCGCCAAACATCTTTTTCACGAATAATTCGAGAGTGGATTTTAAGTTACCGATATTTAAGCCCTTATCAATCGCCAATCCTTCGATTTGAGCAAATTGATGGGAGTGAGTCGCGTCGTCATCATCACGTCGATATGTTTTGCCTGGGCAGATAATGCGGATGGGCTGGCCCTTGCTCGCTTGCATTTCGTGGGCCTGGACAGCGGATGTGTGAGTGCGAAGCAGTGTGTTCTCGTCGATATAGAAAGTGTCTTGCATATCGCGAGAGGGATGATCCTTTGGAATGTTTAATAATTCGAAATTATTATGGTCAGATTCTACTTCCGGTCCGTCCGAGACGGTGTAACCCATCCCTAAAAAGATATCGGTGATTTCATCGATAATGGTGTGAAACGGATTTCTTGATCCGGCTTGTGATCCACGGCCTGGAAGTGTGATATCAATTGCTTCTTTTTGAAGTTTCTTGTCTAATTCTAAAGCACCAAGAGTTTGATTTTTCTTGTCGAGTTCGGTAGCGATTTGGGTTTTCACCTCGTGCATCTCGCGACCAAAATCCTTCTTTTCATCTACTGGCAAGGTGGCGATAACACTGCCTAAAGCAGCTAATTCGCTCTTCTTTGCAAAGTAGCGATTTCTCACCACATTAATTTCTTCAAGCGAAGAGGCGGCCTCAATGTCCGCGAGAGCTTGCTTTAAGATCGCTTTTAATTTCTCGTTTTTCATACTCAATTGCTCCTATTACTGGGCTAAATAACTTGCTTGATTATAACATAGGAAAGATAAGAAATGAATTTCTTACTGGAAAAATCAGGAAATTTATTAATTTATCAAATTAAATTGGCCTATTTTTTTAGTTTCACTTCTCTTAAGACGATGGAAAATTAACTGTTGAGATAATGTTCTTAATTTAGGTTAAATAAAAAGAAGGACAATTCTTCATTTGCCCTTCTATTTTTTTATTGTATGTGAATCCTTATTTTTTGAAGTGATACATGAGGATTCCGGCGGCCACTGAGACATTTAATGAGTCGATATCTTTCATAGGAATTTTCACCACTACATGGGCTAATTTTCTCACTCTGCCTCTGATGCCGTGAGCTTCGTTGCCAAGCACTAAGATAAATGGTTCTTTAACCGTTACTTCATCGAGAATTTTCGCCTTTTCACTTAAGGCGCTGGCGATAATCGTGTGGCTCTCTTGATAATCGTGTAAGTCACCTTCAAAGATAGGCAACAGGAAGATGCTGCCTTTACTGGCTGAGATGACTTTTTCGTTATAGATACTGGCGCATTCTTCTCCGAGAATAACCGCGTCATAATCAAGAGCGAGGGCAGTGCGAATAATCGTTCCCATATTGCCAGGATCGCTAATCGCATCTAAATACAAGGCACGCCTGATTTCTTTTGGAGCCACCATCGGTAGGAAGTTGGCAATAAACACGACTCCTTCGGGGTTGGTGGTAAAGGCGATTTTATCGATGATTTCTGGGGTAACTAAGTATTGATTAACGTTGGAAGGAATATCACTTAACTCTTCAAGAGTAAAAACATCCGTCACCAGATTTGACTTGAGGGCTAACTCGAGGCTCTTCTTGCCTTCTGAGAGAAATTGCTGATGTTCTTTTCTTCCTTTGCTAGTTTTTAAATAGTGAGCTTTTTTGACTAAGGCATTTTCTCGGCTAGTAATACTTTTAATCATGGAAAATCCCCTTTCTTAATCTCTTGTGGAGTTCTTTATAATTCGGGCAGAAATGATACACCACTTCATAGAATTTCGGTCCGTGTCCTGAGACGAGGCAATGTGCTAATTCGTGGATAATAATCGCATCGATAACATCAATTGAATAATGCATTAAAACACGCGAGAAAGTAATCGATTTTTTACCGATGGAATTTGATCCGTAACGAGTGGACATTTTTCTCAATCGGACCGTGTTCGTATAGACCCCCATTAAGGACTCGTAATATCGGGTTCTTTTGGTCAGCAAAGTCTTGAACCAAAGGGTGAGATTCTTATCGAGTTGATTTTCGTTCTTGTAGGATATGATAGTCCCATCTCCAAACAAGATTTCTCCGCTTGGTTGAAGCTCGACTTTATGACCGAGAAGATAGATAAAATTTTCTCCTCTTCCAAGGAAGTGCGGATTTTCATCGATAAGTCTCGGGGCGAATTTATCTAAGCCTTGAAAGATGCGTTTCGTGGGGGTAAAAATCGGGCAATAAATGAGGAAGTTGCCGTTACGGAAATGATAGGAGATGCAGTGATTACGTTTATAGGCGACATTGACCGTATAATCAGTCCCTTTATAGTTATAAACAAATTGTTTAGTCATGGCGATATTATACCTTGAATATACGAGGTAAGAAATATAGAATGTTTAAGGATTTATGGAAAAAATATTAGTATCCGCCTGTATCGTCGGAGAACGTTGCCGTTATGACGGCAAAAATAATTACACCCCATTAGTTAAAGAACTATTAGAGAAATACGAATTAGTCCCCTTTTGCCCTGAAGTGGAAGGCGGTTTACCTATCCCAAGAGATCCTAGCGAGAGAAAAAAAGATCTCGTCCTCACCAAAGATAAAAAGAATGTGACAAGAAACTTTCAAAAAGGCGCGGAGCTCGCTTTAAATATTTGTCAATACCTGGGCATTCACATCGCAATTTTGAAAGAAAACAGCCCTTCCTGTGGAGTGAATCAGGTTTATGATGGAACATTCTCTAATCGCTTAATTGCTGGTTCGGGTATGACCACTGAACTATTAAAAAGAAAAGGCATCCGCGTCATTTCAGAAAATGACATTGAAGCCTTTTTAAAAGAAACTAGATAAATTAAAAATTAATAATTATGGGCTTGGCGTTGGTAATTCTCGCCAAGCTTTTTAAAATATGCTCTTTCGATACTTGAATAGCGGAATCCTAATAAAGGTATGAGGTTGAGAAAACTTTGGAACGCTTTTTGATAACTTAAATCATCTTTTCGTTTCATAAAACGAGCAATATTTGAATAGATAATCAAAAATTGTTCCGATAAGTCTTTAGAGTGTTTAGTGAGATTATAACAATCTTTTTTGCTCTTGATATCAATTCCTAAGGAGAGGAAAAAATGAAGTCCGTCAGCATATTCATCCAACACGCGATCTCGCGATTCGCCGTTTTTGGTCGACCAGTATTTAAAGCATCTGGTTGCGTTAGCTAATTCACCGATTTCAACTAAAAGAGCGAGGGTTCTTTTACTTCTCGTTGTCTCGTAAGAAACACCATGTTTGGTGGCGATTTCTTCATCGAGCTTTTGCTGCGCTAAAAACAAGTCGGTGAGTATCATTTTGCTCATAGCGACTATTTCACTTTCTTGAGATGCCAAATCTCGTTAGCGTATTGTTCGATGGTTCGGTCAGAAGAGAAGAAACCACTATTGGCGATATTCTTTAAGCACATCTTGCCCCATCCTTTGCGGTCCTTATATAAAGAGCAAATCTTTTCTTGGGCTTTGACATAAGCATCAAAATCTTCTAAGACAAGATATTGATCGCCACGATTCATAATTTCATCAAAAATTAAGCGATAGCGATTAGGTTTAAATTTCGCCCATTCAGCATAGCTGAGAGAATCGATGACAGCTTTGATTCGCGCATCGCTATTATACATATCCCAAGGATTGTATTTTCCTTGAGCGTAAATCTCTTCGACTTCGTCAGCGAGATGACCAAATATCACTGCATTATCAATACCAGCTTTTTCGACGATTTCAATATTGGCTCCATCCATCGTTCCAAGAGTAATTGCACCATTCATCATGAATTTCATGTTAGAAGTGCCGCTGGCTTCCTTGCCGGCAGTGGAAATTTGCTCGCTGATGTCAGCGGCGGGAATAATTAATTCCGCAAGGGAGACACCATAGTTTTCAATGAAAACAACTTTTAAGAATTTATTAGTCTCTTCGTCTTCATTGACGGTCTTACTAACTGCAACGATTAATTCGATTATCTTTTTCGCTAGTTCATAACTTGGGGCGGCCTTTGCTCCAAAGAAGAAGGTGTGAGGATAGATACGGAA
>JAAYDH010000006.1 GCA_012729405.1 Erysipelotrichaceae bacterium
CACATCATTAAATCCAATGATGTTTTTGAGAGGGTCAAAAAAACATTAATTCTCGAATTCATTCCCACCAAGCCAAATCTCATCATTCTCGGTGAAGACAATAAGGTAATTTTTGCTCTCCACGAAGGTTCCTTACAGTCTCCACGACCATTAATGAGAGGATTGGGTTACGAACCGCCTCGCAAAAAGAATGATTTCAAACCGATTAATCACGAAGATATTCCTTTTGATTACGAGTCCTACGCGGAAGAGAAATTAACAGAGGCTCACCATCACCAAATCAGGGATCGCTTCTCTCCTTTGTTCCATTTTTTAAAAACAAGGATTAAAGCTCTAGCTAAAAAAGGTATTGTGTTAGCAAAAGAAATTGAAGATGCACGAAAAGATCTCGTTTTTCTAGATCATGGAAATACCTTACTTTCCCTTGCGGGAGATAAAGAACAAATTGAATTGTACGTTAAAGATAATAATTTACCTTATGATCCAAGATTGGGTATCGGAGCGAACGCAAATCGCTATTTTAAGAAATATAAGAAAGCTAAGCGAACCATCCTGATGGACGAAGAAGAAATTCAAAAAGCAAAACAGGAAATCGCGCGTTTAGAAATTATGAGTGGTCAAACTCAATACATGGATGAAGGCGAACTTCTTGAGCTTGCCAAGCTAGAGGTGCCCCATCTATTTAAAAACAAAATCATCAAAATAAATCGTGAAAAACCTTCTATTTCATTTGTATTGTACGAAAACTGCAAAATATTTTTTGGAAAAAACGCTAAGCAAAATGACTATATTACCTTTAAGTTAGCTAACCGTCTCGATTGGTTTTTCCATATAAAAGATTATCCTGGCTCCCATGTTGTTATTTCTTCTTCCCGCCCGAGCGATGAACAAATTCTGCGTGCTGCTGAGATGTGTTTGGTTTTATCCAATAAAACAGCTGGAGAAGTGCAAACTGCTCAAGTTAAAGATGTGAAAAAGACAAGTAAAGTAGGTCAAGTTATACTCAACAAATATCAATCTTTAAAAATTGATAATATCGATGAAGAGACATTAAAATTATTAGAAAATTATCGGAAGATTCCTATCGCGTCTTGATGCAGTTATCGAGAGTTTTTGTGAAGTCTTCTTCAATCGAATAGACAGCGACTTTTTCTTGAACCACGAACATCCACGGAACATAAAATAATTCCCCGTAATTAGGAAGGAATTTATCAGTTCCTCCATTTGTAACGGTCAGCAAGACATCGTAGTCCTCGCTCGACTCAATTGAGACATCAAAATTAATGTGATAAATGGAGAAGTCTTTCTGAGAAATATACGTCTCAATAGTTTCTTCTAAATCTTCACAATAGCTGCAAGTTGATGTTCCGATGACGAAAATCAAATTAGAGATTTGATCGACATCGCGAGCCATATCTGTCACTGTTTCCCACAATATATAACGAGGATTATCATCTTTTGGAACATAAAAATAAGGTCCGTTATAGGAGTTACAGCCCGTTAATAAAAAGGTCAGCAAAAGAATGCTCAGCTTATTTTTCATATTTTTCATTGATAAGAAAATCTTCGCCTTTAATCATTTCTATCGTCGCAAGATTCGGGAAGTTTTGTTGCCTCAAGATTTCATAGACGAGGATGGCGACGCAGTTGGAGACATTCAAACTCCTGGCCTCAGGGACCATCGGAATACGTAAACATGCATCCAAGTGTTCCCTCAAAATTCCGTGGGGAATCCCAGTTGATTCTCTTCCGAACATGACATAGATATCTTTGACAAGATTAGAGAAATCAGCTTGGGAATATGATAAGGAAGCATAGCGAGTGATGTAATAAATCGATACATCCGGATGCTTCTTTTTAAAATCTTCATAAGTCGGATAATAGAACCATCTCAAATCATCAATATAGTCTAATCCAACGCGTTTTAAATCTTTACTTTCAATAGAAAAAGAGAGAGGAC
>JAAYDH010000027.1 GCA_012729405.1 Erysipelotrichaceae bacterium
GAGAATGCTCGAAGGAAGAAATTGATCGTTTATGTAGCGAAGCGAGATTTTATAATGCGGAATTTATTATCGCTATCGGTGGAGGGAAAACAATCGATACAGGCAAGATAGTAGCAAGCCGGCTCGATGTTCCTGTCGCTGTTGTCCCAACAATTGCTTCTACTGACGCGCCTACTAGCGCTTGCGCGGTAGTGTATGACGAAAACGGAGGAGTACTGGGTGTTGAATATCAAAAACATAATCCCAATTTGGTGCTTGTTGATTCTCAAATTATTGCCGATGCACCAGCGAGATTTCTTGTCGCTGGTATGGGTGACGCCCTGGCGACATGGTTTGAAGCAGAATCCTGCCGAATTAAGCAAGCTAAAAACGAAGTTGGTGAACTAGGTTCTCTCACTGCTTATTCATTAGCAAAGCTTTGCTATGACACAATTATTAATTATGGGGTCGAGGCTTATAACGATTGTTTAAATAAAAAAGTCACTCCAGCATTAGAGGCGGTCATTGAAGCTAATACATTACTTAGCGGGCTCGGTTTTGAAAGTGGCGGCCTCGCTGGTGCCCATTCAATCCATAACGGACTGACATCCTTGCCACAGACACATGGCTACTATCATGGTGAAAAAGTTGCGTTTGGTGTTTTAGCATCTCTTTTTCTAAGCGAAACAAAAAAGAAATACATTGAAGAAGTATATACATTTTGTGAAAAAGTTGGCTTGCCAACTACATTAGAAGATTTAAATCTCAAATCAATCAAATACGAAGAATTAATTAAAGTAGCCAAGCGGACATGTCAACCTGGCGAATTTATCCATCATGAGGGAGATAACATCACGCCTGAATTAGTTATCGATTTAATTTTAAAGGCCGATAAAGAAGGCAAAAGAAGAAAAGAAACGAAATAACTAAATTAAGCCGCATCGATTGCGGCTTTTTTATTCGTAAAAAAATCCGAAAAAAGATTATAATGGAAGAGATATGAATATCGCATTGATTGTCGCGGCCGGAACTGGATCAAGGATGAGAAGTGTTGGAACGCCCAAACAATTTTTGATCGTTTGCGACAAGCCTCTTTTTATTCACACAGTGGAGAAATTTGAAAGCAATCACAACATTGATTACATTGTTATTATAACCAGCAAAGATTATATTGAAAAAGTTACTTTGTGGTGTAAAGATTATAAGTTGACAAAAGTTAAAAGAGTGGTCCTCGGAGGCGACACGCGCCAAGCTTCTGTTTATAACGGCCTCCTGAGTCTCGAATCACTGGTTGTTGACGATGACGACATCATACTAATTCATGACGCTGCTCGTCCTATGGTGTCTTGTGAAATCATTGATGACAACATTGAGGCATGCCGTAAATACGGGGCGGTTAGTACCGTGATAAAATCGAGCGACACGATGATTCGATCCTCGGGCAAAGAACAAATTGAGAAGATTGAAAACCGCGACGAATTATTTCACAATCAAACTCCTCAAACTTTTAAATATTCCATCATCAAAAAGGCTCACGATTACGCAAAAAATCAACTTGATTTTGGCGCAACCGACGATAGCCAATTAGTGGTTAAATCAGGCGGAAAAGTTTATTTAGTTCAAGGTTCAAAACTTAATTTTAAGGTCACTAACAACGATGATTTGAAGTTATTTGAATCTATATTAGAATCCAAAAAGTACTAGTTTTGCAAATAAAAACAGCGCAATTCAAGGATAAACGCTGTTTTTATTTTTTGTTTTATAGAAGAATGTTTTCCTTGCGATTCACAACAATATAACCATTGCGATTATAAACGTCTTTTCGATTATATGTGATTTCGCTACCGTCTGGTTCAATGAATAATCCACCAGCTTCAGTGACCACGATTTGGCACGCAGCAGTATCCCATTCTTTTGTGCCAGCACTCATGCGATAGGTGATTTCTGCAAGACCTTGAGCAATACGACAAGGCTTTAATGATGAGCCATATTTTTCGACGTGTTTAATTTTATCCGAATGTTTTGCGATGAGGGCTCTTTCAGTATCATTTGAGTGAAAGACGCTACAAAGAACTGTTAAATCTTCTGTCTTGTCGTTAACATGAATTCTTTGATCAACGCCATTGTTACGATAATACGCGCCCTGATTTTCGGTTGCATAATAGATTTCCCCCGTTAAAGGAACAACGACAACTCCGACAACAATTTTATGCTTGTAGGATAACGCGATATTTGTGGTAAAACCACCATCTCTTGCGACGAAATCCTTGGTTCCATCGACTGGGTCGACAATCCAAACATAATCATTTTTTAATCTCGCTTCACCATCTTCGCTTTCTTCGGTCAAGAAAGCGTGGCTCGGGAAAGCCCTGCTTAAGATTTCGCGAATTTTTAAATCCGCGTTTTTATCAGCTAAAGTAACCGGAGAGTTATCTTCTTTTATTTCGACATCAAATTGTTGGTTGTAAATAGCAAGGATTTCTTCTCGGGCGGCTAAGCCAGCTTCAATTGCTACTTGCAGTTCTTTTTCCCACATATTTATTTGTTCTCCTTTTTGAAATCGAGAATCGCTTGATCTAAATCTGCGATGATTTGATTTATTAAATCGGGGCTCGAATTTGGCAAAGTCGCGCCGGCCGCCAAACGATGTCCACCACCACCATACTTAAGCGCAATCGGCTGTACCGCTGGCCCGTTGCTGCGGAATTCAACGTGATTGGTGCCGTCTTCGTTCTCTGAGAAAAATGTCCAAATTGGGTAGCCTTTGATGTTACTAACTAAATTCACCATGCTCCCAGCTTTGCTGGCGGTCAAATGATATTTAGCAATTTGTTCTTTGCTGATGATCAGGTAAATAACTCCAGATTCCGTCTTTTTATAATTTGAAAACACAAATCCTTTGAAGCCAAGGGATTCTTCCTCAGTGATATTTAGGATGCGATTGAGACTTGTTGGATCAGCGCCTTTTTCACAAATCCACGCAGCTTGTTTAAAAGCTTTCGGGAAATTCGTAATGTATTGAAATCTTCCGGTGTCGGTGATAATTCCAAGAAAGAGAGCGTCAGCAACGTTTCCATTAATTTTCAAATCCGCTTCACGAATAAAATCAGCGATGAGTTCGCAGGTTGAGTTCGCTTCGGTTTTGACAACAAATTCACCTTCGGTAAATGTTCCTGAATCGACATGATGATCAATTTTTATCCAAGCCAAAGCTTTTCGAATTCTCTGATCTTCCATACGTGAAAGATCGTTGCCATCCAACAGGATCGCTAACGATTTCGAAATAGTATTATCATCTACTCGATCCATTTGACCAAGTTTTGAGAAGAAAGCTGGGCAACCACTACCAACCGCATTGATGGTTTTTTCAGGGAATGATAATCGAAGAGAGTCCCGCAATCCGATTTGTGCACCATAGCAATCGCCATCTGGGTTCATATGTCCAAAAATGGTGATTGTATCATATTTTTTAATTTGTTCTAAAATTTTCTCAAACATTAAAGAGTGTCAACTTCCTCGTCAGAATCGACGGGTGCATCATCCTCGGTTTGTTTCTCTTCGAATATTTCGTTATATTCTTTCTCTTCAATCTCTTCTTCTTCGTCATCATCTGGTGCTTCGACATCGCTGTAGACATCTTTCATATCGATGTGAACTTTATCAAAGGTGTGACGACTGCGTAAATCCCAAGTGTTTTCACCGAGAGTAACGAATCGGCCGTCTAAGACTAAGTTAGTGTAAAAACGGCTTAATTTTTGAGCCAATTCCTCTTTTGACAGACCAGACTCTTTTGCGATGTAATCGCAAATAGTGGCAAACGGAACTGGGTCCTTTTGTGTGCTTATGAAATCATAAGCTAGATCTAATAATGATTTGGACATATTTTCCTCCATCTCCTTTACATTTTTAGGGGAGCACTAACGCCAACCAAATTGAGGGCGTTTTTTAAAACTTGTTTACTTGCCAAACAAAGTGCTAATCGGGAACCACTGACATCAGGGTTCTCAAAATCTATTACTCTACATTCTGTGTAGAAATGATGGATTGACTCCGCCAAATCATGAATGTAGTTAGTAATTTTGTATGGGGCTCTTTCTTTCGCGGCATCTTCTACGACGGTTTGGAACTCAAAAAGTTTTTTCAATAAGGTCATTTCGCTTTCTTTTTCAAGTTTTGAACCAGACAAATCTAGGGGGATAGTTTTGCCTTGCTCAAGAATTGAACTTAATCGTGCATGGGCATATTGGGCATAGTACACAGGGTTGTTAGCGCTTTGTTCAACAGCCAAGTCCATATCGAAGTCAAGATGGCCGCTCGCTGCGCGCATGGCAAAAAGGTATCGAGTGGAATCAACGCCAACTTCTTCAAATAATTCTCTTAGAGTAATCGCGTTTCCCGTTCTCTTTGAAGCTTTAATTTCAGTGCCATCTTTGATGATTCTCACCATTTGAATGAGTTCAATTTCTAATACATCAGAAGAATATCCATGCATCATCAAAGCGCTCTTCATGCGATTAATATAACCATGGTGATCGGCTCCGAGGACATCGATAAGCAGGTCAAAACCACGTGAAAGTTTGTCGACGTGATAGACAATGTCGGGCATGAAATATGTATATTGGCCGTCACTCTTTTTAATAACGCGGTCTTTGTCGTCGAGATAATCGGTGGTTTTTAAAACGAGGGCTTCGCCATCTTGATAAATATGAGGCTTCAAGAATTCAAGTTCCTTTTCAATCGCACCATTACTACGAACTTTTAATTCGCTTGAGAAAACATCAAAAACAATGCCAAATTCTTTAAGGTCTTCTTTGATTTGATCTAACTCGAGTTCCATTCCTCTTGTTTTAAAGTAGGAAATAGGATCTTCCATGGTCAAAGCTTTGTCGCCAATCTCTTTAATAATTTGGGTGGCGATATTTTTAATATCTTCTCCAAAATACCCATCTTTCGGCATTTCGGCATCAAGGCCTAATTGCTTTTTGTATCGGGCTTGAATTGACTCCGCTAAATGAAGGATTTGACTCCCGGCATCATTAATATAATATTCGCGGGTTACTTGATAACCAGCAAAAGATAAAATCCTGCAAATCGAATCTCCTATAGCTGCACCTCGTGCGTGGCCAACGTGAAGTTCTCCAGTAGGGTTGGCACTAACAAATTCAACATTGATTTTGAAGTTTTTGGCTTCACCTTTGCCATAATTATCACCTTGATCAGCAATCTTAGAGATAATGGCTTGGAGCGAGTCGTTCTTCATAAAGAAATTGATAAAACCAGGTCCCGCTATTTCAACTTTATCGATACTCTCCATATCGAGATGATTAACAATATCTTGAGCAACTTCTCTTGGAGATTTTCCAAAAAAACGACTCTTCTTCATCGCGATGTTGGTTGCGTAATCTCCGTGAGCTGTATCGCGGGCATGTTCAATCACAATTTCATCGAGAGAAACCAATTGGCCTAACTCAGACAGAGATTTTTGTATTTTTTCTTTTAAAATTTGTTCAATATTCATATGGTTGACACTTAATTATACTTATGAACAAGTATAAGACAAGTTATTTTCCCTCCAATAAGACGATGGCATCGGCTTGGACGGCTATTTTTTGTCCTATCGCATCCATTTTTTCGTTAGTTCCCACCTTTACTGACACGCAGGAAACATCAATGCTAAGAAGTCGAGCGATGTTTGTTCGCATACCAATTTTATAGTTTTTTAGTTTTGGTTCTTCTAGACGAATTGTGATATCAATGTTTCCTACCCGGAAACCGCGATCAACCATCAGTTTAACAACTCGCGAAACAAGAAATGAGCTGTCAATACCTTTATATGTTGGATCCGAAGATGGGAAGTGATCGCCTAGATCTCCTAAGGCAAGCGCTCCGAGAATCGACTCGGCAACAGCGTGATAAACGACATCGCCATCCGAATGAGCGAGTTCACCAAAAGGGGCAGGAATCACGACTCCGGCGAGGATTAATTTTCGATTTGGGACTAATTGATGTATGTCACTTGCAAAACCAATTTTCATATTATTTCTTACCTGATACATTAAATTTGA
>JAAYDH010000021.1 GCA_012729405.1 Erysipelotrichaceae bacterium
ACAATT
This sequence comes from Erysipelotrichaceae bacterium, assembly GCA_012729405.1. Lineage (GTDB taxonomy): Bacteria > Bacillota_I > Bacilli_A > RFN20 > CAG-826 > JAAYDH01. The sequence continues at coordinate 7 of JAAYDH010000021.1, forward strand.
AATGCAAGTAAAGTATCTACTGAACTTTCTGCAAATGTAGAGACGTTTAAATGTAGTGGCTTTAAATTTGAATATTTAGGAGTTAAAAATGACGGAAACAACAATTTTGTTTTTGGGGTTGATAATTCTTATATTCAAAGCGTTAATGGGAAACCCGATCATTTAATGAGATTTAAAACGCCAAACACAACGGGTGATTTTGTGGTTTATGGTATTAATGATTCCGATACTCCAGTTTTATTGGAAAAATGGCACTATTCACAAGAAACCAGAGAAAGCAGTTATGTTATTTCTGGATACGATAATTTTAGAATTGAATACCGAATGAGACCGGGCGAATCTCAATTCGAGCCAGTTAATATTGGAACTCTATTCTTTTGGTGTTGATTTTAATAGCAAATAATCCTTGTGATTTAAGGACAAAGAATAATAGATACATTGTATCTAATGAAAAATGCTAAAATATAGATAAATTTAATATTAAATAATTGTTGTGATTTGATATTGAAATGAAAAAGGAGGAAATTTGAATGAAAAATATAAAGAAAATATTATGCTTCTTACTTTTTCTATTAATGATTCCTTTAACTGGATGTGACTTTTCTAATGGTGGGGGAAAAATACCACCAACAGGACAATTTAAATTAACAATCATTGATGAACATGGTTACATTTATGATAAACCAGAACAACAATATTTCACTCCATTTACTGAAATAAAATTACATTCATATCCAATAATGGATGCTGATTTAGTAATGTATATAGATGGTGAGTTTTATTCAAAACAAACAAGTATTGAAACAGATAAAGGATATATTTGGGAATACACCTTTAAAATGCCTATTAATGAAGCTACATTAGAGTTTAAGGTTGAAGGCGGAATATAAGAATTATTAATATTAAATAATCCTAGTGACTTGCATTCAAACAAATAAGAAATAATATATGTTATTTCCTATCGAACAGCAGTAATACATAGTATTAAGATAAATAGCAGACTTCATCAATTTGAGGCCTGCTTTTAGTTTTTGAATAATCTAACCCCAGTGTCCCTGCAGTTTTTACTAGGGTTCTTAATTTTTAGTCAAAAATGGTGGGGCAAGTGTGTATTGTTCAGAATCCCTATTTTCTACGCCTGAAATGGCTTGTTTTCTACTATTCAATAGTAGAAATAAAAGAAAAGACACACATTAGTTTGCGTGTCTTGACATTTCAGAATGGCGGAGGAAGAGGGATTTGAACCCTCGCACACTGTTACATGTCTACGAGCTTTCCAAGCCCGCCCCTTCAGCCGCTTGGGTATTCCTCCGTGTTGATTTGGCTGAATGAATGCTACTAAATATGCGAATAGTATTATAACAAAAAAATTAAGTTATGTACTCTTTATTTTACTAATAAAAGCCCATACAATGAAATCATGCAAACATTTATCGTAACCGAGAGAGAAAATGGCCTCTCTTTAGAGAAATATGTCCGCAAAGTTTTATCAATCGCGCCGCTTTCTTTTATCTACCGTCTTTTCCGTAAGAAGGATGTCAAAGTGAATGGCCACTGGGAAGATCGAAAATATGTCGTTTCTGCTAGTGACGAAATTGCTATTTATATCACCGATGAGCAGTTTGAAGAATTTAAAAAGAATAAGAGTTATTCTCCCAACGATGCATTAAAAGAACTAATTATTTATGAGGATAACCAAATCATCTTAGTCAATAAACCGCGAGGAGTTCTAGTTCAAAAAGATGGAAAGGAGACCGGAAAGTCTCTTGACCAAATGGTGGTGGAGTACTTGATGAGTCAAGATATAAATTTTTTGACTGAAGAAAACGCCTTTATGCCCGGTCCCGCCCATCGCTTGGATCGCAATACTTCAGGAATTGTCGCTTTTGGAAAGACACATGATGCTCTTCAACAATTATTTACCCTGTTCAAAGAACGAGATGCGATTGGTAAACACTATGTCGCTCTAGTGAAAGGTCGTGTTGAGAAAAACGGGACGATAGAAGCTCCCTTATTGAAAGATAGTGAATCTAACACAGTCAAAGTTACAAGTGTCTCAAAAGGGGCAAAGAACGCCAAAACCATCTATAAAGTGATTGAGACAATCGATGAGTATTCCTTGTTAGATTTAACAATTGTCACGGGGCGCACCCATCAGATACGCGTTCACCTTGCCTATATAGGTCACCCAGTTATCGGAGACAGTAAGTATGGTGACTTTAAAGAAAATGTCTATTTTGAAAAAGAATTTGGCTTCAAGAATCAATTCTTACATGCTAGCGAAATGCACTTTGGCCACTTAAGCGAGCCGCTCGAGCATTTATCAAGCCGAATGTTCACTGCTCCTATGCCGGAGGAGTTTAAAACACTTATAATTAAATTAAAGGAGAAAAAAATAAATGACCATCAATGATAATTATCAACGTTGGCTGAATAGTCCAATTGTCAGTTTGGATTTAAAAGAAACGCTCAAAAAGATGAGCCAAGAAGAAATCGATGATGCTTTCTTTAAGGATGTTGAATTCGGCACCGCGGGAATGAGAGGAATTCTCGGACCAGGAACCAATCGATTGAATATCTTTACCATTCGTCGTGCGACTGTTGGATTTGCTCTCTATGTATTAGAAAAATTTCCTGATGCAAAAAAACAAGGTGTGGTCATTTCTCACGACAACCGTCATCAATCAAGATCCTTTACCTTATTGACTGCTCAAGTCCTCAATGACTTTGGTATTAATACTTTTATCTTTGATAGTTTGAGACCAACTCCCGAATTGTCATTCGCTGTCCGCTACTTGAAAACCTGTGGCGGTGTCATGATTACCGCTAGTCACAACCCCAAAAACTACAACGGCTTCAAAGTTTATGACGAAACTGGTTGCCAACTAATTCCTCAGAAAATCGAACGCTTAGTGGAACTTATCAACTCTTTGCCAAATGAATTAAATGTTACTTATGAACCGGTCACACCTCGAGGCGTTAACCAAGTTCTCGATCACACGATTGACGATGTCTATGTTGAATTGGTCAAAAAGATTTCTATCAACCCTGATTTACCAAAAGAGGGCTATAAAATTGTTTTCACACCTAATCATGGCACATCATATGTCAATACAATGCGCATCTTTAATGATTTTGGATATGATGTCACTCCAGTTCTCAGTCAAATTGAACCAGATCCCGATTTTTCTGGAACGCTTTCGCCTAACCCAGAAGATCCAAGATCGTATATCGAGCCGGTTAAATTAGCTCAAGAAATTAAAGCCAATCTCGTTGTTATGACTGACCCAGATGGTGATCGTGTCGGTTTAGCTTATCTCGCTAGTGACGCTACCTATAAAACATTTACCGGAAACCAATCCGCCGCACTACTGATCGACTATATTTTTTCCGAGAGAAAGAAGAAGGGTCTCTTATCTAAAGATGGAGTGATGTATTCTACAATCGTCAGCTCATCACTCGGTAGAAAAATCGCGGAATCCTATGGGGTTAAAGTTGAAGAATTTTTAACCGGATTTAAATTTATTGGTAACCGCATCGACTATTATGAGAAGCATGGTGGTCCTCATTTCGAGTTCGGATATGAAGAGTCTTATGGCTGTTTAATCTCTCCATTTGCTCGTGACAAGGATGGTTGCCAGGCGATTTTGCTTTATTGTGAAATGGCTCTCTTCTATCATCTCCAAGGGAAGACTCTTGACATTGTTTGGAAAGAATTAAATGAGAGATTTGGTTGGCATGTTGATAAGGTTTTCTCAATCGAATTTACTGGTCCAACTGGCTTTATGTCAATGAATGAATTGATGGCTAAACTTCACGATAATCCTCCGAAAGAATTAGATGGAGTAGCGGTTGTCAAAGTTGAAGACTACTTAAAACAATTAACTATTGTAGGTAAAGAAACAACACCGATTAATCTGCCTCAATCAGATGTTGTTAAACTCTTCTTTGCTGATGGTAATATTATCTGCGTCCGCCCTAGTGGAACTGAGCCAAAAGTGAAATTCTACTTTGGCATTGTCGGAGAAGACGAAGAGGCTTCAGAGGCAAAACCGGACATTCTATATAAACACTTTAAAGAAAAGCTCGGAATCTAAATGAGATGTAATAAAAAGGCTTGGACAAAATCCAAGTCTTTTTTGTAAAACGTCGCAAAAAACACGATATTTATTTTGAAATTAATAGTCCGACCGCCTTTTTCACCCGCAAAAGTGTTTTATTTGCAACTTCTGAGGCCTTACGAGCGCCTTCTTTTAGGACCTCTAAATAACTTTTTGAGTCGACGATTTCTTGATATCGCTTTTGGAATGGTTCAAGCTCATCAACCACAGCTTGAGCAACTTCTTTTTTAAAGTCTCCGTAGCGGTAGTCAACAAAATGCTTTTCAGCTTCCGCAATCGTGATGTCTTTTAGACACGCATATATTGTTAATAGGTTAGAAATACCTGGTTTCTTTTCTTCGTCATACTTGACTTCGCTTCCTGAATCTGTGACCGCTGACATTACTTTTTTGCGAACTGTAGCCATGTCATCTTTTAAGAAGATATCACCTTTTGGATCAGACTTACTCATCTTTTTCGTGGGGTCGGAAAGTGACATAATTCGAGCGCCAATTTTTCTCATCTCAGCCTTCGGCATTTGCAAAACATTGCCGTATCTTTGATTAAAGCGATTAACTAAATCTCGGGTCAACTCGACATGCTGAATTTGATCTTCGCCTACGGGTACGATATTTGCATCGTAAAGTACGATGTCACTAGCCATTAAGACCGGGTAGGCAAATAAACCGAGTCCGATACCGGATTCTTTCATTTTTGCTGACTTCTCTTTAAATTGAGTCATGCGCGAAAGTTCACCCATATATAAGTAGTTTTGCATAATCGCATTTAATTCCGAGTGAGCAGAAACTTCGCTTTGCAAGAAAAGAGCAACTCGTTTTGGGTCAAGTCCGGCCGCTAAGTAAAATGATGCAATATCAACGCTGTTTTGTCTTAAAACTTCAGGATCGATAGGCAAAGTTAATGCGTGTAAATCAGCAATAAAAATAAAGCACTCTCCGCGATCCATCATCTTGGGCAAGTTCTTTAAAACGCCGATGTAATTTCCTAGGGTCAATTGACCAGTGGGTTTGATACCCGTTAAGATTCTTTCTGCCATATTTTTGCCTCGTTTTACTTGCTATTAGTTTAGTTAATGCCAACGTTATTTTCAATCTTAGATTGAGTTAAGATGATGATATTTCACGTTTTTAAAAAAAGTATACGAAGAAAAACCCCGTTTGTTGTATACTACAAATGGGTGAAATTATGATCAAAATTTATACTTCTCCATCTTGTAGCAGTTGCCGAAAGGTAAAGAAATGGTTCGACGAACAAAAAATCCCCTATGTCGAGAAAAACATTTTTGCTGCGACTTTGAACGAGAAGGAATTAACTGATATCCTCGTAAAGTCCGAAAACGGAACCGAAGACATCATTTCCGAGAGATCCAAGATTATTAAAGAATCCAACATTGATGTCGAATCAATGTCGGTAAAAGAGTTAATTGGTTTTATTCGCGATAATCCTTCAATTTTAAAAAGACCCATCATGGTCGATGATCGTCGTATTCAAGTAGGCTACAACCCTGATGAAATTCGTGTCTTCATTCCTCACGCACGCAGGATTGCAGAATGGGCCTGTCGCTCCGGCGAATGCCCGAACTATGAAAACTGCGAGCATGTCCAAAATAATTTGGCTTGCCCTAAATAAGTTTTCTTCCCTTTAATAGTGTAAATAGACGACTGCTTTTGCTTGAGTAGTCGTTTTTATATTCAAGATTAAAGCGCCGACATATCTCGAGAATCGCCGATTCGGCTTCTTCAATCGATTTAGCTTCTATTTCTATGTTGTAATCAGTTGTTTCGAGATAACAATTTTTATCAATTACCAAGAGATAATCCTTAAAAGGTATTTCTGTGCGTTTGGTTTCAAGAGCTCCGATATATTGCAATTTATTAAGAATAATACCTCTTTTTTCTAGCGTGTTTCGAACTTCCCCCTCCGGTAAGTTGATTGACGCAAGCAATTCGGCCTTGTCGGATTCGGTAATAAATTGATTGATTTCCTCGTCCCCGCTAGCGCCCTTAATTTTCAAGGTAAATTCTGATTGCTGGTCACGAATTTCGCGAAGTCTTAGAACCATTCCTTTTTGTCTTAACTTAAGGTTCTTATAATCGAAATAATGATTAGTTTGTATAACAAAAGAATCTACTAGGTATCTATCTTTATAGAAGTTTAGTATTTCGTAATATTTATTTTCGTCGATCAAGGCTCTTCGTTCATATTCAATTTCGTGCGACATTTATTAACTCCTTCGGTGAGGTGCGATATAATGATAACATAGTTAAAGGATAGTCATGAAAGTAGCAGTATTTGTCAATCAACAAAAGCCAATTGGTGATATAAGTAAAGTCATTCATCAACAAGTCGCCGAGCGTGGTTTTACTCTTGATAATGATAACCCGGATGTGGTTATTTTTGTCGGAGGTGATGGGACGTTTTTACGAGCCGTCCATCACTATCTTCCGATTCTCAACTCCGTAAAATTCATCGGTGTCGGCGCCGGTCACCTTGGTTTCTTTTATGATTTTAATCCAAACGAAATTGATCAACTCTTCTCTTTGTTAAAAGAAGGAAAGCTAAAATCCACTAGACATCATCTCTTAGAAGGAAAAATTACCTCTGAATCCGGGGTTGACAAAATTTATGCGGTCAATGAGATTCGCCTCGAAAATCCTTTTCACACCTTGGTCACCGATGTCAAAATTGATGGCGAGACATTAGAGACATATCGCGGGAATGGGCTAGTGGTGTCTTCCTCGCTTGGTAGCTCAGCTTACAACAAATCTCTTGGAGGAGCTCTCATCGATCACTCACTCGACTTGTTAGAATTAACAGAAATAGCTACAATTCAAAACAACATCAATCGCTCCCTAGGCGCTTCGCTGATTGTCTCAGGTGATTCCCACCTCTCATTTACCGGTAATTTTAAAGAAGCCTTAGTGGGATACGATAATGAGGTCGTCCATCAAGGTGATGTTCTATGTTTAGAAGTGTGCCGCTCCGATAAAATTGTCACTTTACTTCACTCGCCTGATTATCGATATATCAAATCACTTCGAAGGAGCTTTATAAAATAATATGATCTATTCTGATTTACACGATGATTTCACAAATTTCCTCCGCTCATACGCAATCTGGATTTGTGTTGGTCTAGTTGTCATCATTTTGGCAACATTGTTTTTTATGCTGGTTCTACCAAAGATTAGAAACCGCAAAAGGAAAGTCGCAGCTCCAGTTGCTGATGATTCCGAATGGATTGATGCGCTTGGAGGAAAGAGCAATGTTGTCGATCTTACCTCAACCCGTTCGCGCTTGACAGTTGAACTGAAAGATTCTTCAATCGTCAACCAAGAAAAGCTCAAGGCATTAGGGGTTTCATCCATTATTGCAATGTCTCAGAAATTAATCCTCGTGATTGACAATCAAGCCGATAGAGTAAAAGAAAAAATCGAGAAATATCGCTAAATCTCGATTTTTTTCTTGGTTTTTAGAGTAATTTATTTCTTACTAAGTCGTTTTTGATTTCTTCCACCGGGAAGCCAATCACATTATCGACACTTCCGATTACTGCCTTGACAATCGGAAATTTTTTATTGTCTTGAACGGCGTAAGCGCCGGCTTTGTCCATGGGGATTTTACTATCAATGTATTTAGCTATTAGTTCATCGCTCAACTCATTCATTATCACTTGAGAATGGACGGTTCTCTCCATGTATGTTCCATTATAGAAAATACAGAAAGCAGTGATGACAGTATGCATTTTATTGGATAGTAGTTTTAAGATGCGGTAAGCATCGTTTTCATCCTTTGGTTTTCCGATGATTTGATTATCGAGGATGACAATTGTGTCTGCGGAAATCACGACATCATTAGGATGTTTTTTTGCGATTTCTTCTCCTTTTCGATGGGCGATATCCTTGACCGCAATAGCGGGTGGGAGGTGGAGTGATTTCACCTCATCGATAGAAGTCGCTTCCACCACAAAATTTGAAGTAATTCTTTTCATTAGCTCCCGCCTTCTCGGTGAGAGGCTTGCTAAAACTAACATAATCTTAATTCTTTGACATAATCACGGGAATGATCATCGGGCGTCTGGCAATCTTGGTATAAAGATAATCGCCCGCGATTTTCTTGATGACGTTTTTGAGTTCACTGAAACTGGTTTTACTCATCAGTTTTTCCCGAACTGCAGTTTCTACTAAACTGCGGCATTCTTCCATGATGCGGGTGTTATCTTGAGTTATGATACCTTTTGCAAAGAGCATCGGAGGAACGACAAGAAAGTTGCTACGGCTGTCGATGGAAACAGCGATGGTAAGCATACCATCTTCTGTTAAAATTCGACGATCAGCGATAACGGCATCCGCCAAACCGGTGATATCTTTACCATCGATATAGGTATTGCCGTGCTCAACTGGATAACCTGGTTGAATTTTATTATATGCCATGGTGATAGTGTCACCATTATCCATAATGAACGATCTCTCAAGAGGTACTCCAACCGTTGCGGCAAGTTCCGCGTGAGCTCTCAACATTCTATATTCGCCATGCATGGGCATAAAATATTTAGGTTTGACCAGTTTTAAGAGAAATCGCAATTCTTGTCTTGCTGGGTGGCCAGATGAGTGAATATCACTGAGAATGGAGTTTGTAATAACTTCCGCTCCGCAGCGAGTTAATTGGTTTACGACTCCAGAAATCATCATTCCGTTACCCGGAATAGCGCTACTGGAAAAAACGACCGTGTCGCCTTGCATAATGTGAACATCCCTATGCTCGCCATTGGCGATTCGGGATAATGCGGCCATTGTTTCACCCTGTGAACCCGTACAGAGAATGAGAACTTCGCTTGGTTTATAACGGCGAATATCTTGTGCCTCGATAATGGAAGCGTCGGGGATTTTGATATAACCAAAACTGCGGCTGACATCGACGGTTTTTTCCATTGAACGACCAATAATGACAATCTTGCGGCCGTGTTTAACACCGGATTCGCAGATTTGTTGAATACGGGAGATGTTGCTCGAGAAAGTCGAGACAATCAAGCGACCAGGAGCGCTTTCAACGATATCATTGATGGAGTCAAAGACGTTTCTTTCACTTGGTGTGTAGCCTTCGCTTTCCGCATTGGTGGAATCGCTCAATAAAAGAGTTACTCCTTCATCGCCCAATTTAGCGAGTTTACTTAACTCCATATCAGGCCCGACTGGTGTTAAATCAATTTTGAAGTCGCCAGTGGAAACAATTCTTCCTTCTGGAGTATCAATGCAGATACCATAGGAATCAGGAATTGAGTGGGTGACACGGAAGAAACTGGCGGTGAACCGGTCAATCTTGAGTATTGTCTCACTCGTATATTCGACGATTTTGACCCTTGTCGCCATCTTGTGTTCTTCGAGGCGGGCTTTTATTAAAGCGGCCGCTAAACGAGGAGCGTAGATGATCGGGATGTTGACATTTTGCAATAAGAAAGGAATGCCTCCGATATGGTCTTCGTGACCATGGGTAATCAAGAGCGCTTTTACTTTATTGCGATTGTTTTTTAAATGTGTATAATCAGGAACGATGTAATCGATACCTGGGAATTCAACTCCAGGGAAACGGACACCAGCATCGATGATGATGATGGTCTCTTCATTTTCCACACAATACATATTTTTTCCGACTTCTCCTAAGCCTCCCAAGGCATAAATAGAAACCGGTAAGGAAATATTCTTTACCATTATTAATCCTCCATAGACATTACTTATATGTGTTTTGGCGTGCTTATTATAGCACAATATTTTTTTGTAATTAAATTATTACTTCGTTGGGCAGTTGTTCGAGGGGTTTATACTTGTCGATTCGGTCATAAAAGAAGATGCCGTCGAGATGGTCGTATTCATGTTGTAAAACAACTGCATCGAATCCCGATGCCTCAATTTCGATATCTTTATTTTGAAGCGCATCAAAAGCGCGTAGACGAATTTTGTAGTGACGATGCGCTAGACCACTGTGTTCCTGATCAACTGAAAGGCAACCCTCTCCATTCTTCAAAGCGCATTTTTTAATGGAATTTTCAACCATCTTTGGGTTGACCAGCTGATATTGAACTATTTCACCATCTTCTTTTTGGTAATAGATAACAAACATCCTTTTCAGATGTCCGGTCTGAATCGCGGCTAAACCGACACCTTCACGGATGTTGTGTTTAGTGCGATACTCTTCATCTTGACTCAATTTTAAATGGTTAAGCATTGCATCCAATAGTTCACGGTCCTTGTCCGATAACGGCATCGGTACTTCGAGACTTCTTTGATGCATGATAGGGTTAGAATCTTTGACGATTTTAATTTTCATACTTAGTATCCTAGCATAATTACAAAAAATGATAAAGTTAAGTGCTAACGCTTAATCAAAATAATGCCGTATAATATTTCATGAAATGAAAAACGACCTCTATTTAGATACTTGCGCTTTGAAAGAAGCTCTCATGAATGATCCTCGCATTATTCGTCTCAACGATCTGGAAAAAAAGATGAATGAAGATGATTCGGTCATGGCTTTAGCTTACCAAAAAGATGTCGCTAGCAGCCGTTATAGTGATATCCTCTCCATCTACTGCAAAGAAGAGGCTCCGGAAGTAAAAAAAGCGAGAGAGGAACTTATCGAAGCGAAAACCACTCTCTATGAACACCCTCTTGTTAGAGAATACTTAGACGTCTATCAAAGTGTCCGCTCCATCTATCAAAGAATTAACAATAATATTATTTCCTTAATTGATCCGGATATGTGTCCTAAGGAGGGTGATTAAATGCGCATCGTCGCCGGCAAATATCGACGCCGTCTTTTAGTCTGGCCAGAAGATAATCAACAAATCCGTCCGACGAAAGACCGAATTCGCGAGGCCATTTTTTCTGCCCTAGGTGATATCAATAGTCTTAAGGCCTTGGATTTATATGCTGGCAGTGGTGCAATGGGCATTGAAGCTCTCTCTCGCGGGGCGAGTCATGCGACCTTTGTTGACAACAACCAAACGGCTCTTGAAACCGTCAAGAAAAATATCAAAAACCTCGGCATCTCATCTAGTGAATCCCTAGTCCTGTATCTCGATGATCAAAGAGCGCTTTCCTTATTTATTAAAGAAGGTAGAGATTTTGATATAATTTTTATCGATCCGCCTTATCATTTTAATAATTATCAGGACCTAGTTTCGAAAATACTCGATAATGGGCTTTTATCAAATAATGGTATGATAGTAATAGAGTCTCAGAACAACCTCACATTTGACGAGAAAATCTGGAAGAAGATTCGTAACTATAAATATGGAGATATCA
>JAAYDH010000047.1 GCA_012729405.1 Erysipelotrichaceae bacterium
CCGCGAATGTCCTATCTAATGCCATACATCATCCTCCGCTCGGATATGCTTTATCAATAAACATTCTAATTCATACTAATCCCAAAATCTATTTAGGATTTTGTCTGTTTGTAAAGAAAACGCCACCTAGTGACGTTTCTTTATAGGTACTGATCGTTTATAGCAATTCGTTTTTCTTTTTCTCAAATTCTTCAGCGGTGATTATTCCATCATCAAGTAACTTTTTGTATTTCATGAGAAGATCGAGATTATCCGCTTTAGTATTATTATCATTCACATCGTCTTTTTTAGAAAACGTATTCGTTCCCAATGCATTATTGGATAGTCGATTGTGATGATAAGACGGTCTACGGTGAACTTCACTAGCGGGAGTGCCAAACTTATACCATAAGATAGTGGCGCCGAAAATAACAGTAGCAACAATGTTGAGAATACCATACATAACAGGACCGATTCCAAGAGACACACCACCGACTTGATTGATTCCAGGAATCATTGTTTTTGCACAGAAGCCCCAAATAGCTCCAGCGAGAGTCAGTATCCCACTCAATCCAGCGGTGATAACAATTCTTGATTTGGGCATTTCATAATTTTTGATTTTGTAAACAATGAAAAATGTTGCGATGGACGCAAGACTGATAATCAATTGGAACACAAACAAGAAAGTGAAACCAGATTGTTGTAAAAAGGGGTCAATTCCGAACGCAAAGTCAAACATATTGGCTCCAATAGGCTCGCCTAGTACGGTTATAACATTACCGAAAAAGGCAAGAATGCTCACAATAGAAAATAAATGAGCCGGCAATAAGGGTAATTAACATATATCCTCCATTTTTACCATTTATCCAAAATAGTAAGGTGCTTCAAGCAGTAAAATTTTTTCTTAAACCGCAGTAAAATTATGATGTGTACATTAAATTAAGAAATTAATTAACCTTTATTAATTTGACAATTATTTTAATAGACTATTAGCTTTTGGCATATGGCCACCAGTCATGCTAGAGATATCATTCTGGACGATCATTGCTGTCGGATCGATGGCTAGAATATCTTTGCTGATATCTTTGCTGCCACGACGGTTGGCGTAGATCATCAATACTTGTCTTTTTTCTTCTTTTCCTTGCGCCTTCATAGTTGTCACTCCTAGCCCCTTCTCGCGTAAAGCTTGCGTAATGATTTGCCCACTCTCCTCGGAGGTAATGACTTGGATAAGTATTTTGCCAAAAGCGAGTTTTTCTTCAAGAATTGAACCAACATAAACCCCAGCAGCAAAACCGAGGCCGTAAGCGATACCTTTATATGGCTTTTCTGCTAAACCAGTGATAACTTGAGAGGCGACAAAGACCCAAATCATAATTTCTACGAGAGCGAGAATAACCGCCACTTTGCGATAACCTTTAACAACTAATATATTTCTTAAAGTTCCAATCGAGACCTCGATAATTTTGGCAAAAAAGATGAACAAGAAATCCAATATTATCATCAGTGTATTCATGCTCCAAATGGTGTTCCAAATTGCGTTCCAATCCATGGTGTTACCTCCGTAATAAAAAGACCTTTAAGGCGTCTATTCACATGATAGGATATAAAGAATTAATTTACAATTAATATGCCAAATTTGAACAAAAATTGAGGTTTTTTTGTTAAAAACAAACAAAAAGGACCGATAGCTTGCATCAGTCCACTATTTGATTTAGAAATTTTTATCGTCTCTCCATTTGCAAACGGACATCCAACCATCTCACTTGGCCAACGTTCGTAACTTGAAGGATTTTGTACTCGATCTCGCTTGTTTGATTCGTTGGTGTAAATGTCACATAATCCCCCGAATAGGAAGCAGTTGCGTTTCTGATGTAATCGGCATTATCAACGGTTTTATCCGCATAACCAGAAGCAGCGAGAATTTTAATCTCAGTGATGTAGTATTTATCTTCAACCGTGAATTTCACACTTTGACCGGCATAGATTCTTAAGGGGTTTGAAAGTTGATCTCCATTAGTTCCTCCAACGTTGTAACCAGAACTATTTGCATAGACAGTCATCGTTGCGGGTCTCACTTCCCATTTTGCTCTTGTGGAGGTAGTACTGCTTGTGTCCAAAGCTTCTCGATTTTTTAAATTAAAATAAGCTAAACCATCAACCGCTCTTGGACCAGTATAGTCATCTCCTTCACCATCATAAAAATCAAAAATTATCTCTTTAATGTTTCCTTCTTGGCGATATTCGAAGTATAAACGGACATCGTCATATTCGCTTTCGGCGTAGTTAAGATTTGGTAATCCTAAGACACTTTCAATAGTGAAATAGTACTGATTCTCTAAAAGATTCTTGTATGTATTTAACACACTTGCCGAAGCTACGCGTGTCACGACACGATAAAATAAATCGTTAAGTCCGTGATGGAAGCCAGTCGAAGAGGTAAACTCAGGCATCACAATGTTTGTGTCATAAGTTAGATATTCACTTAAAGCCTCACTCGGCCAGATATCGACATGAGCTAAGCCAGAGATGGCGGGATCATAGATTTCGGGAGTTTCACTACCATCACCATCTTGTGGGAGCCCACCATTGTCAGGATCTTGAGATCCATTTGGATCACCATCACCAGAGTTTCCGGGACCGCAAGCAGTTAAGGCCAACAGGCCGATTATAAATAATAGATTGAATTTTTTCATATTTACCTCAACGAAATTGTCTTACTGGTTTTACTCATTTAATGAAACCTTTATGTTTCAAACTAATTACCCTTCACAAAGTAGCAAAAACTACACTAACTGAAATTAAAAACAAAAATTGATACTGCAAAGACAACGATAATCAACGCAGCATAAATAGATGCTGGAATGATGTTGGTCCGTATGATTTTGCCTTCCTTGCCGCTTACCCCGACCGTTGCACAGGCGGTTACCGTGCTGTTAATCGACACCATATTACCGACTGCCCCACCAACAATTTGCATTGAAACAATAAGAGTTGGCGGAAGCGCGAGATTTAACGCTGATTGATATTGAAGATTAGTGAATAAGGTATTTGAAACTGTATTCGACCCAGAAATGAAAGTTCCGAGAATACCAATAAATGGTGAGAAACCGACAAATAATTCTCTGCCCACCTTGCTGAGACCGTCAGCGAGATAAAAAATCATCGATTTTGTCTCCGCTGAAGCGATATCGTTACTTCCGCTATAGCGCATAATTTGCACCAAAGCGAGGCCGAACATGATAGTGATAGCAGCCCCGCCCACTTGTTTCAAAGTGTTTTTATAAGCGATTTTAACCTCTGGTTTTTTCATCTTGTGAATGAAAATCGTGGCGACGCCGACCAAGATGAAGATGAATCCAGGTAGCCATGCCCATTTAAATGTGTAAGAAGTATTGGGGACGTTAAATAAATTGCTTATTTTAGGAGCAAAGAAATTGCCGGCCACACCCGTTCCACTGAGAATTGACTTAAATGGCAAGAAAGGGAGTCTGGTAATAATTAGAAGAAAAGCAATCAAAAGATAAGGAGTCCAGGCCTTAAGAATACTCATTTTTGACTCATTGTTTTGTGGCAATGGAGAAGTGGATTTCCATGACTCATCCCATGTCTCTTCACCGGAAAAGTTCCATTTCTTTTTTGGGATCAAAAACCCTTTTCGAGTTGTTAAAATCAATATTGGTAACCCAATTAATGCACCCAAAAGACTCGGGAATTCGTATCCGAGAGTCACAGCAATAATTGTGTAAGGGAGCGTAAACAAAACTCCGGCGTATGCGGCAAACGGCAAGATTGATAACGCGGATTTAAATGATTTCTCTTTGGTGAAAAACTTCATAATTACCGCAACAGCAATAAATGGAATAAAGGTTCCGACAATCGCGTGCGGAATCGCCGTCCAAATGGTAATGCCGTGTGTGAAACCATCTGTGGCAACGCCAACCCCTAAACTGGCAAGAGCTTGAGCAACAGGAGTGCCGACCGCTCCAAAACTCACTGAGGTTGTATCCATGATGAGCGCTCCCACCACAGCGGCAACAGGAGGAAATCCGAGCGATACGAGCAAAGGACCAGCTAATGCTGCTGGTGATCCGAAACCGGCCGCTCCTTCGAGGAACCCGCCAAACATCCAACCAATAATGATCAATTGGACACGCGAGTCACTACTAATTGATTTGAATCCATTGTTGATTGAATTCATAGCACCACTTGCCTTGAGGGTATTCATAATTAGGACTGCACCGATGACGGTAATTAGCACATCTAAAGAATTAAAAATTCCTGATAAGCTATAAGCCAAAACTTCAAGAAATTCCATCTTCCAAAAAATAAGACCAAGGACACAAGCGACGAGCCAGCTTATGGGAAGAGAAAACTTTGCGGGTATATTAAAGACCGCCATGAGAATAATGCACAAAAGAAGCGGTAATAAGGCAAGTACAAAGAGCATAAAATAACTTTTTCCCAACTGGTCTTCGCAGAAGGGAATGATATTATAATCTTTTAATTAAATAAATTAAAAATAAAACGCACTAGTTTTCTATCCAGCGTGTTAATTAAGTCAATTTTTGTGATTATCTCGCTCTCGTATTAATCATTGTAGCGACACTTTTGATATTAAAAAGAAAACACCATTAATGAATATTTTAAACGCGGTAATAATTTAACGAAATCCTTAATGTCTATGAAAGGTGTTGATGTTGCACAACTGACCAAAGCGTGTTTAATAGAGTTTACCAAGGGGTTGGAACATCGCCCATATAATGCCAATAGTTTCCATCTATTCTTTCTATTTCGCTGTACCAATAGACGGTTGAGCCATCTAAGCAACTGCTAGACCATTCTTCTGGCATACTTTCAAATTCGACAAATACATTTCCTCCGACATTCATTAAACCACCATCGCCGATAAATGTAATGTTGCTAGGTACTATAAGAGTGGTAATAGAGTTACACTCGAAAAAAGCCGCGGCCCCAATACTTGTAACAGAACTGGGGAAAACAATTGAATCAAGTAATGAACAGGAGAAAAAGGCAAAGTTGCCAATACTGGTAACTGAATCAGGAATCAAAAGAGAAGTAAGAGAGGAACAAAATCCGAAAGCAGAATCATTAATGCTTGTGACCAATTCAGGAATATTGATTGATTCAAGGGAAGAACATCCATAAAATGCATAATCGCCAATTATTTCTACTGAATCTGGAATCGATATTGATGTGATTGAAGAGCAATCTCTAAAAGCCTCGGCATTGATGCCGTCCACAGGGTGTTCGCCATTGACTCCATTATCATATATTTGACGGATAACAACATTGTTTTGAACGCCCGAAAAACTCCTTACCCAATAAGATTGATTGGTGGAATTAAAGGAATACTCTATTCCGTTATTAGGGAGTGAACTTTGTGAACAGGTGTAAACTATAGTAAATGATTCTATGGTTGTATCCTCAGATGCAACAACTTTAAAACATCCCGGAATTTGATTATAAAGGTTGGTACTTGAAGTAGCATTATTTAAGAATACTGAAGTTTCATAAATAGGGGTGTCTTCATGTTCGCCCATCCAACCCCACCATAAGGTTATTGCTGCAGTTTCTTCAACAAATTCAAAGGATATGGACTCAATTCCGCTTATTCTCGTAGTGTTATAGAAAGAACCATCTTGTTCCAATGCTCCCCAAGAACCATCGACAGGGGATAAACCAGAAGATGAGAAATGGATATCATATGTGTCAATACGACTGGCAATAAAAGTATTTTCACCTGCGGAGAGATTGTTGTTTTCACTATTAAATGAAAGCTAATAATGGTTTTGATCTGATTTTACTTGGCTGTAGTAATTTCCTGTAAAATTATTTGATAGAGCAAAAGCGAGAGCGAAAATTCCACCTAACGAACATGCAAGCGATAATAAAAATCTATTTTTCATAGTAATGTTCCCCCCCACAAACATACGGTTAAGTTATTTTTAATCTATAAAATGCCGGTGTAAAGATATTTTCTCCAATTGCCTACTTTCTCTTCAAAAGGGGCGATGTTAAAAAAGGGTGACAGAGCAAGTAAAAATTAGTGATTAACTAGTTTGTTATTTATAACTGTTTATTTAAAAGCTAATAATTACAAGTATAATACTAGTAATCAAACAAATATTTTCAAAACAAAGAGGTATAAATATGAATGATCGTTATCAACTTAACAAAGAATTAGCCCAAATGTTAAAAGGTGGAGTTATTATGGACGTCACCAGTGCTCAACAAGCAAAAATTGCCCAAGAGGCTGGGGCTTGCGCCGTCATGGCGCTAGAGAGAATTCCGGCCGACATTAGAGCGGCTGGCGGTGTTTCTCGCATGAGCGATCCAAAATTAATAAAGGAAATACAAGCCGCTGTGACAATTCCGGTTATGGCAAAAGTAAGAATTGGGCACTTTGTCGAAGCGCAAATTTTAGAAGCTTTAGAAATTGATTACATCGATGAGAGCGAAGTCTTATCCCCTGCTGATAATGTTTATCATATCGACAAAACAAAGTTTGCCGTTCCATTTGTCTGCGGCGCTAAAAACTTAGGTGAAGCATTAAGAAGAATCTCCGAAGGTGCGGCGATGATTCGAACTAAAGGTGAGCCAGGAACTGGTGACGTTGTTCAAGCCGTTACCCATATGCGCTTAATTCAAAGCGAAATTAGACAAGTTCAATCATTAAGAGAAGATGAACTCTATACCAAAGCCAAAGAACTTGGTGTTCCTTTTGATTTATTAAAATTAGTGCACGAAAATGGTAGATTACCAGTTGTCAATTTTGCGGCTGGGGGAGTCGCCACTCCTGCCGATGCTGCTTTGATGATGCAGCTTGGAGCTGAGGGTGTTTTCGTCGGTTCAGGAATTTTTAAATCAGGAGATCCTTTAAAGAGAGCGAAAGCCATCGTTAAAGCAGTAACCAACTATAACGATCCAAAAATCATCGCCGAAGTATCAGAAGACTTGGGCGAGGCCATGGTTGGTATCAACGAATCAGAAATTGATTTATTAATGTCTGAAAGAGGAAAATAAGCTAATGGTCATTGGTGTATTAGCCTTGCAAGGTGCTTTTGTTGAGCACCA
>JAAYDH010000101.1 GCA_012729405.1 Erysipelotrichaceae bacterium
ATTGAATAGTAATATGCCAAATCCAAATTTACGTGAAAATAAATTAAAAAGAGCCCTTGTCGCTCCTTTTCGCAATATCGTAAAAGCATTGAGCAAGAAGTGTTATGTCGCCTCTCAGTATCGATATATCACTCATCATAGACTCAATTTAAAGAATCCAGTTCGCTACACAGAGAAACTTCAGTATCTCCGACTTTTCGTCTATCCGAAGAATCCTTTGATTGTTCAGTGTGCTGGTCGAGCGGGTGTACGGGAATATGTGAAAAAACGCGGTTTTGCCGACAAGGTTATTCCCATTTACGGTATCTTTAATCATTTTTCCGACATTAATTTTGACGACCTTCCCAATCAGTTTGTCATGAAGTGCACGCACGCCTGTGCCTTTAATTACATTTGTTTGGACAAGAGCAAAATCAATTTAACAGCTTTGGAAAAAATGTTCACTAAGTGGCTCAAAACAAATTACGGGAAAAAGACCGTTGAGATGCATTACTCCCCCATTAAGCCTCAAATCATTATTGAAAAGTATCTCATCCAAGAAGGAGAGCCTTTGCCAATCGAATATAAGATTCATGTCTTTAATGGCAAAGCCAAGTATATGTATGTTGTGACCGGGAGAGGTCAAAATATCCGTTACAACAATTACTACATCGACTGGACACCTTTTGATGGAGCACAATTCAACGGATGGAAAAAAACCAGCCACCCGTTAGTTAAACCGGATCGCTGGAACGATATGATTACCATGGCTGAAATTCTCGCTGAACCATTCCCTTTTGTGAGAGTGGATTTATATAACATCAATGGAAAAATTTACTTTTCCGAAATGACTTTCACCCCGGCGAAAGGGACCCTCATCTTTGATGATGACAAAGCCGATTTCGAGATTGGTGAATGGCTCGATATATCAAAATTTATTAATGCCAAGTAGAGTGCGGGAACAAAATCTCGTAGAGGAAGAGGGAGTGCTGAAGCGCTCCTCCTTTTAATATGCGGCTTTCTGCAAGCGTTGGACTATCATCAAACCAAGAATCGGTAGCGTTAGCCAAGTTCTTAGCTTCGATATTCGCGTTCATTTCAGCAAGGAGATCGTCTTCGTAGGTGTACTCGATTGAAATTCCGGCGCAGCGATCTAAGGATGGCACGTTTTTGCCTCCGATTTTAAAACCGAAAAGGATGTACTTATCAGTGCTCTCGGAAGGATTGCAGGGAACATCCTGAATTTCATAATGGACAGGTACACGAGTGTAGCCGTTATCGCTCTTTAGATAGAAAGTAACAGTAAGACCAATATCGGTGAGGTGAGCAATACTCCCGCCTTCCTCCCCGTAATACCAAGTGGGAATATCAACTGTGACATCATTCCCATCATCATCTTGATAGACGCGACGGAATTCAATTGAAGCTTTGAAATTAAGCGCGAAATAGGTGGAAGAGTATAATTCTTTCTTAAATATGCTGCCAAAGCCACCTTCATTAATTTGGACGCGAACCCATTCAAATTGTCCGTGACAGAATAATTGACCGTCATAAAGTTTAGAAAGAATGCCATAACGGAAAGACTGATCAATCTTGCTTAGTTTATTGCCTTGACCATAGGAAGTCTTGCCGGTGGTAGAATTAGTCGGCTCAAGATCCGTTTCGTAGGAATAAGAGTCATATTGCGGTTCGAGAGAACGCAAGTTGTCGTCTCCGAATTCGGTGAAGACAAAATCTCCATTTTTTTCGAGATTGATAACGTCAGCGTCAGGATTGAGAATTTTGTTGTTGGGATTATTTACTAAATCAATATCCTTGTCCCAAGTTGTGTAATAGTTATCAACAAAGTTGACGTTATTATAAGGATTCCTGTCATATAGTTCCTTTAGCGAATAGCCACAGGAGGTCAACCCGATTGCCACCACTAAAAGGAGACTGCTATAAAGATATTTTTTCATCGATAATTTCTCCTTCCTTTTTTTCTGATTTTTGAGAATCGTTAGCAATTAATTTAGTTTCTTTTGGTTTATTCACTACTTTGTAGAAAGCATAAGAAAACAAGAATAGACAGACCAAGAACGGCCCAGATAGATAGATTGGCGAGAGATCGCTTGAGAAAATAAATGGAGTCATATCGTAATTGAGCAGACCATAAGCGAAGAAGCAGAGAATAAAAGCAACCACCATCGCTTTATCTTTAAGGTGATCCGCGCTGGAGCGATAATATTTCATCAATTGAACAAGTCCAAAGATGATAACTGCGATAAAAAAGAGTAAGCCAAACAATCCCGTGGTCATCAAAATATCGAAGAGCCAGGAATTAGTTGGAATGATCTCACTAGTTGGGAAAAACCCGAAGAGATAAACAAATTCACCGTTGCCGTTCGTAGTCGTTACACGGTTTAAAATCTGGTTATATTTTATAGCTAATCCATTTGTATTGAATAAGCGGTTGAGAAGGGGGTTTCCAGCGATGAAATTCTGGAGGGATTGAATAATCCCCACTCCACCTTCTTGGGCATTTAGGAATAAGACAAGGAATCCGACAACAAATAGTCCGGCAAAGACGAGCGAGACTATCTTTAGCACTTTTCCTTTCCATTGGAATTTAGCGAAAAGTAAAACGAGAAGAACAATAGCGAAGAGGAGAACGTCAGTGATGATGGTCATCTTAGAAACGGTCGTTAGTAGGGAGAAGAATCCCAAAAGAGCGTATCCGAGATAAAGCAAGAAGGTCGTCTTGTTTTGTTTGAATTTAATAAAGAACAAAGGAATAATTGCGGTGATTAGAAGCGAGGGGAATAAGGAAAAATATTCAACCGATACTTCGCTAATTGAAAATCCGAGAAGGGCAAACGCCATACCAGAGACAGGGACCGAACTAATGTCGCCATCATAATAAATATATTTATTACGATGAAGCAATGTATAGAAAGGCATAAATTCCACCATCGTCGCGATGAGATTGATAAAAACCAAAATCGCCAGCGCTGAATAGATGACTAATAAGGCTTTGCTAATTGAGAAAGTTTTCAAAGAAGATACAAAATAACCGCAGGCCGCAAAACAGGTCATTGCAATTGGAATAAAGAAGGTTTGATTATATAAAACAAAAGATGGAATAAGAGTGAAATTGCTTAGGATACATAGTAATCCAAAGACAAACAATGGGACCAGGAAGAAGGCAAAAGTCGCTAGTCCGTCAGTTTTAATTTGCTTAAAAGTAACTAAGACAAGGCAAACCAATAAGACAACGCTTAAAATGCTAAAAAGAATATATGATGTGCCAAGCGAGAAGGCAATAAAAGCAAGGACTTCAAGGGTGAAAAAAACGGCGACATTTGCAAAGGCAGAAAAATCAATTTTTCTTCTGACCGGTTTCTTAACTTCGGTTTCCATATGCTTTATTTTAACTAGTTCCTATTTATAAATAAAGAAAAACGAGTGGACCTCCCACTCGCTTACATCTTTTGATTTTCTTATACTATTCTTCTGGCTCAAAAAAGAATTCGTCGTTATCTAAGAAGGAAGCGGAAAATTCTTCCGCCTGGCAAATAGCTTCGGCGATTTGGAGCTCTTCGTTTTCACTGGAAATATCAACATTTCTAGTCTTTGGTCCAAAATACATAAAAAGAATCCTCCTTCTCACGATTCACACTTATTATGGTGTCTTACTTTTGACGAGATTAAGTTACCACAGGGAGGGGGTATCTACCAAGATAAAAAAACATAACTTTTGACACTGTCCAAATTAACAAAATTTATAATTGCATACTAAAAAGAAAAAGTGGTATTAAGGGAAATAATTATTTATTAATAATTGGCATTTAGTTAAGATATAGTCATGGATGATTTTGCAAAAACCACTCAACTTATCGCCGAGAACTTAACTTACTATCGGAAAAAGGCGGGACTAACTCAGTTACAACTCGCCGAAAAGTTCAATTATTCTGATAAATCTGTATCAAAATGGGAGCGCGGTGAAAGTGTGCCTGACACGCTTGTTTTAAAGGCGCTTGCTGATTTTTATGGGATCTCAATTGATGATTTCTTTCGAAAAGAGAAGGTTGTTATCAATAAACAAGTGAGAGCAAAGAGAAGAATGTTCATTGTTTTGCTTTCCGTCGGCTTAGCTTGGCTTGTCGCCTCATTATTGTTCTTGGCATTATCAATTTTTGTTAGTGAATTCCGTTTTTCTTGGCTTTGTTTTATTTATGCATTAGTGGCAAGTTTTATTCTCCTCGTCGTCTGGTCTTCGATTTTTCACCTCCGATTGGGTTTATTCTTGTCGGTTAGTGGTTTGATCTGGACATCCGCCCTATCACTATTCCTATCCTTTCACTTAATGCTCCACTTACCAAATACATATCTAATATTTATTGTCGGAATCCCTCTTCAAGTCCTCGCCTTCTTGTGGTACTTGTTAAAAAAGACGATTAGAATTAAAAAAACATTGGACTGATAAATCCAATGTTTTTATTTTAATAAACAGTATTCTTATTTAACTTGCCCTGCATCGTTTATGTAGAGGATGCCGAGGGTTTTTGCTCCGCAATGAGAAGTAATGGTAGCACCAGCGATTGTCTCGTATATTTCTTTGAAACCTTTGCTCTTTAGAGATTCTTTGGCTTCTTCCACCATTTCTGGGGAGGCAGAGGTATGAGTGACAAAGGCGACTGATAAATCGGGGTTGGGGAATTCTTCTAAAATGTCTTGGCAATATTCATGGATAACAGCGCTATTTCGCCCCATGTATTTCTTGCCAGGAATTAATCTACCTTCTTTTAAGACAATTTGAGGTTTGATGCGGAAGAGGTGAGCTCCCAAGCGAGCGAGCGCTGAGCAACGACCGCCTTTATAAAGATATTCGATGGTGTTGACCACGAAACTGGCTTGGACAAAGGGAACGCGAGCTTGAACTTTTTCAGCGATTTCAGCAGCGGTTAGTTTTCCTTCTTCTGCCAACTTAGCGGCATAAAGGACTAATAGACCGATTCCGCTGGATAAGGAAGCTGAATCAATCACATGAACATTATCTAATTCCGAAGCGGCAAATTTCGCGTTTCCGTAGGCAGAAGAGATTTGGCTTCCTAAACAGATATGAATAACTCCATCATGATCTTTTCTCAATTTAGAGAAATGCTCGCCATATGTGAAAGCATTGATCGCGCTAGTCTTAGGCAAAATGTTGTGTTTTTCCACAAAATCATAGATGTCTTGTGGGGTGATATTTCCATCAAAATCAGTTCGATCTCCAAGTGTGACCTCGAAGGGGATAACGCTGATATGATATTTGTCAATTAACTCACGTGGTAAATCGGATGTAGACTCGGCAGAAACGGCAATTTTCATATTCATTTTTCCTTTCAGCTGGATACATTTGTTCATCTAACTGATTCGCCCACTAAGACGAGACTCAACAAACATAATGACGCTCGTATTTTATCATTGTTGCCGATAAAAATAAAATAATAGCTCGTTATAAAGACAAAAATACATAGTAGAGGAGGCGAACATAAAAAAACATTTCCGTTAGGAAATGAATTTTTTAACTTGGTGGAACTGCGGGAGATCTGCCCTCCCGGTCCAACGATGACTCTTCAATAACTTCTACAGTTTAGTTAATACTCAAGTTTTAACGCGTCTTTGCATATCAACCGACTAGAACGCGCGAGATTTTCCTAATTTCGTAATCTAGTAACAAATCCACTCTCGATTACTATCTTTTTGTTATGACACCTTACCCAAGCGTGAAAAGCTAAAACCTTGGAAGGCGCTCTGTTCGACCTAAAGAGGCCGAAACCCTAAAATCGGGAAGCTATTAAGCTAAGCAGAGAGTTTGAGAGCGAGGTGCTCTCATATAACTGTTGTCAGTTATTTTGTTTTGGTGATAACGTCACCACTCGACTGCAGTTAAAGCCTAGCACATCGCTGTCGAAACTAAATCAGTCCCGTAAGCGTAGTTATTGTATCACAATAGACCCGATTCACAACATAATTATACATTTGGAACATTTCCGATACTCCAAATGGCTAGACAATATATTCTATTTGAAAAATAGGTGTATATAACATAAAATAGACAAGCAAGCGAGGAAACGCTATGAAAGCAAAAACAAAACAAAATATCAAAACTGGTTTCAGATCACTAATAAGCAATGACGCCGTCATGGAGACAGCGAAGAATACCCACTGGTGGACCGCCGTTATCGTCGGCATCGTGGCAGCTTTCCTTCCCATTATTCCCATCACCGTTTCAGCTTCTCAGCAATACGGAGCGTCTTTCTTATCCGGCTATACACAAAATATGGAAACATATTTAACCAAAGCTGCCATGGATTTAAATGCGGCTGGTGTAGATTTTGTGGTCGCTGACAGTCGCTTAGAATATCGTGACAATGACGTTGTTCAACTAACCAACGAAGATGGTTATGATTTGGTCTATGAATATGTATCAGATCGCGATGGCATCCATCAAATCGAATTCCAGGTCTATTACACTTGGCTCAGCGATTCAAAGAAGGAAACCAAAAATATTTACACCCTTATCGCAGACGTCATTGAAAACGCCGACAACACGTATGTTGTTGGAACAACGAATCCCAAAGACATTGAAAACGATTCAGAAGAAACGGAATATTACCTTCCTTCCTACATCCTCTTATCAAAATACGGAATTCATGCTCGTATTATGAAACCAGATAGCACGGAAGCGTTTGCCACTCCTACTTCCTTTGGCGACTGGAAACATACGAAAGAAGGAACTAAACTAATCGAGGATTCCTTGATCGTTAAAGATAAGGAAGATAATCCAATTCCTCAATTGCTCGAAGACAGCAACTATACACAAGGTGTATTGAATAACTGGAAACAGTATTTCAATGAATCCTTTATTACGATGAGAGATTCCAATGTTATGTCTTCCACTCTTGTCTATTATGGCGTCTATCTCTTGATGATTCTCTTTATGGGTTTGATGCTCTTCCTACTCACGCGAGGAAAGAGAAACATCTTCAACTATCTAAAGTTCGGCATCTGCTTAAAGATGTCCGCTTGGAGTACGATTACCCCCGCCATCCTCGGATTGATCCTCGGATTCGCTTTACCAGGATTAGTGATGTACTACTTTATTGTCTTATTCGGTATCCGTGTCATGTGGATGTCGATGAAACAATTAAGACCTCAATACTAGAAAAAATAAAAAGACCTATTTGGGATTGCCAGACAGGTCTTTTTTTAATCTCCGTAGTCGCTTCCTCTAGATTTGTCTTCGACATATAGATGGAGAGGGTTGGTGATATCGGTTATTTCAAGAAAGATATAGCCTTCCACGTTTGTCGAAGAATTTTCAAAATCTCCAGTGAAGACAACTCTCTTTTTGGCTCTGACTACTTCTTCAATCTTTTCTAACACGAGAGGAAATTCTATTTGAAAGCGAAGTTTGAAACCCATGAGCTGGGAGTAAAATGTCGGTTCGATATAGAAGCGTGAGCCATCATCATATTCAAATAAGCCGGCGAACGGGTTCTTTTTATCTTCTAATCTTTTTAAGTGTTCAAATTCTGGGTAGTTAATCATTTGTGGTAGACCTCATGATGGTTAATTTTAAAAGCGCGATAAATTTGTTCAAGAAGGATAAGTCTGGTCATTTGATGGAGGAAAGTCATATTGGATAAAGAGATGGACAAGTTAGCGCGTTTTTTCATCTCTTCACTCAACCCGTATGAACCACCGATGACAAAGTTAACTATCGCTCCTCCATCTCGGAAAGATTTCTCGAGGAAAGAAGCAAACTCCTCACTCGTATATTGTTTTTGGTTTAGATCAAGATTGATAACTAAATCGCTTCCTTTGATGTTTTTTAGAAGTTTAAGTCCTTCTTTTTGTTTGGCTATTTCTATTTCAGATACGGAGGCTTTTTCATTGACAGCCTCATCGCTGACTTCAATTATTTCAATAGAGGCGTAGGGTTTTAGTCGCTTAATATATTCTGCGATACCATCATGCAAATATTTCTCTTTTATCTTGCCGACAGCAAGGATACGGATTCTCATTCTTTGTGGCCTCCAAGAAGGCTGACGTGCTGATTCGCACATCTCACATTATACTTGTCAATATCGAGCCCAAAGTGGCGGAAAATGAAGATATAGGCAGCGAGGGCAAGTTCGGGTGTGTTCGCTTCTTCGGACAAGTGGGAGAGAATAATCTCTTTTGTATCAGGCCCGAGGATTTCGGTCGCAGCAATTGCTGAATCTTCGTTGCATAAATGGCCAACGCTGGAGAGGATTCTTGCTTTTAATTCGTAAGTCCTGTCAGTGTGGAGAAGCATCTTGATATCGTGATTCGATTCAATGATTAAATAGGTTGGATTTTTAACATACGGTAGCGCCTCTTGGAGGAACACTCCGGTGTCGGTCATGTAAAAAAGTTTTTCTCCATCAGCTTCAAGGACATATCCACATGGATTCGTCGCATCATGGCTTACTTTAACGGCGGTTATTGTAATAGAGCCGATTTGGAATGGCTCGTATAAATGGACAACATTGCTCAATGAGGTTGGCAACGTTCCTTCCAAAGCGTACATAATTTTTGGAGAAAGGAATTGCATTCCTTTGATATGATCGGTGTGATCATGGGTGAAAAGCGCCGCGGTGATGTCATTGAAAGCTAAGCCGACTTCCTCAAGACCTTCGTTGAGACGTGTTAAAGTTATCCCCATATCGATAAGGATTACTGTCTCGTGATGAATAACAAGGGTAGCATTACCCTTTGAACCGCTGGAAATAATATTAAAGTGCATAAAATTTAGTCGATATCGCTGCTGGCAAGACTGCGCATTTGAGCTTCCCATTCCGCGGTTGGGGCTTCAAAGCGTCCAAAGCTCTTGAAGAAGAACAAACCAGCAATACCGGTTTGACCATTACGGTTTTTCGCGATGTTGACTTCGACATAAGAAGCGTTGCCTGGAATTGATTCATTCATTTGTTTTAATTGAGCGGCTTTAGCGGCTTCAAACTTCTCCGAAGGAGTCATATCTTTCATTTGTTTATTAGACGAGCGAGTGTTCTCTTTTTTATAAAGAGCATAATAGTCTTCGCGGTACATAAGCATGACGACGTCGGCATCTTGTTCGATAGAACCAGAATCTCTTAAGTCAGAGATCATCGGGCGTTTATTATCACGTTTTTCGACATCTCGAGAGAGCTGGCTGACGGCGATGACGGGGACTTTTAAATCCTTAGCCAAAGCTTTTAAAGTGAGAGAAATTTTGCGGACTTCTTCTTGGCGGGAATCGGAGTTTTTTGATTTTTCCCCGGTAGTGACTAAGCCGAGATAGTCAACAATAATCAAACCGAGGTTTGGATACTTAGCTTGTAGCTGACGAGATTTAGCAACGATATCCATCAAGCGTATACTTGAAGAATCATCGATAAAAATCGGGACAGTCGAAACTTCCCGAATCGCATTGGACAATTCGGCGCGGTCGACGGCAGAGAGGACTCCGGTGTTGATTCTATCAAGAGGAATACTAGCTGCAGCCGCAACGAGACGTTTGACGAGCAATTCGCTCGACATTTCAAGGGAAAAAATTGCGACAGGAACGTTCGCTCTAGTCGCGACTTTATAAGCGAAATTAAGGGCAAGTGCGGTCTTTCCGACGGAAGGACGAGCAGCAATAATAGTAAGTTCACCTTTTTGGAAGCCAGCTGTATATTTATTGATGTTGGCATAGCCAGTCGTTACACCTGTAACGCCATCTTCGTAATTACCATGTTGAGCATTAATACTCATTTGAACGGATTTAGCGATTTCTTCCATGTTCTTAAAGGTGGAGACTCTTCGTTTTTCGGTCGAATCTTTGAATTTCTGCTCGCCGTCGGCGATGAAATCATTAATGTTTTCAATCTCACTTGTGAGATAGGCGTGATCAATTTCACGAATGGTGGTGAGCATATGTCTCAAGACCGATTGATCTTTAACGATAGTGATATAGAAATTAAGACTCGAGAGGGCCACCATCGCATCCGAGCATTGTTTAAGATATTCAACTCCCCCAATTTCATCAAGAACCTTGAGGTTGACCAACTCTTCAGTGACGGTCAAAACATCGACTGATATCTTTCTTTCAGTCAAGGTCTTTAACACCTTGAAGAGGATTTGATTCCGCGCTTCAAAGAAGTCGTCAGCATCAAGTTCGCTAACAATAGTATAAAGAGCATCTCGGCTTAAAAAAGCCGACCCTAAAACTGCCTGTTCCGCTTGAGGGTTGGAAGGCAAATAGTTCGCGGCGGTTTTATTAGTTGAGGCCATCTATTTTTCCTCCTCTACGACGTGAACATTGACGACGCCAATGACACCTTTAAAAAGCTCGATTGAGAGTTTATGAAAGCCGAGGCTATCGATTGAGTTCTTGTCGACGAATTTGCGTTTATCAATCTTGATGTGGTGAGCACTATCAAGTTCTTCTTCAACTCTTTTAAGAGAGACGTTACCAAAAAGCTTACCATCTTTGCCGGATTTCATAGGAATTTTAATAGTGATGGATTCAAGTTGCTTGGCAATTTCTAATGCATCAGCTTTGGCTTTTGTTTGGTTATCAAGGACAATCTGTTTTTGGTTATCGAGGACTTCAAGGCTTTTCTTGGTGACTTGGACAGCAAGTTTATTAGGAATTAAAAAGTTAATCGCGTAGCCATCGCTGACTTCCACCGTTTGGTCTTTCTTACCAACCTTTTTGACATCCTTTAAAAGTATGACTTTCATATCACTAGTCCTCCTTGTTTACCCTTGATTTCTTCGCATCGTTAGTTGCTTCGGTGAGATGAGATTCTAAAACGTTTATTAAAGCTGTTTTTACTTCGGTTATGTTTGAACCATCAAAAGCGACAGCAGCGCTACTAAAATGGCCACCGCCACCTAATTTTTCCGCGATGAGTTGAACGTTAATTGTGCCATCGCTACGGGCTGAGATTTTGATATCGCGATTCCCGGTCTTGCCA
>JAAYDH010000034.1 GCA_012729405.1 Erysipelotrichaceae bacterium
CCGAATTTACCACCAACCTCCCCCCAAGGGTGACAGCGATGACTGGTATGGATGTTTTAACTCACGCGGTTGAAGCTTATGTTTCCGTCATGGCAAACGACTACACCGATGGTCTCTGCTTAAAAGCCATCAAGCTAGTCTTTGACTATTTACCACGCGCCGTAAAAGATGGACCACACGATTTAGAAGCTCGCGAAAAGATGCACAATGCCGCGACAATCGCTGGCATGGCCTTCGCTAACGCTTTCCTTGGCATGACCCACTCAATGGCTCATAAAGTTGGAGCTGTATTCCACACTGTTCACGGATTAGCTTGTGCTATCTTATTACCACACGTTGTTCGTTACAACGGGCAAGTCCCAAGCAAATTATCTGTCTGGCCGAAGTACAACGTCTACTGCGCCGATAAAAAATATCAAGAAATCGCTCAATTGCTCGGTTTGAAAGCCAGTACTCCTGAAGAAGGTGTTGAGTCTCTTGCCAAGGCGATCATCGGCCTAATTCGTGAGATCGGCCTTGAACCAAACCTCGAAGCCTACGGAATCGAAGAAAAAGATTGGGAATCTCGTTTACAATCAATCGCTGAACTGGCTTACGAAGATCAATGTTCACCTGCCAACCCTCGCTTACCGATGGTTGACGACATGGTCGTAATTTTAAGAAAAGCTTTCCGGGGCAATTAACTTGGAAAAGGTCGCAATATTAGGTGCTGGAACGTGGGGCACTGCTTTAGCCAATTTGCTGGCTAGAAGTGGACACGAAGTCGCCTTGTGGTCGAAATTTGAAGAAGAAATCAATGTTTTAAAGTCGACCCATCTCCATAAAAATCTCCCTGGTTCTGTCATTTCGAAAGCCATCGCTTTTTTCGCTGATATGAAGGAAGCTTGCGAAGGGAAATCTATCGTTGTTTTTGCCACACCTTCCGTCTATATTCGTCAAACAGCTGAAAAGGCTAAGCCTTTTTTGAAGTCCAATCAAATCATCGTTAATGTGGCGAAAGGCATCGAGCCAAAGTCTCTCTTAACAATGAGTGAAATCCTCGAAGATGTCCTTGGGAAAGACTTCAATTATGTTTCTTTATCTGGACCAACCCACGCCGAAGAAGTCGCTATTGGATTACCCACTCTCATCGTCTCAGCTTGCCAAAATCCAAAGATTGCTCAAATTATTCAAGATACCTTTTCTAATCAAACTATGCGCGTATACACGAATCCGGATGTTCGAGGTGTCGAATTAAGCGGTGCGTTGAAGAACATTATTGCCTTAGCGGGCGGAATGTCTGACGGATTAGGTTATGGCGACAATGCGAAAGCGGCTATCATCACTCGCGGTTTGGTTGAAATCACTGAAATTGGAAGGGCAATGGGATGCCACGAGAAAACCTTCTTTGGTTTAGCGGGTATTGGCGATATCGTCGTCACGGCTACCAGCATTCATTCCCGGAATCACAAAGCTGGTTACCTGCTCGGTCAAGGACGTTCTTTAGAAGACGTCTTGAAAGAGGTTGGCCAAGTCGTCGAAGGTTTATACGCATTAGAGGCCGCGAAAGAGCTGGAAGTCAAATACAATGTTGAACTTCCTATCATCGATGTCGTCTACGAAGTAGTCCATGACCACCTTCCTGTTTCCAAAGCAATTCAGAAACTCTTCTCGCGAAAGAAGAAGGATGAAATCAACGATCCGATCTTCACCGAAGACGACGCAATGAAGGAAAATTAATACATTAATTAAAAAGATAACGGGCAAGCACAAAGATAAGTCCGTTATTTTTTCTACTTACCGAATATAAACACAATAAATGTGTTCACAAAGGCTCGGTCTTTGATAAAATATCAATAAAGATTGTTCTTAACTTGGAGAGGAGACGAAAATGTCGAAAAAATACCAAGAAGAATATGAAGCTGGATATAGTCCACGTCTAGTGATGGAAGAAGCAGCCCGTTGCTTACTATGTCTTGATGCTCCATGTTCACAACACTGTCCAGCTGGAACAGATCCAGCTAAATTCATCCGTTCAGTGCGCTTTAAGAATGTGAAAGGTGCAGCGGAAACGGTTCGAATTAACAACGCTCTCGGAGCGGTTTGTGCCCGCGTTTGTCCAACAGAGAGATATTGCCAACTTGGCTGTTCTCGCAGTGGTATTGACAAGCCAATCGATATTGGTCGCATTCAAAGATATATCACTGACTTCGAAGCGGTGACTAAAATGGGAATTTGGGAAGGCAAACCATTAAACGGCAAGAAAGTAGCCGTTATAGGAAGCGGTCCTGCCGGATTAACTGCCGCAGCTGAATTAGCATTAGAAGGTTTCAAAGTTACCATCTATGAAAAAGACGCTAAGGCTGGTGGATACCTCCGTTATGGAATCCCCGAATACCGTTTACCAAATTCTGTCGTCGATCGCGAGATTGAACGTATTGTTAATCTCGGAGTGGATATCGCTCTCAACACACGTGTAGGGGTGGATGTTTCATTAAAAGATATAGAAAAAGAAAATGACGCTGTTATCGTCTCCGTCGGAGCGAGCAAGGGCAAGATGTTGCCAATGTTCGAAGGTAACCGTAAAGTTTTACTTGCTGTTGATTGGCTCAAAAAAGTCAAAGATCGCAAAGGCAAGGTCAAAGTACCTGACAATGTGGTCGTCATCGGTGGCGGAGACGTCGCTATGGATGTCGCGACAACCCTAAAGATTTTAGGTGTCCCACATGTCACTGATGTGGTATACGAGCAATTCTCAGAATTCCGCGCCAGCGATAAAGAATTAAAATGCGCGCAAACTGAAGGCGTCACCATCATTGATGGATATATTCCTGTCGGTGTCGCTCGTGGCGGAATTGTTAAATTTAAACATCGTTTAATCCCCAGCGAATTGAAGATAAAAGCTGATTTGATTATCCTCGCTGTCGGACAATGTGTCGATGTCGCCGGCTTAGGCCTCGATATTGATAAAGGGGAAGTTGCTTTTGAAGGCAACCACCTCAAAGATAGCAAGATCTTCGTCGCCGGAGATATTGCTCATGGAGAAAAGACTGTTGTCTGGGGCGTCAGGACTGGCAAAGAAGTCGCTTTCGCTGTTAGAGCTTTCTTGAGAGGTAAATAGTATGGTACGTAAAGATTTGTCAGTCACCTTTATGGGTGTGAAATTCCCGAACCCCTTCTGCTTATCTTCCTCCCCGGTTGGAAACTGCTATGACATGTGTGCCAAAGCCTATGAATCAGGCTGGGGCGGTGTTGTCTTCAAAACCATCGGACCAAAACACTATGTCATCGATGAAGTTTCGCCTCGCTTTGATGCTTTAACCAAAGAGGCTGAACCATTCGTTGGTTTCAAAAACATGGAGCAAATCGCCGAGCACTCTCTCGAAGAGAACCTCGACGATCTCCGAAAATTAAAAAGAGACTATCCAAACCAAGTCTTGATTGCTTCCATCATGGGAAGTAATGAAGAAGATTGGGAGACCTTAGCTCGACTCGTTACCGAAGCCGGTGCGGACATGATTGAGTTAAATTTCTCTTGCCCCCAGATGACCTCGCATGCGATGGGCTCTGACGTTGGAAGTAACCCCGAACTCTGTCGCAAATACTGCGCTGCCGTTCGTCGTGGTACTCACTTGCCATTTATGGCAAAGATGACCCCCAACATCACCGATATGTGTGATCCAGCGATCGCCAGCTTAGAAGGCGGAGCTAATGGCATTGCGGCTATCAATACCATCAAATCAATCATCAACATTGATTTAGATAAGAAGGTTGGTTTACCAATTATTAATGGAAAGTCCTCTATCTCCGGATATTCCGGAAAAGCGGTCAAACCAGTCGCCTTACGTTTCATTCAACAAATGAAGACTCACCCCAAACTTAAAAACGCCGAAATCTCTGGTATCGGCGGTATTGAAACTTGGGAAGATGCGGCTGAATTTATCTTGTTGGGTTGTAAAAACTTACAAGTGACCACCGCAATTATGCAATATGGCTATCGCATCGTCGAAGATCTCTGCAATGGCTTAGCCCATTACATGGAACAAGAAGGTGTTGACCATCTCGAAGATTTAGTTGGATTAGCCAATAAAAACCTCATCCCAGCGGAAGAACTCGATCGTGATTACAAGGTTTTCCCTGAAATTAACAATGATAAGTGTGTCGGCTGTGGACGTTGCTACATCTCTTGCTATGACGGCGCTCACCAAGCGATTGAATGGGACGAAGAGACACGTCGTCCAAGTTGCAACCACGATAAGTGTGTTGGTTGCTTGCTCTGCGGTCTCGTCTGTCCAGTTGGAGCGATTAAACCCGGCGAGAGAATCCTCAAGCCAGGTCGCAAGCCAAAGAATTTAGCTCGTATAGTTCTTCAAGAACACGTCGATAAAATATAATTCTCATTTGTTAGCCCATCACTCGCTGATGGGCTTTTAATTTGAGGTCTCTCGCACAGAAACATACACGAACTTTTTATATTGTGGTAAAATATTTGTTAGTGAAATCTAGGAGGAATAATTATGCATTGTTGGCATGATGTAAAAGCAACAAGAGTCACTCCCGATTCTTTCCTTGCCTTAATCGAAATTTCTAAAGGGAGCAAAAACAAATACGAATTGGATAAGGAGACTGGTCATTTAATTCTCGACCGGGTTTTATTTACCTCAACCCACTATCCTCAAAACTATGGGTTCATTCCTCGTACTTTTGCTCGCGACTACGATCCCCTTGATGTTTTAGTGCTTTGTTCTGAAGCCATTCTTCCAATGTCTCTTGTCGAGTGCACTCCTATTGGAGTCCTTATCATGGTTGATAACGGTCTCCCTGACGAGAAAATTATCGCCGTTGCAAAAAATGATCCTTTCTATAACCAATATAAAGATATATCTGAAATTCCTGACCATATCATGGATGAAATTAAACATTTCTTCGCTGTCTATAAGACCTTAGAAGGAAAAGATACAGCAATTGACGAAGTCAAGGATCGCGAAGCCGCCAAACAGATTATCGCTGAATGTATCAAAGCCTACCATCACCAAATCGAACCAAAAGTGACTGCAGAAAGAAAAGCCCGCGGATACACTCTATGATTCATGTCGTCCTGTATCGACCGGAAAAACCCCA
>JAAYDH010000067.1 GCA_012729405.1 Erysipelotrichaceae bacterium
AGGACCGGAAGAACGGATTACCATCGACGAAGCCATTCGAGGGTATACGATCAATGCGGCTTATCAGCTGTTTATGGAGGATATCGTCGGCAGCATCGAGGTGGAGAAATTGGCAGATTTTATCATTCTTAGCGACAATCCCCGAGAAACCGATCCCGAAAAAATCTCCGAGATACAGGTGTTAGCAACCTATATCAATGGAGAAGTGTTTTGGGAAGACCCGCATTAAAGAAACTCCATATCGGTTGAGGAGTCCCTCGTCTTGCGGACCGATACCGTATGAAAGATGTATAAATATTTGCGATCCAGGGTACCCAAGAGTGGCTTTATCCTGTGACGCGGGCATAAGGATAGGGGACTATTTTGTTATATCGTGCTTATAATAAGCAAAATAGGCCGATCTAAAGGAGCAGCTGTTGAAAACAGGCTGTCGTCACACTCTAAAACAACAATGACGGGTGAATCTCTTACTATAGCCGTAGTGGCTTTGTCGTCAAGAATTATTGTAATATACTTTGTAAGCCATTCCGATACGTTTACCTTTTTTATAACATCGTAAGTTTCGAATCGTGTTTCTTGTTGTTATGAGATTAGTTTTAAGATCAGTTAACCTAATTCTTCTATGAAAACCGTTTTCGAAAAACGGAATTTCGACAATAACTACGAATCAATTCAACAATAAAACGAGATGTGTTATAATTGAAGGAATATTTCGTGAATGTATTCATATCGAAATTAACGCTATTCCGATTACTTAAATAAGGTTTAAAGAGTCTTACGGCAGTAGTAATAAAAATCGAACTTTGTGAACAAAAGCTGGGAAGTAACGGGCTTTTTTTCAAGTTATACAATAGGCTTGTTATATTAGTAGTGCTAATCGGTGTGGGTAAACCCGCCGCGTTCTAAAGCGATTAACTCATGGCTCAAAACTAACGGCTCATAGTTCGTTCCAAAAACCACTGGTACGTACCTGATCCTAAAAAAACCGAAGACTTGGAGAAGCTATGTGTACGGTAATCGCTTAAGGAATTTCAAGAATTCGTGTCGCTGTTTCCAGCCAACGGAAGTTGAAGGTCTTCTGCCTTGGGGCTATCCGCGTGGAATTAGAGATGGCACAGCGAGGACGTAACTATGCAGTCATCATAGACGTGGTCGAAGAAATCTCCAACAACGTCATAAAAGAAGATCCCGAAGCACTAATGTGGAACGAATAGGCAATAACACTGATGGGAGGAGAATAATGTTTCTAAAAGAAATCATTCTCGAAAATTTCCGTGGCTTTAAGAACCAACTTCGAATTAGGATAGACCAGCTTACTGCGTTTATCGGGAGAAATGACGCAGGAAAGTCCTCTATCTTTGATGCTTTGGCGATTTTTTTTGACCACCCTTTGGGAAAAATCGAAGCTTCAGATTTCTGTGTTCATGCCGAGATCGGCGACAAATTAAGAATCGGCTGTGTTTTTTCGGATTATCCTGATTCGATCACAATTGACGCATCTTCAGTCACAACGCTTGCAGGCGAGTATCTCCTGAATGGCGACGATGCGCTTGAGATCCATAAAGTCTACGAGTTTTCAGACGGAACGTTAGGGAAACCAAAAGTAAAAGTATTCGCAATTGCCAACCACCCACAAGCCAACGGCTTCAATGGTCTATTATCAAAAAAGAACACTGAATTGAAAAAAATCGTTGAGGAAAGGAATATCGATGCTGGAGTCGACAAACGTTCTAATGTAGCCCTTAGACAAGCCATTTGGAAAAGTGCACCCGATTTGGAATTGGGTCGTTCCGAAATCCAGCTGGACAAGGAAGATGCCAAATCTATCTGGGAACAGCTCTCCAAATACCTACCTGAATACGCCATTTTCCGAGCAGACCGCCCATCAACTGACGAAGACTCAGAAGTCCAGGACCCGCTCAAAGTCGCTATAAAACAGGCAATCGAAGAAGTGCAAGATGAACTAGAAGCGGTAAAGGAAAAGGTCAAGGCACGAGCACTGGATGTAGCCAATCGTACCATTATAAAACTTGCTGATTTCGATCGTACGCTTTCATCGCAGCTCAACCCGAGCTTCAAATCTGAACCTAAATGGGACGGTCTTTTCAAACTCTCTCTAACAGGAGACGATGAAATACCAATCAACAAGAGGGGCAGCGGTGTTCGGAGATTGGTGCTGTTTAGTTTCTTCCGCGCCGAAGCTGATCGGCTTCGTGAAGAGCATAGAAAAGGGAATATTATTTACGCAGTGGAAGAGCCAGAGACTGCACAGCATCCGGATAACCAGCAGAAGATCATCAAAGCATTGCAGGCTATTGCCGAAGCCGACGGTTGCCAAGTCATGCTTACTACGCACGTCCCAACTTTGGCGTTACTACTACCAATCGATTCCATTCGATATGTGCGTTTTCAAAACCAAAACGACAGAGAAGTCTGCATCGCAAACGACGAAATAATCAATAAGGTTGTGTCTGATCTGGGGATCATCCCCGACAAGCGTGCGAAAGTTATTGTGTGTGTAGAAGGGCCGCATGACCTGCAATATTTACGGCGTATCGGTGACCTACTCCGAACAAAGGACAACTCTGTCATAGATATATTCGCAGACCCAAGAGTTGCATTGATCGTCTTGGGTGGAAGTACTTTAAAGGAATGGGTTAATCAGCATTACCTGAAAAATGTAGGGCTTCCAGAAGTTCATATTTACGACCGTGACGAACTACTGAACGATGGAAGATACAAATACCAGGAAGAAATAAAAATAGTAAATACAAGAGGAGACGGGTCCGTCGGGTTCCTTACTTCAAAACGGGAGATGGAGAATTACCTCCACATCGATGCGATTAATGAAGCATTACGACCTGCTGTTAGTTCAGATTTTACCTTTACGCTTACAGACGAATGTGATGTAGAAACCGAAATAAAAAAACAGTTGAACGGCCGAGTGAAGATCCAGAGGCGTTCGATTAAACATTGGCTTAACGAAGAAGCCGCGGATTGTATGACCATAGAACGCTTAAAGGAACGAAACGGTTATGAAGAGATCAAACGTTGGTTTACTACGATCGCAGATAAGGTCGTTTGATGTATCAATTACTTCGGCAATACAACACCGTTCTCAACAATGTCCGCAAGGTCATTGAAGAACGGGTCGAATTCAGTGATGTGAATGTA
>JAAYDH010000124.1 GCA_012729405.1 Erysipelotrichaceae bacterium
CAAAATCGAAGACGCGCTTTGATTAAGGAGAACGGAAATATGAACAAATTTATGAGAATGGCAATTGTCGAAGCTCGCAAGGGTATTCGCGCAGGACACGGCGGGCCTTTCGGTGCAGTAATCGTCAAAGATGGCGTTGTTGTTGGCAAAGGACACAACCAAGTTCTAAAGAACAATGATCCAACATGCCATGGCGAAATGATGGCAATTCACAAGGCTTGTAAGAACCTTAAAACCTTTGATTTAACTGGTTGCGAAATTTATACTACAGGAGAACCTTGCCCAATGTGCATGTCTGCTATCCTTTGGGCCAATATTGATAAGGTCTATTATGGATGTAATATTATCGATACCGAGAACATCGGATTCAGAGATGCGAAATTCTATAAAATGCAACAGCCAGGGGAAAGAGAAAAACTTGTTATTGAACTAGATCGCAAAGCCTGTTTGAAACTCTATAAAGAGTATCAAAGCATAGCTGATCATATGCTTTACTAAAAGATAAAAAGGGAAAGTCGTGGAAGCGATTTTTTCTTTTTGTTGTAATGAAACAATATTTATTTAAAATATTAAGAGTTTATGGATTTATTTATTGAGACATTAGTTGCTGTCGCTATCATTGGTGTTGGTCTAGCCATGGATGCTTTCGCTGTGTCGATATGTGATGGAATAACGATTAATAGATTAACAAAAGGCAAAGCAACTATCATTGCTCTAACATTTGGATTAATGCAAGGTCTTATGCCGCTTATCGGATACCTTATCGGCTCTCTATTTTACAAATACATCGAGAGCTTTGATCACTGGATTGCTTTTGGTCTTCTTGGTTTCATCGGAGGCAAAATGCTCTATGAAGGCATTAAAAGCATGAAGTTATGTGAAGTGCCTGTCCCAAAAGAATTTTCTTACAAAAAAGTCTTGGTTCAAGGTGTTGCCACCAGCATCGACGCTTTAATGGTTGGAGTTACCTTATGCTCAATGACTATGGGATTGGTTGTCGGGGGCTTCGATTATTCCATTTTTGTGGAGGTTGGAGTCATTGCTGTAATTACTTTTGCCATCTGTATTGTCGGAATCTTGCTTGGTAAAGTCATCTACAAACTGATTAACTGTAAGTATGCCATTGCTGAGGTTATTGGCGGTTTAATCCTCATTGGTATCGGTTTAAAAATACTTATTGAACACCTTGTTTCATAACAAGCATATCCTTAAGGCAAATCAAATAATCACCTCTGCTAAAAAAGCTGGTAGGTATTTTTTATACAATCTATGGCCATCCTCCGTTCTTGTCTTTATGTGCTTGTAAACAAAATGCAAAAGTGTTAACTTAATAATAGTTTCATATGTGCATAAAACACATTTCTTACGAAATTTTGTAAAGATTGTCCCAGGGGGATATTTTTCTTTTTTGGGTAATCGGAAGGGGAAAACTATGTACAAAAGTCCTTATTTGAACACACTCTTGGCTGAAGTTAAGAGTAAGTATCACAACGAGCCAGAGTTCATCCAAGCCGTCGAAGAGTTTTTTGATTCGATGGATTTCCTCGTGGAAAAAGATCCACGAATTGAGAAGAACGCGATTCTTGAAAGAATTGTTGTTCCAGAAAGAACTATTGAATTCCGTGTCCCTTGGGTTGATGACAAAGGTCAGACCCGGGTTAACACTGGATACCGCATCCAATTCAACTCTGCAATTGGTCCCTACAAGGGCGGTATGAGATTCGATAAATCGGTCAATCTATCCATCCTCAAATTCCTAGGATTTGAACAAACATTTAAGAACAGTTTAACCGGTCTACCCATGGGTGGAGGAAAAGGCGGTTCTGATTTTGATCCTCGCGGAAAGAGCGACGGCGAAGTGATGAGATTTTGTCAATCCTTCATGAGTGAGTTCTACCGCTACATTGGACCAGACACCGATATTCCTGCCGGAGACTTAGGTTTCGGTGCGCGTGAAATCGGCTACATGGTCGGTCAATACAAGAAAATTGTCAATGAGTGGGGCGGCGTGTTTACCGGCAAGGGAATTTCCTATGGTGGTTCTTTGGCTCGCCCAGAAGCTACCGGTTACGGTCTATGCTATTTCGCCGAAGAAGTACTAAAGACATATCTCAAAACGGATTTTAAAGGAAAGAAAGTTATTATTTCCGGGTCCGGAAAAGTTGGATCCATGGCTCTTAAGAAAGCTGTTGAGCTTGGCGCAATTGTTGTTGGCATTAGCGACATCAATGGATATGTTGCTGATCCAAAAGGATTAGTTATTGAAGAAGTCCTTGAATTAGCCGGTTCAAAAGGCGAATTCACCAGAGACTATATTGCCAAGCATCCTGGTGTCAAACACAGCGACACTCCAAGAGATTTATGGAACGTTCCGTGTGATATCGCGATGCCATGCGCTACTCAAGGTGAAATTAACCTCGAAAACGCAAAACAATTAAAACAAAACGGATGCTTCTTAGTCGCCGAAGGAGCTAATATGCCATGTGATTTACCAGCCATTCGCTTTTTAAATGAAAATGGCGTTCTCTTTACTCCAGGAAAAGCCAGTAACGCTGGCGGTGTTGCTGTCTCTGGTTTAGAGATGACTCAGAACGCAATGCACATTTCTTGGACATTTGAAGAAGTCGACGCCAAATTGAAGAGCATTATGAAAAATATCTTTGATCAATGCTACACAACTGCTTCGAAGTTTGGGCAACCAAAGAATTTGGCTTTAGGAGCAAACATTGCCGGGTTCTTAAAGGTAATGGATGCAATGTTGGCGTTGGGTGTTTGCTAATTATGGCCTTCACAACCGTTCGTGTTCCTCACATTATACTTCCTAAAAAGGGCACAGACATGACCGCCTACGCGGTTATCGCATGCGACCAATTTACTTGTCAGAGAAGTTATTGGGACGATTTAAATAAAATGGTTGGTGACAAACCTTCGACCCTCCACATGATTTTTCCGGAAGCTTATCTTGAGACGACAGATAATGACGCTTACATCAAAAACATTAACTCCAAAATCAAAGAATATTTAGATAACGGAGATCTTGAGGATGTTGGTCCTTGCTTTGTTCTTGTTGAAAGAGTAACTTCCTACGGAACTAGAAGATTAGGACTGATTCTCGCTATTGATTTAGAAGATTATTCTTATCATCGCGGCGTTAAATGTTCAATTAAAGCAAGCGAAGCCACAATTGTGGAAAGAATTCCTCCCCGTCTCAAAATTCGTGAAGATGCTCCAATTGAAT
This sequence comes from Erysipelotrichaceae bacterium, assembly GCA_012729405.1. Classification (GTDB taxonomy): domain Bacteria; phylum Bacillota_I; class Bacilli_A; order RFN20; family CAG-826; genus JAAYDH01. The sequence continues at coordinate 3,239 of JAAYDH010000124.1, forward strand.
TGCCACATACCCTTGTTTTGTTCGAAGATAAACACAAGACTATTGTTGAACCTCTCTATGAAAAAAGAAATCAACTTCCTGTTCTCTATGATTTCGAATTAAATCAAGAAGGAGGACATATCCGCGGGTATCGAATTGACGACACTAAAGCTGTTGTTGACCTGTTTGAGAAGCTTTATATCCATAACAATAATGGGTTAAGTTTCATCGTCGGCGATGGTAACCATTCTTTAGCCACAGCGAAGGAACACTGGGAGCAAATTAAGGCAAATTTGTCTCTTGAAGAAAGAGAAAAACATCCTGCCCGTTTCGCTCTCGTGGAAGCGAACAATGTTTACGATGAAGGCATCAATTTTGAGCCTATCCACCGAATCGTGTTTAATAGCGAACCAAAATTTGAAAAAAAGTTAATGGAATGTTGTGATGGTCAAAGTGGTGATTGTTACATATTTGATGCGAAACAAGGGAAAAAGACCATCAAAACCCCTTTAAACGCAGCTGAGACATATAAGATGATTCAATCATTAATTGATGAGTTTTTAAAAGAAAATAATAAATCTTCCGTTGATTTTATTCACGATGAATCATCATTAATTGATGTTGCAAAAGAGAATTCTAACTCCCTAGCAATTAGGATGCCAGCATTGGGCAAAAATGACATATTTGCCTTCGTTAGTAAAGATGCGGTTCTCCCAAGAAAGAGTTTTTCGATGGGACACGCATCAGAAAAAAGGTATTATCTCGAAGCCAAAAGCATTAGAGGTTAATAAATTATTAGAAAAGGAGATTTAAAATGAAAGAAAACAGAATCTACAATTTCTCTGCCGGACCAGCAATGTTGCCAGAAGAAGTCCTTGAGCAAATTGCTGCTGAGATGCTTGATAAAGATGGCTCAGGCATGTCGGTCATGGAGATGTCGCACCGCTCCAAAGTTTACCAAAACATCATTGATACCGCCGAAGCGGATCTTAGAAAATTGATTGGTATCCCCGAAAATTACAAAGTCTTATTCCTCCAAGGAGGAGCAACTCTTGGATTCGGGATGATTCCAATGAATTTCGTCGTCAACGGTAAGGTTGATTTCCTCAACACTGGTGTGTGGACCAAAAAGGCAATTAAAGACGCCAAGCTTTTTGCAGATGTTAATATCGTCGCAAGCAGCGAAGACACTGGGTTCAAATCAATCCCTGAACTAAAGGGCCTCAAGTTCGACAAAGACGCTGATTATGTCTACATTTGTGACAACAACACGATATACGGAACGAAATACAAAGAATATCCCGATACCGGCGATATTCCACTA
>JAAYDH010000044.1 GCA_012729405.1 Erysipelotrichaceae bacterium
AGTCGAAGGTGCTCAATATATTTTAAAGAATGCCGTCGCCGATGTTGAAGGCAGCGCCATTGAGCAATTTGTTGCCAAGTATACTTACATCGGAAGCAAATACGAACTCGACAACTTCTTAGACTTAGATGCTTTAAATAGCTCTAACAAGATTGTTAATGATGGTTTATCTTTCAATAACAGCATTTTTGTCGTCATCGTTTTGTTCGGATCACTTGTTACTGCGGTTGCTCTCCGTTATTACTTCTTAAAAAAGAAGGAAAACTAATCTAGATTAAGAAAGATATTTCACTAGAAATACGCGCTAATTAATCCTAGCAAAAACAGAGACCCCAACTTTCAAAGTTCTGGGGTCTCTTTTTATTTCTTTGTTTTAAAAAATTGAATTGAAGTTAATGCCATCTACCCAGTGTTTTTGAAATTCCTTGTAAATGTTTGAATTTACTTGAATAAAATTGAAAATAATTGCATAATATTCTCACAAGGAGGTCCGAAAATGGTCATTACATGGTTAAATGCTAAAGAAAGAGAAGGAGTGGCTTCTTTATACTCAACCAACATTACACTTAACACTGTCGCTTCTGTTCCCTTTGAATACGCCTATCGCGTGCAGGTCGGAATCGATGATAATGGCAATGTTGTTATCCAGCCACTAAGCAAAGATCGTGTGGAGAGAGGTGATCTCGATGAATACGCTCTCCAAAAGATAGCTATTAAACAAAGCTATTCCCGCATCTCATCAACTGAAATCATGAAGAAGATTTCTAACGTGCTTAAAATAACGCTTGATGAGACCCCTAGAAGATTTAAAACGAGATGGGATGATAACGATAACGTTCTCATCATCTTCACCGGAAAGGAGAACTAATATGGAACAATATTTATGGATTATATGGCTTGCCATATTTGTGCTGGCCATCGTGGTGGAATCACTCAGCGCTGATTTGACGTCTATCTGGTTCGCATTCGGATCTATTATCGCCCTTATCATCTCCTTTATCCCTGGAGTCGCTTGGTGGGTGCAGTTAATTATCTTCCTCGTCATCTCAATCTTGACATTGCTCTGTTTAAGACCTCTAGCCAAGAGATTATTAAAGCGCAACATCGTCAGCAGCAACATTGACGAGATGGCTGGCAAAAAAGGCATCATGATTAAAGGTTATGACGAACTCAATCGGGGTGAAGTCAAAATCAATGATGTCATTTGGACCGCTATTAACGTCGATGAAAGCGCCCCAATTCCGGCCGGAACCAAAGTAGTCGTCATTGCTGTCAATGGAAACAAGCTCATTGTTCGATCCATTGACTAAGAATAATAAGTATAAAAGAAAGAAGGATTTATTATGGGCCCATTAGGTATTGCTATTCTCGTTGTTAGCATTGTCGTATTTATCATTTTAATTATCATCATTTCATCAATTAAAATCATCCGCCAGACAGAAAAAGGCGTCATTGAAAGACTTGGAGCTTATCACAAGACCTGGAACACCGGAATTCACATGCTTGTTCCCTTCATCGACAAACTCGCTCATCGCGTCTCGATGAAAGAACAAGTCAAAGACTTTGAACCCCAACCTGTTATTACTGGTGACAATGTCACCATGCAGATTGACACTGTCGTCTTCTTCCAAGTCACCGACCCGAAACTATTTGCTTATGGAGTGGAAAATCCCATCAATGCGATTGAAAACTTAAGCGCAACTACCCTTCGTAACATCATCGGTGAACTCGATCTTGATGACACCTTAACTTCAAGAGACATTATCAACGCTAAGATGCGTGCTATTCTTGATGAAGCAACTGATGCTTGGGGCATCAAGGTTAATCGTGTCGAATTAAAGAACATTCTCCCTCCCAAAGACATCCGTGACGCCATGGAACGTCAAATGAGAGCGGAACGCGAAAAACGTGAAAAAGTCCTCCTCGCAGAAGGTACCAAACAATCCGCCATCTTAATCGCTCAAGGTAATAAAGAGAGTACAATTCTCAACGCCGAAGCGGAAAAAGAAGCTAAGATTCGTCA
>JAAYDH010000005.1 GCA_012729405.1 Erysipelotrichaceae bacterium
GTTGATTAAATTGACTTTTTTCATTTTTAAATATCCTTTCGAGTATATAATAATTATATATGATATAGGGTTTTTTTTGCAAAAAAGATTAGTTTGTTTATGTTAATGCATCAACACAATGTAACGCTTGATTTTGAGCAAGATAAATGATAAAATCTTTACGCTGTGTTATTTTGATTATGTGGACGCTTAGCTCAGCTGGGAGAGCGTTTCCTTCACACGGAAGAGGTCGCAGGTTCGAGCCCTGTAGCGTCCACCATTTGCTGACTTAGCTCAATTGGCAGAGCAACTGATTTGTAATCAGTAGGTTGTTGGTTCGATTCCGATAGAAGGCACCAGTTATAAAATTACCCCCTTGCGTGGGTTTTTTTATAGGAGAACAAAGAGAGACCTGTATCTCTTAGAATATTGAAAATATAATAGGCTGCCATCAACTTTTATGTGTGTCTTAATTGTGCGAAGCACCCTTTTCAAGTTAAAGTAATTTTATGAGGTATTTAATATGAAAGTATTTATGATTGGCGGGACTGGTCTACTTGGTAGTCAAGCGGCTGGCGAATTAATCAAAAGAGGACACAAAGTTGTTTCCGTCTCACTGCCAGGAATCCCCGTCGGAGCTGAACTTCCTAAGGAAATGGAACTTCACGAAGGAAATTACATGGACATGAGCGATGAACAAATTGTTAAATTAATGAAAGGTTGTGAAGGCTTTGTCTTTGCGGCCGGAATTGATGAGAGAGTTGAAAGCGCCCCTCCAATATATGAGATGTTTAAAAAATTTAACATCGATGCTTTAGAAAGATTATTAAGAATTGCCAAAGAAAATGGCGTGAAGCATACAGTCGTTTTAGGCTCTTATTTCTCCTATGCGGCCAAGAAATATACTAAGATGAAACTTACGAAATACCATCCATATATTCGTTCGCGCATAGACCAAGAAAAAATGGCATTATCTTTCGCTGACGAAAATTTCGATGTAGCGGTGTTAGAGCTCCCATACATTTTTGGAGCGCAAAAGGGCCGCAAACCAGTTTGGGTATTCATTGTCGATATGATTCGCGGAATGAAAGACAAAACCTTCTACACTAAAGGTGGCACCACCATGGTGACAGTAAAACAAGTGGGTGAAGGTATTGCCGGCGCTCTTGAAAAAAATAAGGGAGGCAATGCTTATCCATTTGGTTATTACAATCTGACGTGGACCGAATTCTATAAAATCGTTCACAAGCATATGGGACTCCCTGAAACTCGTCCTGTCATTACCATCCCGAGCTTCTTAACCTTACCAACCATGAAGAAAATGGAAAAAGAGAGAAAGAAAAACAATATCGAAGGCGGACTCAACATGGTTAAGTTTCTTAAACTTCAAACCACTAATCTATTCATCGATAAAGATGAGGGCGCAGCTTTCCTCGGAGTTCGGGAAGATGATATTGATGCCGCCATTGGCGAATCCATCCAGCTATCGATGGATATCGTTGATAAAAAAGCAACAGATATTATCGACATGAAGAAAGAATAAGAATAACTCAAAAGAATTGCTCGAAGCCAAAAACCAAGGGTAATTCTTTTTTCTTGCCCGGTATAGAAACCTATTCTTTATAGAATACATTTGTAATTCACTCTATTCTTTTCTAGAATATCAATATGCAGCTATGGCGGAACTGGCAGACGCGCTAGACTTAGGATCTAGTGGGGTAACCCGTACAGGTTCGATTCCTGCTAGCTGCACCAGCCGGTTTTAATCATGTGTTCACACATGTGGATTTAATAAAATGGAAACCAACGAACAACTAGAAGAAAAAGTCGTCGAAGTCGTTAATAACGGAAAGCCCGACGACAAAAAGAAAAAGAAAAAGGATCGGATTAAATACATTTCCTACCTCTTTTTCGTCATTGCAATCACCGCCGGATCAATTTGGTATGCCCTCTACAATAACTTTAATGAAGTAATTGGGCAGATTATGAGTTCCGACAAACTTTGGTTGCTGGTAATTTTCGGGATTATGGTTCTCGCTGCCGGGATTCGATCGTTCGTGTTTTTCTGTTTTGCTCGACTGTACACACGCGACTATCGTTTTTACCGTGCGATAGCAGTTGACCAAATTGGAATATTTTATAATGCTGTCACACCAAGTTCCAGTGGAGGACAGGTGATGCAGGCTTATACAAATAAAAAGCAAGGCATCGCAATATCCTCGGCGGTCAGTATTATGGCTATGTACTCTATCCTCTTCCAAATCGTTCTTATTATTTACGGAGTCTTAGCTTTCATTATGAAATACGATGCGATTAACAGCATTGGGGCAATCAAATTCCAAATTGCTGACTGGGCGTTTAATTTGCCAATTTGGCCTTTGACTATCATCGGCTTTCTTCTAAATGTCAGCGTTATCAGTATTGTTCTCCTCATGGGATATTGGAAAGGATTCCATAATTTTATTATGGGTCCAGTTATCTCATTACTAGCGAAAATTAAACTTGTCAAAAATCCAGACAAAAAACGCGAAAGTTTGAGAGTGCAGGTCGAAAACTTTAAGATTGAAATGCGAAGGTTGTTTGCCAACATTCCATTTACCATTTTAATTGTTTTTTGTTTCTTTTTGTTAATGACGGTCAAAGACGCCATTCCTTATTTTGTCGGAAAGGCTCTCGGTAGCCAGTCGACAGCGGCAAACTTCTGGGATGCTGTCTTCTTAAGCAACTATCACCAAATGGTTACCGGTTTGATTCCGACTCCGGGTTCTGCTGGTGTTTCTGAATACTTCTTCTCCCGCCTATTCGTCGCTACAACCCCGACAGCCAGCAATAGTTTTTACTTCAGCGAGGGAACGGCTGAGCAAGTATTAGCAGCTTTTGCTAAAGATGGCATTTCAATGCAAGAAGCTATTCAAAGGGCAAACACAACCGCGAGCAATTCGCTCGCCTCCGCAGCCCTACTCATTTGGCGATCCCTTACCTTTATTATCCCGGTCTTCGTTTCTGGTTTAGTGACAGCTTTCTATCGCGCATCTCCAAAAGACGATATCGAGACAGTTCCAAATCGCCAGACCTTTGTTACTTTGCAGAGCGAAACTTTATTTGAGCGTGCTCAGGAGGTGGCAACACTAGTGGAAACCTCCCGTCTAAAACGCGATGAGATTCTCAAGGCTTTGAAAGGCGGCAGTAAAATTAAGAAGAAAACGACCGATAAAAAGAGTAAAGTTGTTCATGCCTATGACGATGTTAAAATAGATCATGAGGATGACTCAATTTAATGAAAATCGCACTCTTTACTGACACTTATCCTCCCTTTATCAATGGTGTTTCTACATCGTGTTATAACTTGGTCCAAGTGCTTAAAAAACACGGCAATGATGTTCTCGTTGTCACCCCCCGAAGCACTGATGGTCCTCTTGAAATGAAAGACGGCATCATCTATGTTCCAGGAATCGAATTAAAGAAATTGTACGGATATCGGATCACCAATCTTTACTCGCCGAAAGTTTTTCGCATGATTCGGGATTTTAAACCTGAGATTATCCATAATCAGACCGATTCAACGATCGGCCAGTTTGCCAAAATTGTTGCTGGTAAATTGAAGACTCCTATTCTATATACCTATCACACTTCTTACGAAGATTACACTTACTATGCCACTCACGGATACTTTGATCGCCTTGCTAAAAAGATTATTCGCTCCTATACAATCAATGTCGCTGATAACACAACCGAATTCATTACTCCTAGCTACAAGACAATGCAATATCTCAGGAGGGCCGGGAGCGACATATACGTAAACATAATCCCCACTGGAATAAATTTTGATTTATTCGGAGATGACAAGGTAGACTTCGATAGGCAGGAAGCCTTCCGCAAAGAACACGACATCACTTCTGACACAAAAGTCTTTTTAATTCTCGGGCGTATCGCAAAAGAAAAGAGTATGGATTTCTCTTTAAAGAGCCTATCTCTCTATCACGATCGTCATCCAGAGCAGAAAATCAAAGTCATTCTCGTCGGTGGAGGACCACAATTAGATGAACTAAAAGAACTAGTGAAAACCCTTAGCATTAAAAATCTCGTTGATTTCATTGGGCCAGTCCCAGCGAGCGAAGTACCTTTTTATTATCACCTCGCAGATGTATACACATCCGCTTCAATCACCGAGACACAAGGCTTAACATTTATGGAAGCGATGGCGGCAAAAACCATTGTTTTAGCTCGTTTTGATACCAATCTCGCTGAGACAATTATCGATAACGAAACTGGTTTCTTTTTCCGCGACGAAGAGGATTTTGTTTTAAAGGTTGAAAGAATTTTCTCTATGAGTCCCAAAGAATTAGATCATATTAAAAAGTCTGCCATTAATATATGCGACACTTACTCGCTTGAGAAGTTTTATGATCGCATCATGGAGGTATACCGCCGTGCCATCCGTAAATGCTGGTAAGATTATTACCAAAATCAAAATTAATAAAAATGACGTCAGCCTCTATTTCGGCAAGAAAAAAATAGTTATTTCTAACGACGCCTATCTTCTCTCATACCTTTATGTTGGAAAGTCGATGAGCGGAAAAGAAATCTCCGCCCTTGTTGAAACTTCCAAAATGGCTAAGTTATTCAACTATGCGACTTCATTGTTAAAAAAAGCCCGTTATTCCGAATGGAAAATAAGAGAGAAACTCTACGCCAAAGAAGCCAAGAAATCACTTGTTAATTCAATTATCAAAAAGTTAAAAGAAATTGACTTAATAAATGATGCGGCCTTTATCGAAGACTATCTTGGTTACGCCGAAGAAAAAGGATACGGCAAAAATCGAATTCTCAAAGAGCTCCAGGAAAAGGGTATCTTCTCTCAACAATTAAGAAGAGTAAAATTTTCTGAATCGAGCGAGAGAAAAAAAGCCCGTGAACAGGTTCTCAAAAACGATGTGAAGATGACCCGTTACTCGTTCGACAAAAGAAAACAAAGACACTATCAACACCTACTTGCTTGCGGGTTTGATTCTGGCCTCGCTTTAGATGTTATTGATAAGGCGATAACTGATAAACCCAAACAGGAGCAGGAGAATCTCAAAAAGGACTATGA
>JAAYDH010000112.1 GCA_012729405.1 Erysipelotrichaceae bacterium
ATTCCTAAGTTTGATAGTGAAAAGCAATCTGAATTCTGGCGATTATTCTTCCATGTCAGCATGGTCGACATCGACCACATGGTGGAAATTCTCCCCCAGATTCCATCCGTGGGAAAAATACACCTTGTTCTTGTCTTCGATGAACAAGAAATTAATGAGAATTCTTCTCAGCTTGAACTATTAAATAGTTCGATGCAAAAACTCCACAATCAAAATTATGAGTTAGCCCTTTCAATGAAGGACAAGAACTTAATGCTTGATCCTTCTGTTTATTACAATTTCGATTATTTCGTCGCTGGAGCGGCAATGATTGGGGAAATCAGGAAAAACAATCGTATACGATTATCTATTCACACTTTAATCGAGCAACTATTAAAATATAACAGGCCCATTATTGCCACTGACCTTGAAGGTTGGCAAGCAATTGAACTCATTATAAAATCCGGTGTTACCGTCGTGTCTAGCGAGACGATTTCACCGAGTAATGACATGCTACTGCCGGTAGAAAAAAAGAAGATGGAAAAACTTATCGCCATGGACGATAATTTCCGTTAAGGAGTATAAATTATGGCTAATCAGCAAATTAAAAATGAATCAATTACCAGACAAGAAGATGATTTTGCCCAGTGGTACACTGATGTGTGTCGCAAAGCGGAATTGATGGACTATAGTTCAGTCAAAGGTTTTATTATTTATCGACCATACGGCTATGCGATTTGGGAACAAATCCAGGCTTATCTCAATAAACGTTTTAAAGAGACCGGACATGAAAATGTCTATATGCCTCTGGTTATCCCTGAGTCATTATTACAAAAAGAAAAAGATCATGTGAAAGGCTTCGCTCCTGAGTGCTTAATTGCTACTTTAGGTGGTGGCCAACCAATTGATGATCGATTAATCATTCGCCCAACCAGTGAGACATTGTTCTGCGAACACTACGCGAAGATTATTTCTTCTTATCGCGATTTGCCAAAGCTTTATAACCAATGGTGTTCTGTCGTTCGTTGGGAAAAGACGACTCGTCCTTTCTTAAGAGGTTCCGAGTTCCTCTGGCAAGAAGGCCACACCATGCACGAAACAGAGCAAGAAGCTCGCACTGAAACCTTAAAGATGCTCGAGATCTATGATGATCTTGGACGTGATATCCTCGCCGTTCCTTTTATGAAGGGAAGAAAGACCGATAAAGAGAAGTTTGCTGGTGCTCTAGAAACTTATTCCATTGAAGCTCTTATGCCTGATGGAAAAGCCTTACAAAGTGGTACAACCCATTACTTTGGTCAAGATTTCGCTCGTGTATTCAATGTTGCATTCCAAGGACGCGACGGCCAGGTTGGTCATCCTCATCAAACTTCATGGGGCGTCTCCACTCGCTTATTGGGGGCAGTCATCATGGCGCATGGAGATGACAATGGTTTAGTGTTGCCTCCTCTCGTCGCTCCTATTCAAGTGGTTATTGTTCCTATCGCTCAACAAAAGCCTGGAGTTATTCCTGTTGCTCGAGAGATATATCAAAAATTTGTGGATGCCGGATTCCGTACCAAACTCGATGAATCTGATCACACACCTGGTTGGAAGTTCTCTGAATATGAAATGAAGGGAATTCCTCTTCGCGTTGAAGTCGGTCCACGAGACATTGAAAAAGGTGTTGTTGTCTTAGCCAAACGTAATGATGGTGTTAAAGTCGAAGTCAAGATGGATGAGATGATTGAATCTGCAAAAAGTTTAATGGATAAAATTCAAAAAGAAATGTATGAAAAGGCCTATCGTTACCTTCTCGATCACATCACTGAAGTTCACAGTATCGATGAATTAAAAGCTGCTTTAGAAAAAGGTGGTTATGCCAAGATGATGTGGTGCGGTGACGAAGAATGTGAAAACAAGGTCAAAGAATTGACCACAGCGACTGCGCGTTGCCTACCATTTAATCAAA
>JAAYDH010000126.1 GCA_012729405.1 Erysipelotrichaceae bacterium
GGGAGGGCGCCCGATTACGACGATTGGGAATTGAACGGGGACATTCTGTTTTGGTATCCGCTTTTAGAAACCGCTTTCGAAGTGTCCTCCATGGGTATCCGGGTTGATGAAGACACTTTGGAAAAGCAGGTTAAAATCGCCGGTTGCGAGCAACGCTTGCTTTTGCCCTTTCATCGAGCACTTCTGGAGAAACAGTTGCCCTACACGATTGGAGGTGGAATCGGCCAATCCCGGATCTGTATGTTCTTTTTGCAAAAAGCGCATATCGGTGAAGTCCAGGCTTCCATATGGCCGGAAGAGACACATCAGGCTTGTCGGGAACGCGGGATCGAACTGTTGTGATAAATCGAAGTTTACGCTAGTTTTATATTTGGTCTTAAATTCAGTTTTTTCCTTCGAACTTAATGATCCTAGACGTATCCCAAAACAATTGAAAAAGATGCAGGCTCTGCTTTCTTCTAATTGGAGGTTGGTAATATTTGTCACTTGGAGTAGTATTGTAATTAAGAAAGTACCATCGATTTTTCTTTGACCACTCTTTATGCGTGCTTAGCAATATATCGAAATAGTACAATTTATCCATAAGCGAGTAATATAATTATTAAATGCGGTCCTACAATTTTTAGTGTAAGAGGGTGTAGTATACCAATAAAGGATAAGATAAGAAAAGTACTCGAATTTGTTAGTTCGAAAGCAAGAGAATTTGGTGCCAAATGTGATAGTGATAGCCAAGACTATGTTCTACGAAACAACACGAATGATTCATCACTTAGCGAAGGCGTGCCTTATTTCGGCTTTATTAAGCCTGAAGAAGATGCCACCGGGCCGTATCATGACTTGTCTTTCGTGGTCTTTCCCCCGAAAGAAGAAAACAAGGAGTGGATAGTTGCGATTGGCGTAGGTACACTCGGTTTTAAAAACGACTACGAATTAGCAGCTTTACCTGGACTGCGGCGATCTATCGCTCCCATTATAAGTAAAAAGGGTTTTTGTAAAACCTCTTTTCTGGATATTGAGAGCGCTTTGCCACGAAGTTTTACAGACAAGTACGGGCACTTTCGAGACCTTTTTAACAAGTACGGAAAAGTGTTGCCGGCGCTGGATGTTGTCGAGAATCCGGAATCCGTAGAGGGCAAGAACCTCCTCGCTGCTTTTCTGGCTGTTTATGCAAAATTGCGTTATTGGCCGACTAATGCCCACCACCGTAAAGCTCTAGATGAAGCGATAACAAACGCTTCTGGTAATCAATCCTCACAATCGGTCGATGATGAGGAATCAGTACTTAAATTAATAAAGAACCGACGTTTTGTTGTACTAGAAGGAGCTCCGGGAACGGGGAAAACGCGACTAGCTAAGCTCATGGCGGATAAACTCAGTGCGAAATGTTTTTTTACGCAATTTCATGCAGGAACCGGTTATTCTGATTTTATCTATGGGATACGCCCGAAGTTGGATCAGGAAAAACTAGGTTACCAAGAGCACTTTGGTGTATTTTATCAGTCATTGGAGTATGCAGTCAATAATTCCGAAAATAACGTTCTACTGATTATTGACGAGATAAACCGTGCTAATCTGTCAAGTATTCTCGGCCCCATATTTTATCTTTTCGAATACAAAATGGATGCTTCCGATGTCGATGTCTTAATTGGAGGAGACTTGCAGGTGAAAGTGATTCCGTCGAATTTTTACGTTGTGGCAACCATGAATACGGCCGATCGAAGTTTAGCGATGGTCGATTTTGCCCTGAGAAGACGTTTCGCATGGTACCATCTGAGACCAAATATTCCTAAGATTGATAAAGGATTTTATGAAGAGGACTTTCGACGTTTAGCGGAAATTTTCAACTGGTATGCAGAGGGGGTGGAACTCGAGCTCCAACCGGGCCAAGGCTATTTCTTTGCGGATTCCGAAGATCGGGAGGAATTCAATGCCTACTTCGTCGAAAGAATTGGGAAGTCTCTTACCGAATAGTATCTATGATATCCCAGAAGGTAACCCAAGACGTATTCTGTGAGATTCGCTGTCTCACGGAGCAATCCACGCCACTTCCCGTTTTAGAACTACAAAAAAAGTGGTTTCGAAAGTCCGATAGACGCTACCTCGTGGAAGCCTTACAAAACTTTATCGTTTATAACCGGGAAATGCTCGACTTTCTCGGGATCACTCCCATTATTATCGGGCAAAATAAGAATGTCTCTTTATCGTTCCGTACTAGCCAATATGTCGGCGCAGTTCCGCTACGCGCGCCTGATACGGGTAAACAGATCGGTGATTTCTCGGTGATTCCTCGTTATATTTCGGGAGAAGACCGATTTGGCGCTTACATACAGATTTTGAATAGGCTTGAACACCGTATCGAACCGCAATTCATCGATAGCATTCCTCTAGTGTCCGGCCGAAACTTTCGCCCACCACTATACTTCGAAGCCATTCTTTACTTGAATGAATTATCGAAGTTTGTGAAACGTTCTTGGCATAAGTTTAAATCGGTAGAAGAGATCCAAACACATCCAACAAATAGAATCAACTGGGAACGCTACGTCGAACACGAATACGATCCTAAACGTCGTCTAGAATTTCCTTCGCAGTACAATATTCTCAGCGGATCTCATGTAGAATACCAGAACCTTAAGTATGTTTACGAATTGGCGTTGAACGAGATCCATTCGCCGGAGACTCCTACGCGGATTAAAACCGACGCCTCAACAATTATTTCCTTTCTTGATAAGAAGTTACATGAATTACAAGCAGTGAAAACTCAAGAGATGCAACAGCGATTATCGGATCCACCGGCAGTCAAGTCGATCAAAGAAGCGGCAAACCAGATACTTCGGAAAGAGCTACATCAGGGAAAAGCATGGCGAGTTGATTTTTCCGAAGTCTTCGAAAGATTCGTCCAATACATCTTCAAGGAGGTATCAAAGGAGATCGGTGGAGAATTGTTTGAGAACATCAAATTCAGAGCTGAAGGGGGATATTTTCCTGTTTGGGAATTAAGGTATCTAGAACCAGATGCGATTTTGCGCAAAGATGATCTTTTTTTCTTCATCGACGCGAAATATAAAGCGCACCTACTAAGTCGGAAGAATAACAGTGAAACTCTTAAAGAAGAGTATAGACGCGATCTACACCAGATCTTAGCCTACAGTTCATTCGATATTGCTGAAAATAAGCACGTTTTTCTCGTATACCCCTCAATCTCTCCTTATCATAAGGCTATGGTTTTTATAAATCCCTTGGGCCGGAGCAAAACCGAATTAAGTTTATTAGGGGTTCCTCTGAATGTATCTTACATTTTTGGAGTGAAGCAACTCATACATGCAGCGATCGCTTCAAGAATGAAGTAACCAAATGTTCGATACATTCGTAATGAACGATCGTTATTTATCGAAATGAACGAATAATGATTCTTGCCGATACGGCGAAGAGCCGCGGTTCGATAAACTGACTGTTAACGGTCTCCGGATCTCGCATGAACTTAAAGACCGACAGAAAGAACGAATCGCGAGAAAACTAAGAGTCGGGAAACATAGATCTACAAACAGCCTGACGATGAATATTAAAAGAGCGCGTTGCTACACAGTGCGAAAGGAGGCATCAATGATAGCCTATTGCAGTATTAATTGCGAAGAATGTCCTTCCTAATAAGGGGACGATCACCGTTGATAAGGCGCTTCTCGAGAAAATGGACGCAATCGACCTTGTTTGCCTGGAATGCGCATACGGGGATGAAAAATTGATCGCGACGGATTGTGCGGCGTATAAGATCCGCTTTTTCGCAAAAGAGAAAGGCAAAGACTGCTGCGCGACGCGCGACGAATACGAAACCTGTGATATTGTGAAACCTTACCGGGGCGATGGCACCTCACGTTTGGA
>JAAYDH010000028.1 GCA_012729405.1 Erysipelotrichaceae bacterium
ATCTAATTTCATTGTTCAAAACGAATTGATGAAGTTAGCCGGCTTTATCCGCTTCTCACGCTCTCATGCGCACTGCACTGATAATGAGACTCTCGATCTATTAGATGAAGTCAACGCGACCATCGAAATGTGCGAAGGTAAACGCGAACGACGCGATAATAAACCATTCAAAGAAATCTTTGAAGCAATCAACAAGCGCTTAAATTCTCATATCGGCAAAGTTGAACCGGCTTGGAAGGAAACATTCAATAAAGCTTTCCAAGAAGCTCTTGAATTAACACGTAAAGAAGCACAAGACGCGAATAATTCGCCTGCTGCTTAATTTATAGGAGATTCGTATTCTATGAAAAAGAAATCAAAATTAAAGGTCTCAATATTTGAGATTATTGCCTACAGTGTCTGCGGGGCTGTTGGCCTATGGGGTTTAACCTATATTACTCTTGGATTACTAGCCCGCTTTTTACCTGTCCACAACGCCCTTGCAGAAGTCGATGCGGTGGTTGAAAAAGCCTTCGGCCTTGGATTATTCCTTTGGGGAATCATTATTCTTGCAATTGCTACCGTAGTTGCTTCATTTATTCTTCTTATTAATGCGAAGAAAAATGATCGCGAAGTTGAGAGAGAAACTCGTCGTACAGCTCGTTTAGCTCAAATGAAAAATAACGGCTCCGATTTGCCAATCGTGGATGCTGAAGTAACTCCCAAAAAAGAAGAAGCCACTCCAAAAGAGTAGATTATTAATCACAATTGATAAAAAAAGAGGTTATAACCTCTTTTTAATTGCGCTCTTAATTAAGTTTGCTCCGAGGGAAATGATCAACATGATAACAATCGAGAGAAATGAATAAGCGAAGACAGGAACCATATTTCCGGGATTATTCTCTTGAGCGTATCTAATCGCAACGCCAAGGCCATAACCTGTGAATCCAGAGAGAGCCTCAGCCATAATCTCAATTTTGATTGAGAGAGCAAAAGATGAAGCGACCCCGACAAGCACATATGGCATTGCTAACGGCAGCTTAACTTTCAAATTTCCTTTTAAAAAGGAACGACAATCCAATTTTAGAGCCTGAATAATATTTGTGTCGATATTATTAATCCCGCCACAAGTAGCCTCGTAGATGATAGGAAACACGATCAACACAACTGTTAGTATTGGCATGTTTCTTGCCCGAACTAATACAAGAAAGAGAAAGACAACCGCAACGGTTGGAATTGCTTTTAGAACAGTCATTGTCGGAGAAAGGAACTTATGAAAACTTGGAAAGTTACCAGCAATTAGTCCGAGAACCATCCCGAGAACAAAAGCAATGGTGAACCCGATAATAAGTTTGAGTAACGAGTAGCCAAGACTAATATAGAAATATTTTTTACCTAAGATATTGAATGAATAGGAAATCGTACTAATTGGATCAGGAAAAATCGCCCTCGGTTCATTAATGATTAGTGCAATAATCCACCACAAAAGAACAAAGGCAATAATACCTAAAGCATAAAGAGTATATTTATTCGTAATAAATCTCTTCAAGCGTACTCTCCATTCCAAATAAGGCGATGTAAGCATCGACAGCATCTTTGTTTTCTAACGCGTTTACATAACCTAAACCTAAACCATTTGTTTCCATCACGGCTTGGATAGTGGCACTGTCAACTCCGAACTTGGAGATAGCGATTTCGCTCGCCTCAATCTGATCGATGCCAGCTTTGATTTTTTCAGGATTATTGATGCCCGCCTCAATATCAGCCTTTAATGTATCTAATAAGTCATCAACGACATACTTATCGGCAGTGTTTTTAATGAAAATGGAAGCCTGCATAAGTGGTAATCCTTCGCTTTTTTCAGCATAAGCCTCCTGGACATCGACATAGATTGATGCTTCTGAGTTGTTTTGTAAAGCTTTATGAAGAACTGGTTGAGCGATGAAAACATAATCAACTGTGCTTCCTGTGGCAACATTGGTGCCCGAAACAAGAGCGGCACCAGCGTTTGCAACGTTTGTGACGTACTCGATGCTATCATCAAATCCATTTCCGTATAAATAGTGGAAGATCTTGCTTGGGACGGCATTAGCATTGCCAAATAAGACGATGGTATCCCCATCATTCATTTCTCCGTCAATATCATTGCCAGTGGCAGCGATGAAGAAGTTCCCGAGAGTGATCGTCGCAGCCATCTTGTAAGGCGCG
>JAAYDH010000129.1 GCA_012729405.1 Erysipelotrichaceae bacterium
CTGGTTGATTGTTCAAAGAACATTAAGAAACCAGTTTTACCAACTAACCATTGAGTTGGTTCATTGCGGTAAAAAGCGGCTTTGACGTCAGTTGAGACTTTGAGCATGCAGTCGATTTCATCTTTGGTGAAATCTTCAAGAGTGATTAAGTGACGACCGGCAAATTTGGGAGCAATTTTTTCCATAAATTAATTTCCTTATTCAATTACTTTTTGAGATTTTCTAAATAGAGACCGGGAATGACAGCGTAGAGGGCTGCACAGATGACGAGGTCTTCTTTTCTCGTCTTTTCGTTTGGTGCGTGAGCTTCTTTTTCGTCGCCAGGTCCGAAGCCTAAGCAGGGGATGCCATAACGACCCATGATACTCACTCCATTGGTAGAGAATGTCCACTTGTCGATGATTGGATCTTTACCAAAGAGCTTTTGATATCCTTGTTTCAAGGATTGGACATAGATGGAATCTTCTGGAATAACCCAAGTCGGAAAGTAGCACTCAGTCGGGTATAAAAGACCAGTGTAAGAAGGTCTCTCATATTGATACATCTTAACTTCGGCTTTCGCAGCTTTGACGGCGGGGAGATTTTCGATTTCCGCGATGGAAGTCTTATCATTTTCTCCAACGGTTAAGCGGCGGTCTAAGCTAATCCAGCATCCGTCGGCGACTGCACAACGGCTGGGTGACTTGTGGAAGATTTCAGAAATGGTGACGGTTCCTTTGCCAAGGAATGGATCATAGGCTAATCCTTCCTTATTGAGCTGTTCAATTTGCTGAATGATGGGAGCCATCTTGTAGATGGCATTATCTCCTCTTTCAGGAGCACTGCCATGGCAGGAAATTCCGCGCACGCTGACCATGATTTCCATACGTCCGCGATGTCCGCGGTAGATGCGGCAGGAAGTCGGTTCAGTGGAGACGACGAATTCGGGCTTTAACTTATCTTCATTGATAATGTACTGCCAGCAAAGTCCATCGCAGTCCTCTTCTTGAACGGTTCCGGTGATGACGAGGGTGTAATCATCTTCAAGACCTAAATCTTTAATGATTTTACCGGCGTAGACCATGGAAGCCATGCCACCTTCTTGATCAGAAGCACCACGTCCGCCGATGTGGACGTCGTCTTCGTATCCTTCATATGGGTCAAAATTCCAGTTCTTTATTTCTCCGATACCAACGGTATCAATGTGCGCGTCAAATGCGATGACGTGTTTGCCATGTCCAATGTATCCGAGGATATTTCCCATTGGATCGATAACTACTTTATCAAAGCCGACTTTTTCCATCTCTTCTTTGATACGGAGAACAACTTTCTCTTCATCACAAGATTCGCTTGGGATTTTAATCATATCGCGGAGAAATTTGGTCATGTCCGCTTTATACGATTGAGCTTTTTTTAATACTTCTTCGAAACTAATTTTCATTTTAGATTTCCTTTCCTCTAATAGCTTTGATTTTTTCATCATAAGTTTTAATCTTGGCATATTCTTTTTCCCAAAATTCAGGATGTCTCATGCTATCGAGATATTCTTTAGAATATCCAAACTTGAGCCAATCTTTTTCTTTCTGTTGGAATAATTTTTCTTTTGCAGCATCGCCACGGGTGTCTAGAATGCGAGATGTATCAGTTTCCACAAAGACATCACTAAACCAACGGTCTAAGACGTGATCAGTAACTTCCAATTCGCGATGTCTAAGATTATCAATAACAGAGTCATATCTATCGAAGCCATCAGTAGCAATTGTGACAATATTATCATTTGGACCAAGTTTGAGATACTTAGCCATTTTGATTGCTCCAAGAATATTGCATATACCAGAAACTCCAAAGAGTTCTTTCATTGATTCTGCAATCTTTGGATCAACGCCATGCTGGACGAGAACGTCAGTTCCGGAATGGATCACTTCGAGACCGCGGACACAATCATCATCATGAATTTGAACAATGAAATCAGTGGTTAAAATGTTGTGAATTAAAGTGCACATTTTATCTCCAATGCCTTCAATACGGTGTTGACCTAAGCCACCATTGGTTAAGGTTGAACATTCGTGTGGTTCAAGAGCGGCAATCTTACATTCAGGGAACATTTTCTTAATCTCATCCCCGGCGGCTAAGGTTCCTGCGGAACCAGGCGCACTAGCGAAGCAGGCAATACGGCCGTTACCAATGCCTTTAACAGCTTCGATAGCTGAGTTTCCAGTCACATAACGGTGGAAACGGTAGTTTGGTAATAATTCAAATTGCGCGAGAGTCGCGTTCTTTGGATCTTTTTTGAGTTCATAGGTTCTTTCAAGAGTCAAAATGACATCAGATTCAGAACCAGGAGTTAAATCAAGTTTGGCTCCATATTTGCGGATGCGTTCGTATCTCTCCTTGGACATATTGTCAGGCATGATGACGATAGCATCGTATTTCATCAGGTTAGTGATATAGGAAACACCGATACCGAAGTTGCCGGTCGATGGTCCTAAGATGGTGTGTTTGCCGGGTAAGATTGTTCCGTCAACACAACCCTCGATTAATGTGGCATAGGCAGGACCAACTTTATGAGATCCAGAAGGGAAATATTTTCCGAGCATCACGACGATATTGGCATCCACGCCCGTCAATGCTTTGGGTAAAACGATTTTCCTTACTTCTCCGTTACCACCATTCTTCCAGGTGATGTTAAAGAGGTTGATGGGATCGAGCTCATTTTCCCTGAGCGCTTTCTCCGCTAACTTTCTCACGGCTGGATCTTGGTGTTCTGGATGAAGCATTTCATCATAAGTTGGACCAAATGGAATTTTTGACATAACTTAATTCTCCTTTTCCTTTTGTTTTAAAAATTTTTCTAAGGTCTCTAAGTCAGGTTTCATAGGCGAGGGGGGAATGATGACCTTCTGAGCATTCGCCGGATCTTTCAATCCGTTCCCTGTCACGATGAAGGTCACTGATTCCTCTTTCGGAATGATGCCTTCCTGGACGGCTTTTACGACTCCCGCGAGACTGGCGGCGGCGGCGGGTTCAGCGAAGACGCCTTCCGTTCTTCCTAACAAAGTCTCAGCGTTGAGGATCTCTTCATCGGAGACGCTAATCCAGACTCCAGAGGAATTCTTCACAGCATTGAGAGCTTTAATCGGATTGCGGGGGATTCCCACTGAGATGCTGTCAGCAATGGTGTTTTCCTCGGCTTCTTTAAGTGGTTCTTGGTTATGGCTAGCGATAACAAATGGTTCGCAACCAGTGCTTTGAACCGCGAGAATGCGAGGAACTTTTTTAATGAGTCCCAACTCCTTCAGTTCGTAAAATCCTTTATAAACGCCAGCGACGGTGCATCCATCTCCTACGGAGACAGCCACCCAATCCGTGGGTTTAAAATCTAATTGTTCAGCGATTTCTAATGAAACAGTTTTCTTTCCTTCCACTAAGTGGGGATTAATCGCACAATTTCTATTATACCATCCATATTTTTTTATGGCTTCTTTTGAAAAGGAGAATGTATCTTTGTAGTCGCCATCGACCTTGATGAGGGTCGCACCATAAAGGGATATTTGAGTAACTTTACCAATCGGAGCTCGCTTTGGAACAAAGATAACGGCCTTTAATCCGATGTGAGCGGCTTGGCAGGCGAGTGAACTCGCTGCGTTGCCGGTGGAGCTGGTCGCAATCGTATCCGCTCCCACTTCAAGGGCTTTTAAGACTCCGACACCAGAGGCTCTATCCTTACTTGATCCACTGGGGTTCAAACCATCATCTTTGATGTAGAGGGTTTTAAGACCTAATAGTTTAGATAGGTTGTTCGATTTGATGAGGGGTGTCCAACCGATTCTCAGCATATCCTTGATATGAGCAGTTTCAATACTCATCATCGGGGCGTACCGCCACATCGAATAATCCTTATTGTTTTTAAAGTAATCGAGATTGACTTCTTGTTTCATCTTCTCATAGTCATAGACGACATCGAGGATTCCTTTTTCTCCGCAGATGGGGCAAGTGAAACTCGCTTCCTGGGGAGTGAAGAACTGTCCACATAACGTGCATCGATAACCAATGAAATTTTTATTTACTGCCATATGCCCTCCTTACTCGATATGAGTGATAAAGTCTCGAGCGATATTCATCGCCACTTTGAAGCGATAGTCTTTCGTTGATCTTTGATCAGAGATAGGGACAATGAATTTTCCATACTCCTTTAAGATTTCATCGACTTTATTATGTAGTTGGTTGACCGTGAGGCCGATGTATTTAGTTTCTAATTCCGGACGACGGACGACGGTAATATTCACCGATCCAAAAGCGAGTCGGAGGTCTTTTACGATATCTTTCTCTAAGGTGTAGGCTCCTGCGAAGGTAATTTTGGATATTGTTTCCGCTTTTCGAGAGCCGACCTTCTTCCATTTTGTTGCTGTAAATTTGTCTTCTGGGAAGATAACTGCGGTGATTAACTCATCTTTCTCGCGATGAATTCTTCTCACTCCGTAGATGAACTCGCTAATCGGCGTTAACCGCTTGCCGCGAACGCTTGTAAGCTCAATGAGCGCATCATAGATGTATAAGCCCACAAGGGCGTCTCCCGCTGGAGAGGCATTGCCGATGTTGCCAACAAGGGTTGCCATGTTCCGTAAACTAGGGGAGGCGATTTCAAGGACAATCTCTTTCAGGAGAGTGGGGATTAAATGGCTCTTTAAAATGTCCGTATAGTTCGTGGTCGCTCCGATGAAGATGTTGCCACCAACTTTCTTAATAAAATTAAGTTCCTGGAGACCCATCACATAGATGACATCTTTGTCAAGGTTAGGAAGGAGACCACTACTGCGGTGTTTAGCCACCATCAAGTCGGTGCCTCCGGCCATGATGTAACAGTCATGTTCGGAGAGAATTTTGAGAGCTTCCTCTAAAGTACCAGGTATGTATTTATTTACCATTTGATACCTCGCTTTCTCGCCTCTTCTGCTGCTTCGAGGACAGCTTTAATAATTGAGTTATAGCCCGTGCAACGGCAGAGGTTTCCCGATAAGGATAATCTCGCCTCTTCTTCACTAGGTTGGGGATTCTCTTTAAGCATGGCGTAGGTGCTCATAATCATGCCAGGGGTGCAGAATCCGCATTGGCTTCCACCTAATTCAGCGAAAGCATCGGCAATCATGCGATATTGTTCGGTTTGAGTAAAACCTTCAATAGTTAAAATTTCTTTGCCAATCACATTGGCGACAGGAGTTAGGCAAGAGGAATACGAGATGCCATCAACTAAGACAGTGCAGGCTCCACAAGAACCTTCTCCACAACCTTCTTTGACGCCAGTCATATGTAAAACATCACGTAAGACATCTAATAGTCTCGCGCTGGGGTCAATATCGACTTCGACGGGTTGGTGATTCACCACAAATTTAAGCTTTGCCATTTTCAACTAATTCCATTACATATTCAGGACTAACCGGAATCTTGCTAACCTTGCGCTTAATTGCTTGTTCGATCGCTAAGGCTAGCGCAGGAGCAACGCCGACGAAGGTGAGCTCGCCCGCTCCTTTAGCGCCACTCGCTCCGTAGGCGAATGGATTGTCAATTAAGACAGTTTCCATGTATGGAAGATCCATACTGGTCGGGACGGTATAATCCGAGATGGTCTTCTGATAGAACTTACCATCTTTAATGTCCATACATTCGAGCATACCATAGCCAATACCTTGAGCGATACCACCATCGGATTGACCGACGACGATGCGCTCATCAATAGCGTGGCCGACATCATAGGTCGACCAGATGCCTTCGACATGGCATTGATAGGTCAATGGATCATAGGATACTTCGATGATATTGACACCCCAAGCATAACCAGGGTAGGCATCACCTTTCATCATCTCATCATCCCATTGGATGTAGGGAGGTGCGACATAAGGCTCAATGATTTCAATTCGTTTACCGCTGACCCATTGTTCTTTTAGGTGTTTGGCGGCTTTCTCACAGAGATAACCAACAATAATGATTGTGCGGCTCGCAGCGGTCGGTCCGGTGTTCAAAGTGTGATCAGTATCTGGTGATTCATGAAAGACTTTGTCTTCGGGGTAATCCAAGGTATCCGAGACAATCTTCTTTAAGGTTGTCCGATTGCCTTGACCAAAGTCAACTTGGGAAGTGTAGAGATGAACGGTATCATCCTCTTCCTTCACTAATTTAACGTGGGCATTGATAATTGTCGATTCACCGGATCCAGTAAACCCACATCCGTGGAGGAACCAACTCATCCCGATGCCTCTATTTGAACCGAGTTTACTATATTCGATTACTTTTCGTTTGTAATCACTCATTTCCATCGCCTTCTCAATTAATTGAGGCATAATGATGGGATCGTGAAAGCGACCGCTGACAGCAGTGATGTCCCCTTGTTTAGCGAGGTGAGCATAACGGAACTCTAATTGATCAACTTCTGCAGCTTTAGCGAGATGATTGATAAACATTTCAAAAGCGAAGATGGTCTGAGGAGCTCCAAAACCCCGGAACGCTGCGGTAGGAACAGTATTAGTGAGATAGACATCTCCATTAATATCTAGGTTAGGGATGGTGTAGCAGTCGATAACTGCGATTAAGGCGCGGGCTAAAACGACACCGGAACAGCCAATATAAGCTCCTCCGTCCAGTTTGACATGGGCTTCGACACCCGTAATTTTGTTGTCTTTGACATAGGCGGTATAGGTCGTCTCGCTGGGGTGACGTTTGGTGGTAAAGGAAATATCTTCGGTTCGATCGAAGACGAAGCGGAGAGGTTTCTTAATTTTCATTAGGGCGGTGGTCATCTGAGCACCTAGTAACGATGGATAATGCTCCTTTCCGCCAAAGGCGCCACCTACTGCGGGTTGGATGATGCGAACTTTATCGGGATCGCATCCTAGTGTTCTCACAACAGCTTTCTTGATGTAGAAAGGACATTGCATAGAAGCTTTAATGGTGACTTTATCGCCGTCGAGATAAACAAGAAAAGCTTGAGTCTCAAGATAGAGGTGCTCTTGCAATCCGGTCTTGAAAGTCTCGGTGTATGTTAAGTCAGCTTCTTTTTTTGCTGTTTCGATATCGCCTTTGCTGAAATGTTTGTGGATAATCGATTCCTTCAGTTCAAAGTTAGGAGTCTCTTCTTCATAGGTGACGACAACCTGTTTAACTAAATCGAGAACGACCGATTTGTCGGGCCCGGCGATTAAACCGATGGTCTCACCATAGTAGTTGACTTCTTTATCAGCGAAAACCGGCCAGTCCGAGTAGATAATCGCGACAACGTTTTCATTAACGATGTCACGAGCGTCGACATAGTAGTAGCCTTCAGGAAGCAGAGGAACATCTATTTTCAAGATTTTCCCTTTGCATATTGTTGATCTAACGAACGCCACAGTCAGAGCATTTTCAAAGACAATGTCATCAGTGAAAATGGCTTGGCCAGCCATCTTCTCTTCATTGTCAATTTTGACCGTGGAATTGGGGAAATATTTTTTCATAAATTCTTTTATTTTTTCATACTAATCGCTTTTACTGGGCAGCGTGATTCACAGAGACCACAACGGAAGCACTTTTCGTTATCGAAAACAGGGACAACATTCTCATCCATTTCGATAGCGAAGTATGGGCAGTTATTGTAGCAAATCTTGCAGTGGGTGCACTTATTCGCGTCAACGACTGGAAGATGGGCTTCGTATTTCACATTCTTCACAAGTGAAGCATTAATAACATCCTGAATGGATTTGAAGCCATACTTTTCTAACTCTTTTGGTAGGTCAGCTAGTATCTTGGCATACAACTCTTTGCCTCTAATCATCGCAGCGGAAAGCATGCCGACGGCCGAGGCTCCAGCGAGCAAGAATTCGATGACGTCTTTAGCAGAAGCGACACCACCAACACCGATAACGGTTAAAGATGGTTCGGCTTGTTTAATTGTATAGACAGTTGCTAACGCAACAGGCTTAATGGCTGGTCCGCTCATCCACACAAAGCCTTTATCGTTGGCGGCTTTGAAGGATCTCTTTTCAATGTCAATTGCCATCGTTGGGCCTAAAGAATTGATGGCGACAACACCATTAGCACCATTTTCCTTGATGGTTCTGGCGAATCCTTCTGGATCTGGCATATGAGGGCTAATCTTCATATAGATTGGTTTTTTAGTTAAGGAACGAATCGTGGAGACAGTATCAGCGAGAGTCTTTAAGTCGCTTCCCACATAGTGGGTGCTGACTTCAAAGGCGTCCGCAAACGGATCGAGCAACGGAATTAATTCTTCCATATCACTCTTGGTATAACCGACGGAAAGGATTAAAGGAACATCGCCTTTGTGTTTGCAGTATTCAGGAAGGAATTCGTTAATCCATTTTTCTTTGGAATATTCCGTCCAGAGCTCGCAGTTATAGATGGCGTTGTTGTCACCGATAATGCATGGGTGAGGGATGTGAGCCATTTTAGTGGAGATTGTTTTCGCAACAATCGCACCTAAACCAGCCACATCTTTGAGCCAAATCATTTTTTCAGCATCACCGACGAGCGGTCCGGCTGCAGGCATGAGAGGATTTTTGAGCATTAGCCCATCAAACTTTGTCGATAAATCCATAATTATTTATTCTCCTTAATTGATTTCCATAGGTTGGCCGATATCTTGATCGATTTTTGTAAGCCTCTTTTAAGTTTGGAATTAAGCAATTTGCCGTTTTTCACTAAACATTGTCCACCGCGATAGACATCTTTGGGGGTAAATGATTGATAAAGTCCAAAGAAGACATGGCCAAAGGCGTTGGTGTTATCTATCGGAGTGAATGGTGTGTAAGGAATTAGTAAGAAATCTGACTCATAGCCAGGAAGAATCTTTCCGAGTTTAATTCCTAGAGTCTGGCTTGAGTAATCATAGGAATCATTAATCACTTCTAAAACATCTCCTAGATTCATTGCGTTCGGTGTCTCGTTTTTTAAACGAGTGGTATAAAACAAGTTTTGAAATTCAGTCGCCATAGAGGTGCTGAGACCATCATTACCAAGTAATACCTTAACACCATGATGTTTAAATTTCATCACATCCGGGAGACCGACCGCGTTGTTCATGTTCGAAGTGGTATTTACAACAAGGTAGGCTTTTCGCTTGGCGATAATATCAATTTCTTTGTCAGTGATATGTACTCCGTGGACAATTAAACTATTTGGTTTAATGAGATGAAAACTATCTAATCTTTCAATAATTGACTTTCCGTACTTATCGAAACTATCTTTCTCATCCATATCGCTTTCGGCGACGTGAATATGGATTGGGTAGTCACCGATTACTTCGGCAATTTTAGCTAATGTGTCATCAGAAATCGACATCGAGGCATGCATGCCAAATAATCCTGCTGACATCGAATCGCGATTCAAAGCGCAGAAATCGATATTTTCCTTAATGCAATCTTTGACTGGATAGCGGTCGCTCGTCTCAAAACATAAAATCCCGCGTAGCGAGGCAACATCCACCAATCCAGATTTAAGGGCGGAGAGTGAGCCGATAATATCCTTTCCCGAAGCGTGATGGTCTATTAAGGTTGTGACACCATTCTTCATGA
>JAAYDH010000014.1 GCA_012729405.1 Erysipelotrichaceae bacterium
GCTCTATTTCGCGCACTCTTGGATTAAGTTTATTGACATTTTCTTTGCTTGTCCCTCTTTCCGCTTGTGATGGAAAAAAAGATGACGACGAAGAGACAAAGATTACCGATACAGCCTATGAAGAATGGGTGAACTCGTGGAGCGAATCAGGGCATCTATATCTTCACTACAATCGAGGAGAAGAAGCTAGTATAAGTGATTACGAATCGTATTGCTTATGGCTGTGGCCTCATCGCCCGAATGATTTAGAAGGAACGTTGTGGGCGTACAAAGGGGTTACTGAGGTTACCTCAAGTCTCACTCTCCACCCGATGAGCACTCGCTGGATGAATGGCGCGGATGTCGCAAAAGGTGGCAACACTACTTGGAAAGATAAATATGGCGCGATTATCGATGTCGATTTATATAATTCAAATTTGAAAACCGGAAAGAATAATAATCCTGTCAGCTTTGTCGATGTGACAAATGTTGGCTTTTTGCTTGTTCGCATTGACAGCATGGATGGCTCGAGCAACTGGATTAGTGATGGTGGAAAAGAAACCTATATCACTGATTTTGATACTCACTTCCGTGAAGATGGTTCGATGCATTTATACATAAACACTGGTAATTTTGATAAATATGCATTCAATGCGACAGGGACTAGCGAACCAGAAGTCAATCCGGTTGTTGGAGATACCTCAGGAGTTTATCGAAGTGACACTGATACGATTACTGATACCTATGGAGTGTCTCCCACCAGCGATTCCTTCACCTCTTTAGGGGTTGGCTACCAAGTTTTCGTCGCCTCATTTAGGGATTCTGATGGAGATGGAATCGGAGATTTAAGAGGAGTAATTGATTCTTTAGAATATCTCGATGATTTAGGTATCCAAGTTCTTTGGCTTACTCCAATTCAACAAAGTGATTCTTATCACGGCTACGACATCTCAGATTTCTACGCTGTTGATAGCAAATTTGGAACTTTAGAAGATTATCGTGAATTATTGTATAAAGCCCATGAAAAAGACATGAAAATCGTCATGGATTTAGTTTTGAATCACACTTCTAAAAGCAATGTCTGGTTTAAGAATTCTCAATGGGCGAAGCAAGGACTCGATGAAGAAGGCAACGCAATTGACTGGAGAAACGTCTATCACTGGAAATACGCCACTGATACGGTCAAAAAATATGATAATGGTCAATATGTGACAATTACTGTTAAGGATGATGCGGAAAGTAATAATCCTTCTTGGTATCGAGATGGCGAATCTAATTACTATTACTACGGTAAATTTGGTAGCGGGATGCCGGAAATCAATTATGAATGTCAAGCTACCCGCGATTTAGTTAAAAATATGGCTAAATACTGGCTATCATTTGGCTTGGATGGTTTCCGACTTGATGCGGTCAAACATATTTATATGAAAGATGAAGTCGATAACACGGGAAATGACATTATCATACCTGATGTCGGAAGTAAGACATCTTATGATGACGAAAAAGGTGCGAATGTCACACGTAGTTTTGATTATTCGAGCGATCTAACTAAAAACCTTATTTGGTGGAAAGAATTCGCCAATGAATTGAAAGTTATTTTTCCTGAATGCTTTTTAGTGGGGGAAAACTTCGATGGATGGGGAACTAGAATTGCTCCTTATTATCAAGCCCTTGATAGTCAATTTGACTTCTCGGCTTACTACCATATTTCGCAATTCTTATACGCGAACCCTTCAAACGGTTCAGGTAGTGGAGCTTCTCAATATGCCTCCACTCAAGGGAGCGAAACATTTGTTCCTTTTGCTAGTTCTGAAAATCAAGTTCTAGGAGATACAGGAATAAGTGTTCCAGGTGGAAAGCGAGATGATTTCATTAATGGAGCCTTCACCTCCAATCACGATGTCATGAGAGCGATTAACCAAGCTAATGGAAGCTTTGTCAGCCTGACTAATACCACTCCTTTAAATAATGTGACCGGTGGCACTGTTCAAGTGGGTAGAGCTAAAGTTCACGCGGCAGTGACTATGCTGACTCCTGGCGTGTCATGGATTTATTATGGTGATGAACTAGGAATGTCCTCCAATACTAACACTCATGTCTCAAAGTACGGAAACGAAAACAATATGGACATTTGGTATCGTCAGCCATTCTTGTGGAAAGACACCAGCAAACGATCAAATTACAAAACTGGCCAATACCAAATTGAATTAGATAACTACAACAAAACCCTTCAATCAGCGGAAGACCAACAAGATAACGCCAATTCGATGTTGAGTTTTTATAAAAA
>JAAYDH010000115.1 GCA_012729405.1 Erysipelotrichaceae bacterium
AACGTTCCAATTTGGAGAGTGATTCAACGAGAATTTCCGTTATCTCCTCAAGTGGAACTGATTTGATAAATAAACGATTGGAGAAATATAACAAAACATATGACAGGTTGCTGACGTCCAATGAACCGAAAGTCTTCTCAGAAAGATAGGAAAAGACATAGTAATGTCTTAATGAACATCCGACGCTTTTGATAATTTCATTTCTTTCGGCGGCCGAAATTTTTGAATCTTTCAATACGCTTCGAATCGCTAAATTAAAAGGCATATTCCTATCGAGAATTTCCACGAGGATTTGGGATGAGTGGGCAGCAATATTATTCATTATTTAGTCACCAGGATTAAAATCCTTAAAGGCATCACCTGTAAAGATTTGATCGTTTCCTTCTCCTTCTTCAAGTTCTTCATCATGATCGTGTTCATCTTCCGCTAGAACGAGATTTTCTTCGGCGATGAAACGGGGGTAATTTTTATTGATTTTTTCGACGCGGTTATCTTGGGAGTAGTAATAGAATTCAACTGCTTTGTGAATAGCGACCTCTCCGATACCATTTAAGAGGAGGTCTGCCATCTTGTCTTGGATGACGCTGACTTTCATTGGAGCGTGAACATGAATGAGCAAATTCCAGGATGTTTGTTCCGTTCCTTTGTGGAATGTCATGCTGCTAGGAGCGATGAAATTCACCTCGTCTTCTTCGACTTCATATAATTTAGCAATTAGTGGGGTCAGCTCGCGAGATAAGTGACCAACTACAAACTGATCAAGGCCATAAAAAATAAGAGTAATCATAAATACTTCCTTCGTTTAATTATAATACAATAAAATACAAATTTTTTGTTAAAAATTGTATGGATCAATATTGACACCGATATCGACAGTCGACTTTTTCGCGAAAATGCCGATCAACTTCAGAAGGGTTTCCTGGACAGTGATATAGTCGCGATATTTGACGAGAATTGTTCTCAAGAAGAGCTGCCTTTCTTTAGCAATATAAGGAGTTGTTGGACCAAGGATATTCGCCTTCTCTCCAAGCTCGCCATTGAGATAATCGACGGCATTGTAAGTCTGAGTGATAACCGTTTCTTCTTTCTTTCCGGAAACCGTAATGCTGGCAAGGAAATAATAAGGCGGATAATTCTGCAATTTTCGCATCCCCATTTCTTTGAGGAAGAACCCTTCGTAGTCTTGACGCGCGCCATAAGTAATAGCGTAATGAGAGGGATTGTAGGTTTGAATAATTGCTTTCCCGACCTTGTCGCTGCGCCCAGAACGGCCGACAGCTTGAGTAATTAATTGGAAAACTCTTTCTGAACTTCGAAAAGACGGCATTGATAAGCCAATATCAGCTAAAACGATACCGACTAGAGTGACATCCGGGAAGTCGTGACCCTTTGCTATCATTTGTGTCCCAATAAGAATGTCAGCTTCTTTTTTCCTAAAAGACTCAATAATTGAAGGAATTTTTGTGCGAACTTTAGCGGAGTCGCTGTCTAATCGAAGGGTTCGAGCTTCCGGGAATAATCGATGTACTTCTTCTTCAATTCGCTCAGTTCCAAATCCGGTTTTCATGAGATATTTCGAGCCGCATTCGGGACACGTTTCTGGCATCACTTGAACATAATCACAATGATGGCATTTCAGCATATTATCAGTTTTATGATAGGTTAAAGCAATACCACAGGTCGGGCAGCGGAATACATAGCCACAACTTCGACACGAGATGCTGGTTGAAAAGCCACGACGATTAATTAAAAGAATCGCTTGCTGGCCTGCTTTTAAAACCTTATCTAACTCGTAACGTAGGGTGAGCGAAAAGATATAGGAGTCGCGATTGATATTGTGATAATCAGCGAG